>NZ_JBJHHG010000059.1:0-2002 GCF_045257065.1 Enterobacter sp. PP-008-ECC_S150 | reverse complement strand
GCCTCAGCATTTTATTATGGTGATCCCCTGGGCGAAATGCGCCTGGTAAGCAGAGTTTTTGAAATGTAAGGCCTTTGAATAAGACAAAAGGCTGCCTCATCGCTAACTTTGCAACAGTGCCAGCTGCGGGCCGCTCCCGCCGCGAAGGACGTGCTCGACGCCATCGAGGTGCTGCGCGGCATGAACAGCGACAACGCCCGCAAGGTGCCCGCCGACGCGCCGACCGAGTTCATCAAGCCGCGCTGGCAGAAGCTGGTCATGACCGACACCGGCATCGACCGGCGCTACTACGAACTGTGCGCGCTGTCGGAGATGAAGAACGCGTTGCGTTCCGGCGACATCTGGGTGCAGGGGTCGCGCCAGTTCAAGGACTTCGAGGACTACCTGGTGCCGCCCGCGAAATTCGCCAGCCTCAAGCAGGCCAGCGAATTGCCGCTGGCCGTGGCCACCGACTGCAACCGGTACCTGAACGACCGGCTGACGCTGCTGGAAACACAGCTTGCCACCGTCAACCGTATGGCGACGGCCAACGAGCTGCCGGACGCCATCATCACCGAGTCAGGCTTGAAGATCACGCCGCTCGACGCGGCGGTACCCGACACCGCCCAAGCGCTGATCGACCAGACGGCAATGATCCTGCCGCACGTCAAGATCACCGAACTGCTGCTGGAGGTGGACGAATGGACGGGCTTCACTCGGCATTTCGCGCATCTGAAATCGGGCGACCCGGCCAAAGACAAGAACCTGTTGCTGACCACGATCCTCGCCGACGCGATCAACCTGGGCCTGACCAAGATGGCGGAGTCTTGCCCCGGCACGACCTACGCCAAGCTGGCTTGGCTGCAAGCCTGGCACATCCGCGACGAAACCTACGGGGCGGCGCTGGCCGATCTGGTCAACGCACAGTTCCGCCATCCCTTCGCCGAGCACTGGGGCGACGGCACCACCTCATCGTCGGACGGCCAGAACTTCCGCACCGGCAGCAAGGCCGAGAGCACCGGCCACATCAACCCGAAATACGGGAGCAGCCCAGGGCGGACGTTCTACACCCACATTTCTGACCAGTACGCGCCATTTCACACCAAGGTCGTGAACGTCGGCGTGCGCGATTCGACCTACGTGCTCGACGGCCTGCTGTACCACGAGTCCGACTTGCGGATCGAGGAGCATTACACCGACACGGCGGGCTTCACCGATCACGTCTTCGCCCTGATGCACCTCCTGGGCTTCCGCTTCGCGCCGCGCATCCGCGACCTGGGCGACACCAAGCTCTACATCCCGAAGGGCGACGCCGCCTATGACGCGCTGAAACCCATGATCGGCGGCACGCTCAACATCAAGCACGTCCGCGCCCATTGGGACGAAATCCTGCGGCTGGCCACCTCGATCAAGCAGGGCACGGTGACGGCCTCCCTGATGCTCCGAAAGCTCGGCAGCTACCCACGCCAGAACGGCCTGGCCGTGGCGCTCCGCGAGCTGGGCCGCATCGAGCGCACGCTGTTCATCCTGGACTGGCTGCAAAGCGTGGAACTGCGCCGCCGCGTGCATGCCGGCCTGAACAAGGGCGAGGCGCGCAATGCGCTGGCCAGGGCAGTGTTTTTCAACCGCCTGGGTGAAATCCGCGACCGCAGTTTCGAGCAGCAGCGCTACCGGGCTAGCGGCCTCAATCTGGTAACGGCTGCCGTCGTGTTGTGGAACACGGTCTATCTGGAACGGGCTGCGCACGCGCTGCGTGGCAACGGCCATGCCGTTGATGACGCGCTGTTGCAGTACCTGTCGCCGCTCGGTTGGGAGCACATCAACCTCACCGGCGATTACCTCTGGCGCAGCAGCGCCAAGATCGGCGCGGGCAAGTTCAGGCCGCTACGACCGCTGCAACCGGCTTAGCGTGCTTTATTTAATGAGATGGTCACTCCCTCCTTCCCAGTACTATGCTGAGGACAGGCTTTCATTCGGAGAACCATCATGGAAAACATTGCGCTTATTGGTATCGATCTGGGTA
>NZ_JBJHHG010000058.1:0-2427 GCF_045257065.1 Enterobacter sp. PP-008-ECC_S150 | reverse complement strand
CCTCAGCATTTTATTATGGTGATCCCCTGGGCGAAATGCGCCTGGTAAGCAGAGTTTTTGAAATGTAAGGCCTTTGAATAAGACAAAAGGCTGCCTCATCGCTAACTTTGCAACAGTGCCCCACATCTTTTGTCACCAACGAGCGGCTGCCTATCACCGCACCGTGCCCGATCTTGATTCCGGGCATGACCATTGCCTCAGAGCCGATCCAAACGTCATTGCCAATGACAGTATTACCTGCTTTTTGGAAGGCATCGAGTGCGCTTGAGAATGCAGGTTCTTCCTGCATATAAAAGAACGGGAAAGATGATGCCCAGTCGTACCGATGCCCCTGATTGCCAGCCATGATAAAGGAAGCCCCACTCCCGATAGAGCAGAAACTACCGATGATCAACTTATCAACGTCATCACGGTCCGGAAACAGATACCGTGCGCAGTCATCGAATGAGTGCCCATGATAGTAGCCAGAGTAATAGCTGTACCGCCCAACTTTGATATTGGGGTTCTTCACTTGCTCAGAAAGCAGCTTGCCTTTGAAGGGGCTATCAAAGTAGTTGGTCATAAGAGATCCCGCGGTCTGTGACTTTGCCGTCTAACGTTTGAAATAAGGGGCGCCGAGCGCCAGCGAGGGGAGCCAAAAGCTTGCTTTTGGCCGTCCCGACTTGATTGAAGGGTTGGGCGATTTTGCCATTAGATTTTTTATAAATTTAGTGTGTTTAGAATGGTGATCGCATTTTTCTTGGCTTTTATGCTTGATGTTAAATTCGACCCCAAGTTTCCTGTAAGTGCGGACACAAAAACATATTTATGTCCTGATTTGCTTATAATAAACCCTTCAAACCATCCGTTTTGTAAGGTTCTATTTGCTGTGAATCCTGCACCAGTTTTCCCATACAGTTTTGTACTATTATCCAGATCTTGTAGATACATGTTCTCTATGGTGTTTTCTATGGCTGAGTTTTTAACTGGGAGATTGTGATTAATAATTTTACGCAGGAATTGAATTTGTTCTTCTGGTGAAATTTTTAAGCTACTTTCGAGCCATGCTTCTGTTAATCCGTTGTTTCTTTCTTTATCTCCAGAGAAGTCTTGATTTCCATAATCAAAATCTTTGAGATAATTCTTGATTTTATTTAATCCAATTTTTTGGGTTATTTCTTGCGAAACCCAAACAACAGAAAATTGCATCCACGTCTTTGGTGTATGATTGCTGTTCCAGATCTCCATTCCTTTGGGGGTTTTATCCCATTTGAATATGGTTTTCTGATCTATTATTTCCGCATCAAATGCCATAAGTGATAATGCGATCTTGAAAGTTGAATCTGGTGCCATTTGCGTTGCACACTTTGCTTTATTGAATTGAGCAATTTCAGCGTTTGTGGATGCATCGTAAAGTAAAAAACAACCTTCAGTTCCTTCAAATAATGGAGATGCAACAGTAGAGATATCTGTTGATGCACTGGCGCTGCTGTAGATAATATTTGCAATTATTAAAAAAATAGCGAAGTTGATATGTATTGTGTTTTTCATAATAAGTATTGGTTTGGTAAAGGGCTTAATTTTAACGGCTAACAATTAATGAGGCTCCGGGTTCGCCCAACGTTTGACATGAGGGGCGGCCAAGGGCGCCAGCCCTTGGACGTCCCCCTCGATGGAAGGGTTAGGCATCACTGCGTGTTCGCTCGAATGCCTGGCGTGTTTGAACCATGTACACGGCTGGACCATATGGGGTGGTTACGGTACCTTGCCTCTCAAACCCCGCTTTCTCGTAGCATCGGATCGCTCGCAAGTTGCTCGGCGACGGGTCCGTTTGGATCTTGGTGACCTCGGGATCATTGAACAGCAACTCAACCAGAGCTCGAACCAGCTTGGTTCCCAAGCCTTTGCCCAGTTGTGATGCATTCGCCAGTAACTGGTCTATTCCGCGTACTCCTGGATCGGTTTCTTCTTCCCACCGTCCGTCCCCGCTTCCAAGAGCAACGTACGACTGGGCATACCCAATCGGCTCTCCATTCAGCATTGCAATGTATGGAGTGACGGACTCTTGCGCTAAAACGCTTGGCAAGTACTGTTCCTGTACGTCAGCAAGTGTCGGGCGTGCTTCTTCTCCGCCCCACCACTCGACGATATGAGATCGATTTAGCCACTCATAGAGCATCGCAAGGTCATGCTCAGTCATGAGGCGCAGTGTGACGGAATCGTTGCTGTTGGTCACGATGCTGTACTTTGTGATGCCTAACTTTGTTTTTGCGTTGCTCATGATGTCTAACTCCCAATTTGTGTAGGGCTTATTATGCACGCTTAAAGGCACTGTTGCAAAGTTAGCGATGAGGCAGCCTTTTGTCTTATTCAAAGGCCTTACATTTCAAAAACTCTGCTTACCAGGCGCATTTCGCCCAGGGGATCACCATAATAAAATGCTGAGGC
>NZ_JBJHHG010000057.1:0-2632 GCF_045257065.1 Enterobacter sp. PP-008-ECC_S150 | reverse complement strand
GGTCACTGGTGATTTTCCCCGTCTGGTGATGATTTTTGCGTGAAAAGAGCATGCCGTCATTCTGGTGCATAGTCATGCATGCCGTTAAAATTTAACAGGAGCGTTTCTGGCGGGTTCCGGGGTGGTTTGTTGTGGTTTTTGGTCATGGTTCCGTCAGAAAAGCGCTGAGTGCGTCTGAGGCGGTGCGGGCAACGGATGTTATGGTAAATTCTTGGGGGGCTTGATTATAAAAACCGCACTTCCTCTAATGTCTTGTGCTTTTTAGACAACCCTGGAAGCTTTTAGCTTTGGTGGTGCAATTTGCTGGGATTTTGGCGGAGAACCCCAGGTAAAGAAAAAGGCCACATTAGCGGCCTTTTTCGGAGAAGATGCTCAGTGCGGAATTTCGGAGACTTCTTTAACGTCGGTTTTATTGATCTGCTGTTTGACACCATTCGCGTCTGTATAGCCAAGCAGGCCTGAGTCTGATTCTTTAGGTTTGCCGTCGCTGACAATAGTGCGCCCGTCATTGGTGTGTATGGCATAGCTTGTGCGCGTGCAGCCGGTGAGGGCTGAAAGCGCAACTGCCGCTGCGAACACGGAAACAAAAATCTTTTTCAAAGCCAGCTCCTTTTATCCATATCAGTTTTGGTCACTAACCATCTAACTATAGGTCATTTTTTATGTGAAAAGAGGCTTGATGGTGGGCTGCATATCGAGTTAGGTGCGAGGTGTTATGGTTAAAGTGTGGTGTCTGGCGGGGAGGGGGCAGTGCGGGCTTATATCTGATGTAATCCGACCGATACATATACCAAGATGATTTAAGTATTCCTCTTTGTGAGGTTGGATGTCTAATTTATAAAAGGATCTTCTTGAGATCCTTTTTTTTCGCGCGTAATCTCTTGCCCTGTAAACGAAAAAACCACCCGGCAAGGTGGTTTTTCGAAGGTTCAGCAAACCGGCAAGTTTCTGAACCGTGGTAACAGGGTGTACAAGACCGCTGCCACCAAATTTGTCCTTCTAGTGTAGCCGCAGTCAGGCGTCAACTTCAAGAACTCTGCACCAGTAATCTTGTATACCCCTTACCAGTGGCCGCTGCCAGTGGCGTTTTTACGTGTCTTTCCGGGTTGGACTCAAGACGATAGTTACCGGATAAGGCGCAGCAGTCGGACTGAACGGGGGGTTCGTGCATACAGTCCATCCTGGAGCGAACTGCCTTCCCGGAACCGAGTGTCAGGCGTGGAATGAGAAACCGCGGCCATAACAGCGGAGTGACACCGGTAAACCGAAAGGCAGGAATGCGGGGGAGCACGAGGGAGCCATCAGGGGGAAACGCCTGGTATCTTTAAGCCGCATCGGGTTTCGCCACCACTGATTTGAGCGTCAGATTTCGTGATGCTCGTCAGGGGGGCGGAGCCTATGGAAAAACGGCTTCGGCGCGGCCTTATGCCTTCTTCGCTAAGTATCTTCCTGGCATCCCCTAGCTGGCATCCCCTAGGAAATTTCTGCTCCACCCGTAAGCCCGTACCGCTCGCCGCAGCCGAACGACCGAGCGCAGCGAGTGAGTGAGCGAGGAAGCGGAATATATCCTGTATTACATTTTCTCCTGACGCGTTTTCTTTCATTTTCTGCGCCTGTCTTATGTAGCAGTTATGCTATGCGTTACTGCGGTGTTACATTTTAGCCAGTATACACTCCGCTAGCGCTGAGTGACTGGTCCGGCGCTGCGCCCGGAACCCGCCTGTACCGGTTCAGCAGCCGTTCCGGGCTGACTGCAATTTTTTTATTTTCCTGCCCGCTACCCTGTAAACCTTTCTTCTGCGTTGCCGTTAACAGGAGGTAAGCCATGTTTGGTTTTTCTTCCGGAGACCTGATGACTCTTGATGATGAGCGACACCTGTTTGTGTCTGTTGTTTCGGGCTGGCTCCGGCGTGCCGGGGGGATGCCGGAGTCATGATGCTGGATGCATACCGGCAGATTTTGTCTGAAACTGAACCGGCCGTAAGGACGGTCATGCTCGAATTTCTTGAATCCGTTCGCATTCATTACATTTCGTCCTGAGCATTTTCTGTATTTCTGTCCATACTTAAACGAGGCGGCCGTCACGGACGATGGTCGTCGTTGCATGATGCTGTTATGGATGAGTGAAAGTAATCTAATCTAACTTGACTTACCTTCCGGGCAGCTCCCCGGTTTTTTTTTGCCTGTTCCCGGGGAACCACTCAGGACAGGATGTGTATTTGTAATACCGCGCACGCGCCGGCATCACAAATACCCAGGTCAGGGCTGCGCCCCGACACCCCGCCATCGCCTCACGGCCGCGCACTGAATTGCGCACCCGTTCACCGATTTTCACGCATCTTCCTCGCCTGTCTGTGCGTTCAGCATGGTGTAAAGTGCTTCGGCCTGATCGTGCAGGTGCTCACAGCAGCCGGCAGCCTCATCCAGATCCATCTGTTCGAGCCGCTCGAGGAGGAGGAGTGTCTGTGAGCGGATAAATTTGGCCATGTTGAGGGCGGCGGATTCCTGTCTGGTCACTGGTGATTTTCCCCGTCTGGTGATGATTTTTGCGTGAAAAGAGCATGCCGTCATTCTGGTGCATAGTCATGCATGCCGTTAAAATTTAACAGGAGCGTTTCTGGCGGGTTCCGGG
>NZ_JBJHHG010000056.1:0-2841 GCF_045257065.1 Enterobacter sp. PP-008-ECC_S150 | reverse complement strand
AGCGTACGGCCCACAGAATGATGTCACGCTGAAAATGCCGGCCTTTGAATGGGTTCATGTGCAGCTCCATCAGCAAAAGGGGATGATAAGTTTATCACCACCGACTATTTGCAACAGTGCCTCTCGATAGGTATAGTGTTTTGCAGTTTAGAGGAGATATCGCGATGCATACGCGGAAGGCAATAACGGAGGCAATTCGAAAATTAGGAGTCCAAACCGGTGACCTGTTGATGGTGCATGCCTCACTTAAAGCGATTGGTCCGGTCGAAGGAGGAGCGGAGACGGTCGTTGCCGCGTTACGCTCCGCGGTTGGGCCGACTGGCACTGTGATGGGATACGCGTCGTGGGACCGATCACCCTACGAGGAGACTCTGAATGGCGCTCGGTTGGATGACAAAGCCCGCCGTACCTGGCCGCCGTTCGATCCCGCAACGGCCGGGACTTACCGTGGGTTCGGCCTGCTGAATCAATTTCTGGTTCAAGCCCCCGGCGCGCGGCGCAGCGCGCACCCCGATGCATCGATGGTCGCGGTTGGTCCGCTAGCTGAAACGCTGACGGAGCCTCACGAACTCGGTCACGCCTTGGGGGAAGGGTCGCCCGTCGAGCGGTTCGTCCGCCTTGGCGGGAAGGCCCTGCTGTTGGGTGCGCCGCTAAACTCCGTTACCGCATTGCACTACGCCGAGGCGGTTGCGGATATCCCCAACAAACGATGGGTGACGTATGAGATGCCGATGCTTGGAAGAAACGGTGAAGTCGCCTGGAAAACGGCATCAGAATACGATTCAAACGGCATTCTCGATTGCTTTGCTATCGAAGGAAAGCCGGATGCGGTCGAAACTATAGCAAATGCTTACGTGAAGCTCGGTCGCCATCGAGAAGGTGTCGTGGGCTTTGCTCAGTGCTACCTGTTCGACGCGCAGGACATCGTGACGTTCGGCGTCACCTATCTTGAGAAGCACTTCGGAGCCACTCCGATCGTGCCAGCACACGAAGCCGCCCAGCGCTCTTGCGAGCCTTCCGGTTAGAGGCCGTCGACAATGATAATCTGGATCAACGGACCTTTCGGCGCCGGAAAGACGACTCTCGCTGAGCGGCTGCGCGATCGGCGTCCGAAATCGCTGATCTTTGACCCTGAGGAAATCGGGTTCGTGGTGAAAGAAACGGTCCCCATACCAGCGAGCGGAGACTATCAGGATCTCCCCTTGTGGAGGGGACTTACGATCGCTGCGGTCAGCGAGATTCGCAGGAATTACTCGCAGGACATCATCATCCCAATGACGCTCGTGCACCCGGACTATCTGACTGAGATACTCGACGGGTTAAGGCAGATCGACGATCAGCTGCTGCACATCTTTCTGATGCTTAACGAGGACCTATTGCGTCACCGGATCTCGAACCAGACCATGCATCCTGACCCGAATCGGAATGCGGAGATTCGAGAGTGGCGATTAGCGAATGTCGCCCGATGCTTGGCCGCAAGGGAACGGCTTCCGTCCACAACCCGTGTTCTCGATAGTGGTGCACACACCAGCGATGAACTTGCAGCGATGGTGCTCGACAGACTCGATCAGCGCACCTGATCGCCTTAGAGCTGGCTCGGGAAATCTGCACAGCGGGGATAAGTGGAGTTTCTGCCTGACTTCGGCTTAGATGCCGGGAACAGGAGAGACCATGACGAGACGACCGCGCCGGAACCATAGCCCGGCTTTCAAGGCGAAGGTGGCACTTGCCGCCATCCGAGGTGAGCAGACGCTGGTGGAGTTGTCCCAGCAGTTCGATGTGCACGCCAACCAGATCAAGCAATGGAAAGACCAGCTCCTTGAGGGGGCGACAGGTGTGTTCGGCGATGAAACGAAAGCGGAGCCGTCGGGTCCGACCATCGATGTCAAAACGCTGCACGCGAAAATCGGCGAACTGACACTGGAGAACGATTTTTTATCCGGTGCGCTCGGCAAGGCGGGATTGCTGGGCGGAAAGAAATGATCGACCGCGAGCACAAGCTATCCGTCGTGCGCCAGGCGAAGCTTCTCGGCTTCAGCCGTGGCAGCGTCTACTATCTGCCTCGTCCGGTGTCTGACGGCGATCTGGCCCTTATGCGCCGGATTGACGAATTGCATCTCGACTACCCCTTTGCCGGAAGTCGGATGTTGCAAGGGCTCTTGAGAGGAGAAGGTCTGGAGACCGGGCGGCGACACGTCGCCACGCTGATGAAGAAGATGGGCATCAAGGCGATCTACCGCCGCCCGAACACCTCGAAACCAGCGCCAGGGCACATACGAAAGCTGGCAGTCACCCGGCCCAATCAGGTGTGGGCAATGGACCTGACCTACATCCCCATGGCGCGGGGATTTGTCTATCTGTGCGCCGTCGTGGACTGGTTCAGCCGGAAGGTCTTGTCATGGCGGTTGTCGATCACGATGGAAGCAGCCTTCTGCATCGAGGCGGTGGAGGAGGCACTTGCCCGTCATGGCAGGCCGGAAATCTTCAATACCGACCAGGGATCGCAGTTCACCTCCATCGACTTCACCGCCGTGCTGAAGAGGTCACAGATTGCCATCTCGATGGATGGCAAGGGTGCGTGGCGAGACAATGTCTTCGTCGAGCGGCTCTGGCGTTCGATCAAATACGAGGAAGTCTACCTCCATGCCTACAAGACTGTGTCCGAGGCACGCGCTGGCATCGCCCGATATCTGAACTTCTACAACACCAGACGCCCACATTGGCACTGTTGCAAAGTTAGCGATGAGGCAGCCTTTTGTCTTATTCAAAGGCCTTACATTTCAAAAACTCTGCTTACCAGGCGCATTTCGCCCAGGGGATCACCATAATAAAATGCTGAGG
>NZ_JBJHHG010000055.1:0-3344 GCF_045257065.1 Enterobacter sp. PP-008-ECC_S150 | reverse complement strand
CAGAGCGGAACTGAGCGAAAGCGAGAAGAGAATCAGCGCCGCCATCCTCGACCACGACCGGAAGCTGTCCTCAGCCATGAGCCAGCGCACGAAAGGGATGCTGCGCATGGTCAGCCAGACGTGGCTGACCATCGTTCTGGTCTCCGCGCTGCTGATAGCGTCGAGCGCGGGCATTCTGTGGTGGCAGGGGCAGCAGATACTCGAGAACTATACGACCATCCGGGAGCAGAAGAGCACGCAGGCCATGCTGTCAGAGAGGAACAGCGGCGTACAGCTCTCGACCTGCGGCGAGCAGAGACGCCGCTGCGTGAGGGTGAACCCGGAAGCGGGACAGTTCGGAGAGGACTCGAGCTGGATGATACTGGCGGGGAAATAGCACATGACGGAGCTGGAAAAACAGTTGCTGAGCGCATTAGAGCAGCTACAGCAGGACTACTCGAAAAGGCTGGACGAGTGGGAGAACGCCTTCGCGGAATGGCGGACGATGTCTGGTCTTATTCAACGGGAGAACGCGGCGCTGAACGAGCGCGTCACGGTCTTGAGCAGGCAGGTGCAGAGTTTGAGCGAGCAGCTGCGCCGGTTGTCGAAAGGCTGAACGCGATAGAAACTCACCGGCAGCAGGAGCGGGCGGTGCAGCACCAGAAAGCGCTGGAGCTGGAACGATCGCAGTGGCAGCATCATGGTCCTTCGCTATGATAAGCCGGGTTCTATTAATTAGTTGTTATGTAAAGATATTTAAATTTTTCAACATGAGGTATTTTTATGAATACATATATTTTCCTGGGAGGGGCTATTGTGGCTGAAGTCATAGGCACCACCTTTATGAAATATTCAGAAGGATTTACACGCCTGTGGCCGTCTGTAGGAACTGCAATAAGTTATTGCGCTGCCTTTTATCTGCTTTCCCAAACATTGGAAAATATACCTACCGGTATTGCTTACGCAATTTGGTCTGGTGCGGGAATTGTACTAATAAGCCTAGCTGGTTGGTTGGTTAGCGGTCAAAAACTTGATTGGCCCGCAATTGCAGGAATGTTCCTTATTTGCGTTGGAGTTTTGGTTATTAATATTTTTTCAAAATCTTCTGCGCATTAACTTTTTACCGAAGCATATTGGCCAAAGCAAAAGGATTTCCTTGAGATCCTTTCTTTCTGCGCGTAATCTTTTTCCCTGTAAACAAAAAAACCACCGCTACCAACGGTGGTTCGTTTGCCGGAATTCAGAGCTACCAACTCTTTGTTCCGATGGTAACTGGCTTTCACGGAGCGCAGATACCTAAACTGTCCTTTCAGTGTAGCCGCACTCAGGCTTTCACTTCAAGAACTCTGTAGGCATTCTCTACAATCTCTGCTCCGTGAACCCAGTTACCAATGGCTACCGCCACTGGCGATTTGTCGTGTCTTTCCGGGTTGGACTCAAGTTGATAGTTACCGGAACGGGCGTGGTAGTCGGACTGAACGGGGGGTTCGTGCATACAGTCCATCCTGGAGCGAACTGCCTACCCGGAACCGAGTTTCAGGCGTGGAATGAGAAACCGCGGCCATAACAGCGGAATGACACCGGTAAACCGAAAGGCAGGAATGCGGGGGAGCACGAGGGAGCCACCAGGGGGAAACGCCTGGTATCTTTAAGCCGCATCGGGTTTCGCCACCGCTGATTTGAGCGTCATTTTCGTGATACTCGTCAGGGGGGCGGAGCCTATGGAAAAACGGCAACTCCGCATCCTTTTCTTGGCCTTTCCTGCTTCGAGCGGCATTTGCTTATCCCGTAATCTGTGAGCTGGTAACGCCCGCCGCAGTCTCACGGCAGGAGCGTAGCGACCGAGTGAGCGAGGAGGCGTCATTTCATCACCACCTGCATTTTGCACTTACGCCCGGCAGCCGCATTTTTCCCCTGTCACATGAAGCACTTTCATAAATTGCCACTCCGTCATAACATGTTTAGCCAGTATACACTCCGCTAGCGCTACGTGACTGGTTCAGGGCTGCGCCCCGAAACCCGCTAAAACCACTGCCGCGCCTGCGGCTTGTCCAACACCGTGCCGACCGGGAAAAGATTTCCCGTCCGTCCCGGCGTTATCAGGAGGCCGGATTGGCAGACAAACGCAGCAAAATGCTCACCATGTGGGTGACTGAGGACGAGCACCGGCGTCTGCTGGAGCGCTGCGAGGGTAAGCAACTCGCGGCCTGGATGCGGCAGACGTGCCTGGACGAGAAGCCCGCACGCGCCGGCAAACTTCCGTCGATCTCGCCGGCGCTGCTTCGTCAGCTTGCCGGCATGGGGAACAACCTTAACCAGATTGCCCGCCAGGTTAACGCCGGTGGTGGAAGCGGACACGACCGCGTGCAGATTGTCGCCGCGCTGATGGCCATCGATGCCGGACTCGAGCGGTTGCGGCATGCCGTACTGGAAAAGGGTGCTGATGATGATCGTTAAGTTTCATCCTCGGGGGCGCGGCGGCGGCGGCGGGCCGGTCGATTATCTGCTGGGTAAAGATCGCCAGCGCGACGGCGCCAGCGTTCTGCAGGGGAAGCCGGATGAAGTCCGGGAGCTTATCGACGCCTCGCCCTACGCCAAAAAGTACACTTCCGGCGTTCTGTCTTTTGCCGAACAGGATTTACCGCCCGGCCAGCGCGAAAAGCTGATGGCGAGTTTCGAGCGGGTTCTGATGCCCGGACTCGATAAAGACCAGTACAGCGTGCTGTGGGTTGAGCACCGGGACAAGGGGCGGCTGGAGCTGAACTTCCTGATCCCGAACACGGAGCTTCTGACCGGCAAGCGGCTACAGCCGTATTACGACCGCGCCGACCGTCCGCGCATCGATGCCTGGCAGACCATAGTGAACGGCAGGCTGGGGCTGCATGACCCGAACGCGCCGGAGAACCGGCGGGTGCTGGTCTCGCCTTCCGCGCTGCCGGAAGCGAAGCAGGAAGCCGCCCAGGCGATTACGAGCGGCCTGCTTGCCCTTGCCTCATCCGGGGAGCTGAAAACGCGTCAGGACGTCACTGAGGCGCTGGAAAGCGCAGGTTTTGAGGTGGTGCGCACCACAAAAAGCAGCATCAGCATTGCCGACCCGGACGGGGGGCGAAACATCCGACTGAAGGGAGCCATCTATGAACAGTCTTTTAACGCTGGCGAAGGACTTAGAGCAGAAATCGAAAGCGCAGCAGCAGACTACCGGCGAGATGCTGAAAGCCGCATTCAGCGAGCACGAGAAGTCTGTCAGAGCGGAACTGAGCGAAAGCGAGAAGAGAATCAGCGCCGCCATCCTCGACCACGACCGGAAGCTGTCCTCAGCCATGAGCCAGCGCACGAAAGGGATGCTGCGCATGGTCAGCCAGACG
>NZ_JBJHHG010000054.1:0-3480 GCF_045257065.1 Enterobacter sp. PP-008-ECC_S150 | reverse complement strand
AAATAGCCTAAATAGGCTGATTCGATGTGTTTGCGGGAAAAAAATCGGCCCAGATCCGCGAAATTTTAATCAGCGAGTCAGCTTGGGAAGAAATGACCTGCTTATTCGCACCTTCCCTAGAGTGCAATATGGTGTGCCTGAATATAAAACTGGCTCAATACATACTTAAAAGTGGTAGTCGTTAGAACTAGACTGTTAATGATACAATTCTCCTGTTATTTTATTTTTATAAAAGGTCTCAAATATGCTCAAAAACAGATTTTCTTTATTGTGTCTTGCTGTGGCATCGTCACTTACTCTTACTGCTTGCGATGTAGTTGATGCTGCCTATGACGAGACTTTAAATGATAATGCACCCGAAATTGTAATAGCTGGAGGATTCAAAATTGATATCCAAGGTAATGCAGTTCCGGTTGAGGGATATGATAATTGCTCTTTGAATACTCTTCAGGGAAGCGTTGATACGGATAAATCAAATTGTATTGTTCTGGATAGAACACGTAAAAAAGTACCGGTTCTAGTTCATTTGTCATCCGGTCCCGTCAAAGAAGAATGGAAGATCGAGCACCAGGTTGAAAAAACCAAATCCGGCAAAAATTTCATCCAAACTCGTATGATTAGACCTGACGGTAACTTTGTAGTGCCTGCATCCTCAGAACGAGGGATCTTTAGTGGCAAACATTACAGTCAAGCCAGCTAAGTCAAGTCTATCCGTTCAAACAGAAAAAGGTTTCTTAAAAATGACGTTATCCGCTGCATTGCAAGGCACTTTTAAAGAGATGAGGAAAGACAATACAGTAGGCATCACAGTTCAAACTTGTTCAGATATTTTTGACAGCAATGTTCCTCCGGCTTATGTTTTCTGGCTTTATCGTCTCAAAGCGGGAGAAACTTTGCCGCGCGGAAGGTTCTTCAGAAAAAGAAAGCCAATCATCAATGTTATGGCAGTTGTTCATGATGCTGCATTCGAAAAATAACTGCGCTATCAGGAAAGTTACTTTTATGAACGTAATTGCAGCTGGAATTTTTTGCTTTATTTTTTACCCTACAGCTTTCGCTTATGCTTGTTATAAAAAGAGATGGCTAGAGTGGATTTTTCTTACTTTAATTATAATTTTTGCTTCTGCCATTTCGATTCAACAATACAATGAAGCGAATTTTGTAAGTGAGTTAAATTACCCTATGTTTATCTCCGCCATATATGGCCTGTCACTGGCATGGTTTCCTTTTCCGATTGCTTATGTTGTTCTGCGCTTCCTTCTTGATGATTTACAGCATGAGTACCCTAAACAGTGAGCAGATTTTAAGACTCATGAACAACATCGAAAGCACGAAACAGTCTGCACAAGGAAGATAAGGAGTATTCTTAGCAAGATATCTTTGTACCTGAAGACATAAAGCTGGCATCTTTTTCCTTATAGAGTGTATTATGATTAAGTAAATCCTTATCAAAGAATTAGAAAGTGAGGTCGTATGTCTGAAGCACTCAAATCGTTAAACAATATTCGTACTCTTCGCGCCCAGGGCCGCGAGCTGCCTTTAGAAGTACTTGAGGAAATCCTCGAAAAGCTTAATGTCATTGTTGATGAGCGTCGTCAGGAAGAATCATCCAAAGCTGCCGAACTGCAAGCTCGTCAGGAGAAACTTGACGCCCTGCGTAAGTTAATGGAAGAAGATGGTATCAACCCGGAAGAGCTGCTTGGCTCATTCCAGGCCAAATCTACGGCTACCAAGAAAAGCCGTGAACCACGCCCGGCCAAATACTCATTTACTGATGAAAATGGCGAAACAAAAACGTGGACTGGACAGGGCCGTACCCCCAAAGCTCTGGCAGAACAAATTGCAGCCGGTAAAAGTCTTGATGATTTCCTGATCTAACTTTTGCCACCAGTTTTGATAGAGGCCACTTCGGTGGCCTTTTCTCATACGGAATCAATTTCAGGTACAGAACATATGAAAAATTCAGAACCTAAGAGCTGTGATCCCTATGTGGACAGTTTGATTAGAAATGCAGATGCAAAGGAAGCCAGGTCATTTCTCAAAATATTGAAGCCCTTACCATTCCTTATCGTTATCATCGCTGTATTCTTTTTTTGGGTATCGTTTTCCCGTTTATTATCCCAGGTCGCGTAAAACCTTTTTAAAGACTCTTCTTTACCAGATATGCTCCCTCACCGGGATGGTTTCAACCTCTTCAGTTTCCCATATTGGCAAAACCTTCAGGAAATAAGACGATACCCTCCACGCTTTCCATTAAAGCGGGATGACGACGCCCAGTTCTTACGACCAGACTCCACGTTTTCGATTAGGATGCCTTTGGGCCCTTCTAACGAGGCCACCTCAACAACTCGCACTTTCCGGATCAGTCTTGGATCCACTTCTTCCCAGATCTGGCCAACTGTAATATCTTTTTGGGTTTGCATTTAATCTCTCGCTGTCATTTAGTGAACAAGACTAATCCTCGCCGTGGTTCAGCTTATGGCTTTATTTACGCTGACGATCCTTAGCCTTAAATTTTTGCCATCGTATCCGAAGGTTTTCGATGTTAACCGGAACCTGCATGCGTGTCGTCTCTATCTCATTCCCATGCCATTTCAGGAGATCATCATCCAACTCCCGGGCCTCCCGGCTGAAGTAAATTTTCATAGTGTCAGGGTTTATGGCGCAATGGTCATTGTCGAACAGTGTATGGATATCACGGCGAAGTAAAATTCCGTTCGTTACGTCGGGAATGCCTTCTTCATGACGTGGCGTTAAGTGCGCGGCCTCAGTACGCCAGGGGGACCTTACGCCGGTGACAACACATCGCCCGTAGCAATTCAACCTAACATCCCGGGCGAAAGGACCTTGGTCAGGACTGGTGACAGAAGTACATTCCTGGCCCTCTTTGTAGATACGCTTCGGGAAGTCGATAGTGGTTTGAGCTGTTTGGGAAAGTGACACATACGTAACCCCTTTGTATCTCTTTATCCCACCATTAAAAGTGGTAGGAATCGAGCTGGTTATGGCCACCAGTTTCACATCGCCCATTTCGACGATCTTAAGGCTCTTATTAGCGGCTACATGTAACTGGATGAATTTACCTACGTACACATCATGGTTCTCATCTTGTCTTTCAACACACAGAACGACATGGTCGAAGGTTCTCTTGTCAGAGATTACCCAGTTGCCGGTTTTCACACGGCCTGCTTCACTCACCCCTGCGGTAAGATCGGGTATGAGCGTCCCCTGCATGCCGTCAGTTCGAATTGAAAGAATTTCACCCGATAAACCCAGCTCTGCAAGCTCACTAATAAACGGTCTTTTCATCCGGCTTACCGGTTTTGGCTTCGTCATTTTCATCTTTGCTGTAACACCTCAGGGCACTGTTGCAAAGTTAGCGATGAGGCAGCCTTTTGTCTTATTCAAAGGCCTTACATTTCAAAAACTCTGCTTACCAGGCGCATTTCGCCCAGGGGATCACCATAATAAAATGCTGAG
>NZ_JBJHHG010000053.1:0-3660 GCF_045257065.1 Enterobacter sp. PP-008-ECC_S150 | reverse complement strand
GCGCTCGTTCGCCAGCCAGGACAGAAATGCCTCGACTTCGCTGCTGCCCAAGGTTGCCGGGTGACGCACACCGTGGAAACGGATGAAGGCACGAACCCAGTGGACATAAGCCTGTTCGGTTCGTAAACTGTAATGCAAGTAGCGTATGCGCTCACGCAACTGGTCCAGAACCTTGACCGAACGCAGCGGTGGTAACGGCGCAGTGGCGGTTTTCATGGCTTGTTATGACTGTTTTTTTGTACAGTCTATGCCTCGGGCATCCAAGCAGCAAGCGCGTTACGCCGTGGGTCGATGTTTGATGTTATGGAGCAGCAACGATGTTACGCAGCAGGGCAGTCGCCCTAAAACAAAGTTAGACATCATGAGGGTAGCGGTGACCATCGAAATTTCGAACCAACTATCAGAGGTGCTAAGCGTCATTGAGCGCCATCTGGAATCAACGTTGCTGGCCGTGCATTTGTACGGCTCCGCAGTGGATGGCGGCCTGAAGCCATACAGCGATATTGATTTGTTGGTTACTGTGGCCGTAAAGCTTGATGAAACGACGCGGCGAGCATTGCTCAATGACCTTATGGAGGCTTCGGCTTTCCCTGGCGAGAGCGAGACGCTCCGCGCTATAGAAGTCACCCTTGTCGTGCATGACGACATCATCCCGTGGCGTTATCCGGCTAAGCGCGAGCTGCAATTTGGAGAATGGCAGCGCAATGACATTCTTGCGGGTATCTTCGAGCCAGCCATGATCGACATTGATCTAGCTATCCTGCTTACAAAAGCAAGAGAACATAGCGTTGCCTTGGTAGGTCCGGCAGCGGAGGAATTCTTTGACCCGGTTCCTGAACAGGATCTATTCGAGGCGCTGAGGGAAACCTTGAAGCTATGGAACTCGCAGCCCGACTGGGCCGGCGATGAGCGAAATGTAGTGCTTACGTTGTCCCGCATTTGGTACAGCGCAATAACCGGCAAAATCGCGCCGAAGGATGTCGCTGCCGACTGGGCAATAAAACGCCTACCTGCCCAGTATCAGCCCGTCTTACTTGAAGCTAAGCAAGCTTATCTGGGACAAAAAGAAGATCACTTGGCCTCACGCGCAGATCACTTGGAAGAATTTATTCGCTTTGTGAAAGGCGAGATCATCAAGTCAGTTGGTAAATGATGTCTAACAATTCGTTCAAGCCGACCGCGCTACGCGCGGCGGCTTAACTCCGGCGTTAGATGCACTAAGCACATAATTGCTCACAGCCAAACTATCAGGTCAAGTCTGCTTTTATTATTTTTAAGCGTGCATAATAAGCCCTACACAAATTGGGAGATATATCATGAAAGGCTGGCTTTTTCTTGTTATCGCAATAGTTGGCGAAGTAATCGCAACATCCGCATTAAAATCTAGCGAGGGCTTTACTAAGCTTGCCCCTTCCGCCGTTGTCATAATCGGTTATGGCATCGCATTTTATTTTCTTTCTCTGGTTCTGAAATCCATCCCTGTCGGTGTTGCTTATGCAGTCTGGTCGGGACTCGGCGTCGTCATAATTACAGCCATTGCCTGGTTGCTTCATGGGCAAAAGCTTGATGCGTGGGGCTTTGTAGGTATGGGGCTCATAATTGCTGCCTTTTTGCTCGCCCGATCCCCATCGTGGAAGTCGCTGCGGAGGCCGACGCCATGGTGACGGTGTTCGGCATTCTGAATCTCACCGAGGACTCCTTCTTCGATGAGAGCCGGCGGCTAGACCCCGCCGGCGCTGTCACCGCGGCGATCGAAATGCTGCGAGTCGGATCAGACGTCGTGGATGTCGGACCGGCCGCCAGCCATCCGGACGCGAGGCCTGTATCGCCGGCCGATGAGATCAGACGTATTGCGCCGCTCTTAGACGCCCTGTCCGATCAGATGCACCGTGTTTCAATCGACAGCTTCCAACCGGAAACCCAGCGCTATGCGCTCAAGCGCGGCGTGGGCTACCTGAACGATATCCAAGGATTTCCTGACCCTGCGCTCTATCCCGATATTGCTGAGGCGGACTGCAGGCTGGTGGTTATGCACTCAGCGCAGCGGGATGGCATCGCCACCCGCACCGGTCACCTTCGACCCGAAGACGCGCTCGACGAGATTGTGCGGTTCTTCGAGGCGCGGGTTTCCGCCTTGCGACGGAGCGGGGTCGCTGCCGACCGGCTCATCCTCGATCCGGGGATGGGATTTTTCTTGAGCCCCGCACCGGAAACATCGCTGCACGTGCTGTCGAACCTTCAAAAGCTGAAGTCGGCGTTGGGGCTTCCGCTATTGGTCTCGGTGTCGCGGAAATCCTTCTTGGGCGCCACCGTTGGCCTTCCTGTAAAGGATCTGGGTCCAGCGAGCCTTGCGGCGGAACTTCACGCGATCGGCAATGGCGCTGACTACGTCCGCACCCACGCGCCTGGAGATCTGCGAAGCGCAATCACCTTCTCGGAAACCCTCGCGAAATTTCGCAGTCGCGACGCCAGAGACCGAGGGTTAGATCATGCCTAGCATTCACCTTCCGGCCGCCCGCTAGCGGACCCTGGTCAGGTTCCGCGAAGGTGGGCGCAGACATGCTGGGCTCGTCAGGATCAAACTGCACTATGAGGCGGCGGTTCATACCGCGCCAGGGGAGCGAATGGACAGCGAGGAGCCTCCGAACGTTCGGGTCGCCTGCTCGGGTGATATCGACGAGGTTGTGCGGCTGATGCACGACGCTGCGGCGTGGATGTCCGCCAAGGGAACGCCCGCCTGGGACGTCGCGCGGATCGACCGGACATTCGCGGAGACCTTCGTCCTGAGATCCGAGCTCCTAGTCGCGAGTTGCAGCGACGGCATCGTCGGCTGTTGCACCTTGTCGGCCGAGGATCCCGAGTTCTGGCCCGACGCCCTCAAGGGGGAGGCCGCATATCTGCACAAGCTCGCGGTGCGACGGACACATGCGGGCCGGGGTGTCAGCTCCGCGCTGATCGAGGCTTGCCGCCATGCCGCGCGAACGCAGGGGTGCGCCAAGCTGCGGCTCGACTGCCACCCGAACCTGCGTGGCCTATACGAGCGGCTCGGATTCACCCACGTCGACACTTTCAATCCCGGCTGGGATCCAACCTTCATCGCAGAACGCCTAGAACTCGAAATCTAACGTCCGTTCGGGCATCGAGGTCCATGTCGGGGTGGGACGGGCCCGTGGCTTCAAGATCACTTGCAGTCCGACCGCGATGTCTTGGTTGCGCGAGAGGTTGTCGATATCCTCCACTTCCATCATCAACCCTGGATAATGCCGCCGCCGTCATCGCCGCCGACGCCCGTGCCGGGCTTTTCGGGCCTGTCAGGCTTGCTCGGCCTTCAGCCTGCCTGGGCGAGATCTCCGGCGGACGGATTAACGGCGGAGCTTCGCCGCCTTTCGTGCGTGTGAAGGCCGAAGATAGTTCTCTCAAAAACATCCGTTTATGAGAGATACCAAATGTCATTTTCAGAAGACGACTGCACCAGTTGATTGGGCGTAATGGCTGTTGTGCAGCCAGCTCCTGACAGTTCAATATCAGAAGTGATCTGTACCAATCTCGACTATGCTCAATACTCGTGTGGGCTCTGTTGCAAAAATCGTGAAGCTTGAGCATGCTTGGCGGAGATTGGACGGACGGAACGATGACGGATTTCAAGTGGCGCCATTTCCA
>NZ_JBJHHG010000052.1:0-4020 GCF_045257065.1 Enterobacter sp. PP-008-ECC_S150 | reverse complement strand
ACTCCGCGTTCAGCCAGCATCTCCTGCAGCTCACGGTAACTGATGCCGTATTTGCAGTACCAGCGTACGGCCCACAGAATGATGTCACGCTGAAAATGCCGGCCTTTGAATGGGTTCATGTACAGCTCCATCAGCAAAAGGGGATGATAAGTTTATCACCACCGACTATTTGCAACAGTGCCAATTAATTCTCCAACCTGTTTGGCGGCCATAGCATAAGCAATAGCTGAGCCAGCACCGCCTGTTCCAGCTAGATAGACTCTTTTACCTGTCACATCGAAGCCTCTTTTCAAAAGGCTCGATACGAAACCTTCACCATCGAGCATATCCCCATGTAGTTGGCCCTGAGCATTCCTCCTGATGACGTTGCATCCTCCGATTGCCATAGCAGATTCACTGGCTGAATCAATTAATGAAAGCGCATGTTGTTTGTGAGGCATCGTTATAATGGCACCACGAAAATTCTGAATACATTTCAGACCATTGACAGCGGTTTGCAGACCTACAGAGTTTATATGGAGAGGGACCATCAAAGTGTCGGGGATTTGTTTTTCAAGGATGGCGGCATTTATCATGAGTGGAGCGCTGACCTGAGCGATCGGGTCACCTATGATCGACAACAGTTGCAATTTACCACTAACAATACTGAGTTCATTCATCACTGATACCCGTATGTAAAATAAATTAACCAGACTATTTTACATAGGATTACATGAAAGACTGGTTTAATGGCAAGTAGAAATGCTGTATCAGCCACCTCAACAGGGGAAGACACATCTACATACAGTGATTGAAGGTTACGCCTTCAAATGCTCATATGTCAATAACGTAATTAGAGAATTTGTAGAAACCTACATGTCAGGCTTATTGCGAGATATAATAGATTTAAATTGTACTTTTAATACCTGATACAACGATAAATCTCCAAAATTTGGTGTAAATAATTATCTCATCTGTATTTTTTAGTGGAACATTCGTATTGTCCTGTCCCCCGTTGACTACACATTCTGAAGTGAGGGATGTCTGTTCTTAGAACGAAGCGGACAAGATGGCTGGGTTAGAGGTCCGCTGTGAGCGAAAAGCAGTCCTAATATTGCTGTACTTGTTGTGATTGAAAGACGGGTAGCCGGAAGTCGCCTTGACCCGCATGGCATAGGCCTATCGTTCCCACGATCAGCGATCGGCTCGTTGCCCTACGCCGCTCCAAAACCCGCGACGCAGCGCCGGCAGGCAGAGCAAGTAGAGGGCGGCACCTGCAATCCATGCCCACCCGTTCCACGTTGTTATAGAGGCCGCATAGATCGCCGTGAAGAGGAGGGGCCCGACGATCGAGGTCAGGCTGGTGAGCGCCGCAAGAGATCCTTGAAGCTGCCCCTGACGTTCCTCATCTACCTGCCTGGACAACACTGCTTGCAGCGCCGGCATTCCGATGCCACCCGAAGCAAGCAGGACCATAATCGGGAACGCCATCCATCCCCTTGTCGCCAAGGCAAGCAGGATGTAGCCTGCGCCGTCGGCAATCATTCCGAGCATGAGTGCCCGCCTTTCGCCGAGCCTGGTGGTTACAGGGCCGGTGATCATTGCCTGGGCGAGTGAATGTAGAATACCAAATGCGGCAAGCGAAATGCCGATCAAGCTCGTGTCCCAATGAAAGCGATCCTCGCCGAAGATGACCCAAAGCGTGGCCGGCGCCTGTCCGACGAGTTGCATGATGAAGAAGACAGCCATCAGGGCGGCGATGACGGTCATGCCCCGGACCCACCGGAACGAAGCGAGCGGGTTGAGAGCCTCCCGGCGTAATGGTCGACGTTCGCCTTTGTGCGACTCCGGCAAAAGGAAAATGCCCATCAGGAAATTGAGGCCATTCAAGGCTGCTGCGGCGAAGAACGGAGCATGGGGGGAGAAACTGCTCATCAGCCCACCGAGCACAGGTCCCGCGACCATCCCGAACCCGAAACAGGCGCTCATGAAGCCGAAGTACCGCGCGCGCTCATCCCCATCTGTGATATCGGCAATATAGGCGCCGGCTACCGCACCAGTCGCCCCGGTGATGCCGGCCACGATGCGCCCGATATAGAGAACCCAAAGGAAAGGCGCCGTCGCCATGATGGCGTAGTCGATAGCGGCGCCGGACAGCGAGACGAGCAAGACCGGCCGCCGGCCGAAACGATCCGATAGCGCACCCAGCACAGGCGCGCAGGCAAATTGCATCAACGCATACAGCGCCAGCAAAATGCCATAGTGGGCGGTGACGTCGTTCGAGTGAACCAGATCTCGCAGGAGGCCCGGCAGCACCGGCATAATCAGGCCGATGCCGACAGCGTCGAGCGCGACAGTGCACAGTATTACGATCAGGGGTCTGTTGGGTTTCACGTCTGGCCTCCGGACCAGCCTCCGCTGGCCTCCGGACCAGCCTCCGCTGGTCCGATAGAACTCACGGATCCTTTATCACTGATAAGTTGGTGGACATATTATGTTTATCAGTGATAAAGTGTCAAGCATGATAAAGTTGCAGCCTAATACAGTTATCCGTGTCGCCCTGGACCTGTTGAATGAGGTCGGCGTAGAGGCTCTGACGACACGCAAACTGGCTAAACGGTTGGGGGTTCAGCAGCCGGCGTTATACTGGCACTTCAGGAACAAACGGGCGCTGCTCGACGCACTGGCCGAAGCCATGCTGGCGGAGAATCATACGCATTCGGTGCCGAGAGTCGACGACGACTGGCGCTCATTTCTGATCGGGAATGCCCGCAGCTTCAGGCAGGCGCTGCTCGCTTATCGCGATGGCGCGCGTATCCATGCTGGCACGAGACCGGGCGCACCGCAGATGGAAGTGGTCGACGCGCAGCTTCGCTTCCTCTGCGAGGCGGGTTTTTCGGCTTGGGACGCCGTCAATGCGCTGATGACAATCAGCTACTTCACTGTTGGGGCCGTGCTTGAGGAGCAGGCCGGCGACAGCGATGCCGGTGAGCGCGGCGGCACCATTGAACAGGCTCCGTTGTTGCGGGCCGTGATAGACACCTTCGACGAAGCCGGTCCGGACGCAGTGTTCGAGCTGGGGCTCGCGGTGATTGTCGATGGATTGGCGAAAAGGAGGCTCGTTGCGAGGAACATTCAAGGGCCGAGAAAGGGTGACGATTGATCAGGACCGCTGTCGGAGCGCAACCCGCTCACTACAGCAGAGCCATATAGACAACATCCCCTCCCCCTTTCCACCGCCTCGTGCGCCTGGCGGGCAAGAGCCAGGGCGGCCGTCTTCACATTCTGCCCTGCGCAGATAAGATAGATTTAGCGTGGACTCAAGGCTCTCGCGAATGGCTCGCGTTGGAGGCTTTCATTGATACTTGTGGGGCACCGCAGGGAAATACCGGCTATGTCGTGCTGCGCATCGCAGCCTGCGCCCTTGACTTGTCTCGCCTCTCGGGACTCACCCCTTGATACTGAACAATATCGCCAGCAGCTTCAGTCCTGTCCCGATAACCACCCCGTGGTATCCACTCCGATTTCAGACTGCGGAACAGTCATTCTGCAAAGCATTATCCCAGCAGTTCCCGCTGCGGCTCATGCTGAGCATCATTCCATATTGAGCGGCCAGAATCCGGTACGGCAGGCTGCAATATTGGGTTCCCTGGTCCGAATGGAAAATTATACCTCCCGGGCAACCTCGGCCCTGCCAAGCCATTGCCAGCGCTTGTTTTTGCAAGCAGGCTGTTTGCTTCTGACGAGAACGCCCAGACCACTAATTTATCTGTATATATTCAAGTTTCATCTTGTTTCCCCATGTAAGTATCCCTGCAAAACGAACCATTCACTTTTAGAGATCCTCCGACATACTAATTATGTCCTCTGAGGAGATCTCCATGCGTAAAGTCCGATTCACCGAGCTGCAGACATTCGGCCGGCACTGTTGCAAATAGTCGGTGGTGATAAACTTATCATCCCCTTTTGCTGATGGAGCTGCACATGAACCCATTCAAAGGCCGGCATTTTCAGCGTGACATCATTCTGTGGGCCGTACGC
>NZ_JBJHHG010000051.1:0-4043 GCF_045257065.1 Enterobacter sp. PP-008-ECC_S150 | reverse complement strand
CACGAGTATTGAGCATAGTCGAGATTGGTGCAGATCACTTCTGATATTGAACTGTCAGGAGCTGGCTGCACAACAGCCATTACGCCCAATCAACTGGTGCAGTCGTCTTCTGAAAATGACACTGTTTGTATATAATCATGAAAAAATGGTGAGTAGAGTTTCAGGGTAACAGGGGATGCTTATGTCGGTTTTCCACAACTGGCTACTTGAGATCGCATGTGAGAATTACTTCGTCTACATCAAACGCCTTTCCGCCAACGATACCGGCGCAACAGGTGGTCACCAGGTAGGGCTTTATATCCCTTCAGGTATCGTTGAAAAACTCTTTCCGTCTATCAACCATACCCGTGAACTGAACCCTTCGGTTTTTCTCACCGCACATGTGTCATCGCATGATTGCCCTGACAGCGAAGCCAGGGCAATTTATTATAACAGCCGTCATTTTGGTAAAACCCGGAATGAAAAAAGGATTACCCGCTGGGGTAGAGGCAGCCCACTTCAGGATCCTGAAAATACAGGGGCTCTGACGCTCCTGGCTTTCAAGCTTGATGAGCAAGGGGGGGACTGTAAGGAAGTAAATATTTGGGTATGCGCCAGCACTGATGAAGAGGACGTCATTGAGACCGCTATTGGTGAAGTTATACCCGGAGCGCTTATATCCGGCCCCGCAGGACAGATTCTAGGCGGACTATCTCTACAGCAAGCGCCAGTAAATCATAAATATATTCTACCTGAAGACTGGCACCTGCGCTTTCCGTCGGGAAGTGAAATTATTCAGTATGCAGCCAGCCATTATGTGAAAAATTCCCTTGATCCGGATGAGCAACTTCTTGACCGCCGGCGCGTGGAGTACGACATATTTCTATTGGTTGAGGAACTGCATGTTCTGGATATCATCCGGAAAGGATTTGGCTCTGTGGATGAATTTATTGCGCTGGCCAATTCTGTCAGCAATCGCCGTAAATCCAGAGCCGGGAAGTCGCTGGAACTGCACCTGGAGCATCTATTCATTGAGCACGGCCTGCGACACTTTGCGACGCAGGCCATCACAGAAGGTAATAAAAAACCCGATTTCCTTTTCCCTTCCGCAGGGGCTTACCACGATACTGAGTTTCCCGTAGAAAATCTGCGCATGCTGGCAGTCAAGACTACCTGTAAGGATCGCTGGCGTCAGATACTGAATGAGGCCGATAAAATTCATCAGGTGCATCTGTTTACACTCCAGGAGGGAGTTTCTCTGGCTCAATATCGGGAGATGCGGGAGTCGGGTGTCAGATTGGTCGTGCCATCATCTCTGCACAAAAAATACCCGGAGGCGGTGAGAGCTGAGCTAATGACGCTAGGTGCGTTTATTGCTGAGCTGACAGGGCTTTACGCAGATATTCCATAGATTATCTCCCGGCATAAATACCGGGAGGAGCGATCAGATTCGTTCAACCTTGCACGAATCGGCATTAACCGCTTTCAGGATATAAGGTTCAAGCAGTTTGGCTACGGCTTCAAACACGGGCACCACTACGGAGTTACCGAACTGCCTGTACGACTGAGTGTCTGACACAGGAATGCGAAAAGGCCTGCCATCTACTTTTTCAAAACCCATAAGGCGCGCGCACTCTCGCGGAGTCAGCCTGCGGGGCCGATGCGCCTGATTTTCTTCGTTCGCGAAGTCTGTTTCACCTGTGGCCATATCCCAGCCACGGTCTATCAGAATTTCAGACCCGTCTTTGTGATAGCGAGCAGAAAGCGTACGGGCAATGCTTTCTTTATTTTCAGGATTAACGAGGCCAAAACCGAATCCGTTACCCTTAGCTGCGTGCTTTTTGGCGTAGTTATAGAGATACTCCCAGAGTTTCGGCGTCAGTATATATTTGCTGTCAACCACGGGTTCCAGCAGTTCGCCAAATGACGGACGCTGTTCCGGATAAAAACGACTAATATCGCGCAGGGTAAAGCCCTGGTGAATGTTCAGATCACGGCGGAAACCGACCAAAACGATACGTTCTCGGTGCTGAGGTAAAAAGTGCTTTCCGTCGATAACTTTAGGATCGTTTTTGCCCATCTCAGCTGCATCCGCAACTTCATAGCCCAGTTCGTCGAGGGTATCCATGATGACTTTAAAGGTTTTACCCTTGTCATGGCTCTTCAGGTTTTTAACGTTTTCAAGAACAAAGATGGCAGGTTTTTTTGCGCGGATAATACGCGCCACATCGAAGAAAAGCGTTCCCTGAGCCTCACATTCGAAACCATGCGCGCGCCCGAGCGAGTTTTTCTTGCTTACGCCCGCAAGGCTAAACGGTTGACAGGGGAAACCTGCTAGAAGTACATCATGATCCGGCACATGCTCATTAATGTAAGCATAGGCATCGTTTTCAGGTACTTCAGGTTTATCACTGAGCGTGACTTCACGAATATCGAGATTGAAAGTGTGTTCCTGAGCATCGTTAAACCAGTTAGCTTTATATGTGCGCACAGCCTCTTTATTCCATTCACTGGTAAAAACGCACTGGCCACCGATGGTTTCGAAGCCCTTCCGTATACCTCCAATCCCAGCAAACAGGTCAATAAACCGGAAGGCATAGTCAGGGTGATGTGCAGGCGCTTCCGGAAGCATTTTTCGTAGAAGTTCCTCTTCGGCTAACGTCAGCGTCTTAGGTGAGCACTTACCATTAATCCAGCGATTAAGAGTCTCGCGACTCCACTCATTTTTACCAACTTTTCTAAGCAGTTCAGCCACGTACTTCTGGTCATAGATTTCCAGCACCTGCCCGAGCAGCTTTTTATCATTTTCCTGTCGCAGTTGTTCTTCCGCTTCTGCTTTCTCAAGCAGATCCTGCGCCAGTAATTCAAATTCAGACATATTGCCTCCATTGGGTCTTATGGGTGAAACTGTATCACTCATTTGACCCAGATTGAATGTTTTTATCTGGATATTTAAACAGGTTTATTGTTAGGTAACGCACGTTGGCCACGCTGGAGCGTCTTCTGGGCCTGCTGTCGGCCTTTGAGGTCGTGGTATGGATGACGGATGGCTGGCCGCTGTATGAACCCCGCCTGAAGGGAAAGCTGCACGTTATCAGCAAGCGTTACACTCAGCGCATTGAGCGACATAACCTGAATCTGAGACAACATCTGGCAAGGCTGGGACGGAAGTCACTGTCGTTCTCAAAATCGGTGGAGCTGCATGACAAGGTCATCGGGCATTATCTGAACATAAAACACTATCAGTAAGTTGGAGTCATTACCGGTTCTCTTTGTCTTTTAGTGATTCTATAAACCTCATTACGTCTGAATATAAAAATCTATTATTTGATTTATGTGGCTCATGAGGTTGTGGGATGGTCTTGTTTTTGAATGTGCCAGTTTTCTTAATGGCAAAGATTAACTCACCTTCTGTTATTCCTAACATTTCAGCAAATGTTTTTGCTTCTATAGTTACTGACTTCATTTAATTAACTCTCATGGTATCGATTTTCTTTACCGGCATCTTTAACAATGGTGCTCGTTTCTAGTGTTGCTGCGGTACGCTTCATCATCGTCTGCGGGGCGGTTGCGATAGTGAAGGAGCTGCCGGGCGTGAGCAAATCTATCAGGCGCTGGCCGCTGATAATCTCCATCCGTTCACTGGCAATACTGACAGATTTTGAACCTGCGCCGGTTTTCCCGGTATGGCAAAACAGACCGCGACAGTTATGACGTTTAAGCAACTTCTCGAACTCCTGTACGTGCTGTAAAGCAATATGGCCGCGATAGCGTTTAGCCTGAATAAGATAGCGATATTTTCCTATTATTACCTGGCCGTCAATGCCTCCATCGCCGGTATAGCGTTTGTTTCTGATGGTTCTGAAGCCATGCGCTTCAAATCCTTCCAGCAACAGTTCTTCAAACACAAAAGGATCAATTTTCCTCAGGTAGTTAATTTTTTGGGCACTGTTGCAAAGTTAGCGATGAGGCAGCCTTTTGTCTTATTCAAAGGCCTTACATTTCAAAAACTCTGCTTACCAGGCGCATTTCGCCCAGGGGATCACCATAATAAAATGCTGAGG
>NZ_JBJHHG010000050.1:0-4941 GCF_045257065.1 Enterobacter sp. PP-008-ECC_S150 | reverse complement strand
GGGTGTTCATGTCCTGCGTGGCCTGACGGTAGTTGTAGTCCCGGGTGCTGACCTGCTTCTGCACCACGTTGTGATGGCATTCCATTCCCCAGACCGAATCCACGCCTTTTGAATGCTGGCCTGATGGCGGTACCGACGGCAGCGTCAGGCCTTTCTCGTACCCCTGCCGGCTGTCGTAAAACTCCACCACGTCAATGTTGAGGCGCGTGTCGGTGGTGAAGCGAAACCAGATGCCGACCTCCCCCAGCAGGCGGGTAATAAAGTGCAGGTCGTCCTCGCCGTACTGCATCACCTGCTCCCGGCGCGGGTACTCTTTTGACAGCGAGAACAGAAAATCCTGGCCGCGCATGTTGTGACGTTCGCGCAGGATTTTTTCCACAATTTGCGGAACCGACATGTCCTGGTAAATGGCGTTCTGGTGCGAACGGTCGAGCAGCGCCAGGCGTGGCCGGAGCGTCAGGGCATAGCGGGTTTCATCTGCGGAGGTGCTGAGGCGTTCAAAGCCGGTCACCACGCCCTGAAGGGTGCGCACGGCCTGCTGCACTTTTATGCCGTACCCCTGGTCAACCGGAGCCTGCAGCGTCAGCGAGCCGGGCTTCATCAGCATCATCTCTTTGCTGATGGCGTGGTCACCGCTGGTGAATTCAATGCGGTAGCTGAACGGTTTACTTAAGGCCTCATCGCCCTCAAAGGCAAGTACGTCAAGTTCCGACGCACAGCCTTTTACCGCCAGCAGATGGTGGTTATGGCTGAATCTTAATGGAGGATTATTACTCATGCGTCCATTCCTGTTTCACATCAAATTCCAGCCCGCTGCTTTTTTCTCACTCCAGCCGGCATAAGTAATTGCAGTTTTAATTTATAGGATTCTGTAGATTAGCAGCGGGTGGTTATCTCAAAATTAAAACCAGCATTAAAAATATATTTAGAGCTCTCTCTTATTTAAGATGCATCTACTCCCTGGTGTTTACCGGAGCTGATCCAGTTCGATACCTGAACGTTCTTGTGATTCTGTCCCAGATATCAACCAGTTGTGAATCCGTATAGGTTTTCGTTTCCAAACCAGAGTTATGTAACTCAACAGAGAATACAGGATGTTTCAAATCACCCGTTTTTTCATTACCGTAAAATTGAAACGTATAGTAATTAACGTTTTTCTCTTTCGGTTGATAGATATCCTGCTTACCTTTCATCAGCCATTCTTCTGCATCTATGCCTGGCAACTTTACAGTGCCTTTCTTGAGGGTATGGGCACCAACCCTGATGAGGGCAGCATTTATTTCATTACCTCGTTCCAGTAATGTTTTGTCTTTATCCAGAGTATTATAACTGTTAACGATAATCTCAAAATCAACTGGCTTATATATAAAAGTAATATCATCTTTCGATGTCATATTTGCATCACTAATAAAACCTTCCGGAATACAGATACCAGGCAGTGTTGGCACTTCTTCATCATTTCTTCCCTTTAGTCGGGATAGCAGGCTTTGCATTTCAGCAAGCATCTGAGGCTTATCGTTTAAATCGTTTTCCTTCGAACCACTATTTAAATAATCCTCTCTGTCCTTTTTATATTTTGGATCGGACAAGTCTGTAATCTCAGTTGTTACGATGAATGCCACGCCATTGCTATAAAGATGGCCCTCAAGAATTCTCCCAAAGCCTGGAACACTCTCGTTTTCATTGCGGTCAAAAATGACTGCATTGTCATTTATCCGGTATACCTGTTTCAGATAAGGAAGGTCCAGGGGATCAACTACAGGACTATTTTTTAACTCCTGTTCACGTAACCGGATACGTTGTGCAAACGCCGGAGGATACAGCCGCTTGCTGGTAATTCTCATGTCATTGATCTTTACCTGACCCATCGCAACGTTATTAAATGAAGCTGGAACATCAAAGAGATAGCGACCAATGCACTGAGGTCTGGTCTGCTCAAATAGTTTATCCGTCATTTGTTTTTCCTTTGCCGTTAAAGAGGTTACCGGCCACGAACGGGTGAGCAACCAGAAAACTGTAGAGAAAATAAGGAGGACAACAAATAATCCCATCCATAAATGCCTTACCCGCATGAGGCTACCTCCCCGGCCATTTTTATAATTGAGCGTAACGTGAACTTCATCGCAACGGAAAGACCGTTTTCCGTACTGGTATCCCCCACGGCGTAGGCACCTTCATGATCTACTTTAGTCGCAAGCAGTGAGCGGATCCCGGGAAAATTAATCCTGCCGGCACGTACTGGTACGGTTCCGTCCCCGGCGCTGCCGGAGGAGGTCAATTCAAATGTGTTCCCTGCTGCATGGCGATAAACGGGAAGCTCCAGCGGTACGCCCATAACCGGTCTCGGCGCCGGGATCTGCTGCCATATCAGATGATCGTCTGAAGGATATTTTTCACTGGCACCATAAAATGCATAGGTATTGGGATGATATTTGCCGTTTAAATTTTCTATAAATTTTTGCACATCCTTTTTTATCCTGTTCTGATAATTTTTCCATCCCTTACCCACATCATCCAGCAGCAATTCTTTCTCACACAGTCGCCACCAGTCACTTTCATTCAGATAAATTTCCGTGTAAGGATCAGACTCCGGCTTATTCATATTTACCGTTCCGTTAATTTTCAGCCAACCCGGCCCGTAGGCTTTACCCGGCAGCAGTTGCAGAGGACCGGGGGACTGGGCCAGTACCGGCATCAGGCTGGCTGCATCAGCGCCAATTACCGCTCCGACAATATCCCGCTCTCCGGTCTTCATACGGCGATATGCCGCCGGCGATCCCAGATCAGGCATAACGCCGTGAACGATGCCCAGAATATTGTCTCTGCCGTTCATTTGTTCTGAATAATGTCGGGCCACCAGGCCGCCCATGGAGTGGGTGACCAGAATGACTTTACTGGTGGCAAGCCTGCCGTGATAAGTGCCTAAAGTCTCACTGATATATCGCTCGAGAGACGCGGCCGAATCAGCGTTTGACTGCAGCCAGTTATAGCCAAAAACATGCACGGGAAAAAGGTAATCATAACTCCGCCTGACCTCAGGCTCAGTCAGAGCATCTTCGCCGTTCTCTGCACCTAAATTTTCACCAATCAGTAACTGGCGCGGCGTTCGCCTGCGGGTGCCATTGATCAGGTTATCAATCAGAATATGACCGTCATTCAGCATGCACTGAAGCGCATGGAGAGGTTCACCGTAGCTTTTGTAAAGCGCACTGCCCCAGCCACGGGCCGCTCTGGAGGGAAACCCTCTGCCGTCAAGATCGTCGAAAAGTACCTTTCCCGTTAAATCGACTTCAGTGGTAAGAGGATCCAGCAAGGCTTTTCTTTGTTCTTTAGACTTATACAGCCATGCCAGCGCATCTGAGCCCTGAAACATGTCTGCGTGCCAGACTTTTTTATCAGAATCTATCTTTTTAAGATTCGTTCCCATGACTCCCGGCAGAAAAATAACCGGGATCACCTTTTCCGCCACCTTAGGACAGACAACCACCAGATTGTCTTCCGCTCTGCCATTAGGCAGGCTGTAGTACACTCGCCCATTTTCATCATATTCTGGTCGGCTCACGATCTCATTTTCTGCTGCTTGAGTCATGGTTATTTTTCTCCCTCGAACCGCAGTTTGTCCATCACCACACTAACCTGCTTCATTAAATCGCCTTTTCCATCTTCAGAGGTGGAGACGGTTTGACTGACTGCATCCTCACCATGAATGGCCATTTTCTGCGCTGCCAGAGCTGACCCATCGTAGGCATCAATCGCCTTAGGCGTATAAGAAAAATTCGCGTTTTCCCAGCTCTGCATTGCCTGGCTTATACTCTGTCCGCCAAACTTCTGCCACACCGCCCCGCGCTCGATGATTTTGTCCGGCGCCGCACACTCCACCGTTCCGTCCGCTATCCGGATATATCCTCCGCAGCTCGTCAGCACTATCTCCTGCTTCGCGCTGATGATGAGTTTTCCCTCACTGCTGCTGATGCGGATATCCTTCAGCGCATCCAGCGTCATCTCATCTCCCTGCGCCTGGATCTCCACCTTCCCTTTCCCGGCAAACATTTTGATGCCCAGCTTTTGCGCATACAGACTTACCCGCTCCCCGGCCGCCACGGTGAATCTTTTCAGTGCGCTGAAATCCGTGTGCCCGCCGCTGGTGCTGATGATGTTCTCTCCCGCCGACTGCTGCAGGCTTTTTCCTGTCACCTGCGCTATCCCTTCCGGCGCCGAGACCAGCAGCGCCGCTTTCCTTAAATCCGTCAGCGCCTCTGACAGCAGCGCCTTCTGCGTCTGCACATCTGCCAGTTCAGCCCTCGCCGCTTCTGCCGCGCTGCGTAACGCTTCAGCCAGTGACCGCGCCTGCTCCAGCTGGCTCATCGCTGCCTGCATCTCCAGTACCTGACCCTGCGCCCTGGCCTGCCCGTCAGCCGAGATAAATATCCCTTTCTGTGCCCGGATGGCGCCCCAGCTGTCCGTCCTGAGTTCAAACCCCTCGCCGCGCTGCTGTTTTTCGCCGTCGACCAGGTGGCCGAGATTAAGCTGGCTTTTGCCGCCGTACTCCGTGCTGACCTTGATATGCTCTTTCCCGCGCTCGTCGTCGAGGCGGATTTTGTTGTTCGCCGGGGTGCGCAGCACGTTGCGTTTGTAGTTTCGGATAGTGACGTGGTCACCGTGCGCCGAGTCGTGCAGCACGCCGGCAATGTACGGCCGGTCCGGGTTACCGTCCTCGAAACCAATCGCCACTTCGGTGCCCGCCAGCAGCGGCAGGTGCAGGCCGTACGTGTCGCCGGCGTACGGGCGGGACTGGCGCACCCACAGGCTCTCGAACCCGGTCTCCCAGCTGTCACGGTCAAACAGCATATTGACGCGGTAGCGGCCGTCCTTATCGATATGCCCGTAGGTGTCATTTTCGGTGGTACTGGTGACGCGGGCCGGCAGGGTGCCCGCCATCAC
>NZ_JBJHHG010000004.1:0-260758 GCF_045257065.1 Enterobacter sp. PP-008-ECC_S150 | reverse complement strand
CATAGATGGACGTGATGCTGCTTCACAGATAGCTTCAGCATCAACGAAGTCATTTTTGTTGCTTTTAACGAATGGGCGGACAAATTGCGGTGATATCAGCTTTGGAAAATGCCCTAACTCTGCCAGCTTGCGTGCCATAAAGTGAGAACCGCCACAGGCTTCCATCGCGATGGTTGTTGCTGGGCATGTCGCCAGAAATTCGATTAGCTTTGGTCGGGTGAATTTTTTACGGTAAACGGCCTTCCCACGATGATCCTGACAATGAATATGGAAAGAGTTCTTACCCAGATCGATACCAATAAGCGCAATGTTTTCCATGATGGTTCTCCGAATGAAAGCCTGTCCTCAGCATAGTACTGGGAAGGAGGGAGTGACCATCTCATTAAATATTCTCGTTTGCGGGATAAAAGTGACCTGACGCAATATTTGCGTTTTGATGCTTATTGATAATGTTGTCACAAAAAGTGAGGGTGACTGCATGGATAAATTACTTGAGCGTTTTTTACAGTACGTTTCGCTGGATACCCAATCTAAGCCGGGTGTTCGCCAGGTGCCAAGCACCGAAGGCCAGTGGAAGCTATTAAACCTGCTTAAAGAGCAGCTTGACGCCATGGGGCTGGTCAACGTCACCTTAAGCGAGAAAGGCACTGTGATGGCAACGCTGCCGGCGAATGTCCCAGGTGACATTCCGGCGATTGGTTTTATCTCCCACGTCGACACCTCTCCCGATTTTAGCGGTAAACACGTGAACCCGCAGATTGTGGAAAACTACCGCGGCGGCGACATTGCGCTGGGCATTGGCGACGAAGTGCTCTCGCCTGTGATGTTCCCGGTGCTGCACCAGCTGCTGGGCCAGACGCTGATCACCACCGACGGAAAAACGCTGCTGGGAGCAGATGACAAGGCGGGCATCGCGGAGATCGTGACGGCGCTGGCGGTGCTGAAAGAGAAAAACATCCCGCACGGGGATATCCGCGTGGCCTTTACGCCGGACGAAGAGGTCGGCAAGGGCGCGAAGCATTTCGACGTGGAAGCCTTTAACGCGCAGTGGGCCTACACCGTTGACGGTGGTGGCGTCGGTGAGCTGGAGTATGAAAACTTTAATGCCGCGTCCGTCACGATCAAAATTGTCGGCAACAACGTTCACCCCGGCTCGGCGAAAGGCGTCATGGTGAACGCGCTGTCGCTGGCATCCAGAATTCACGCAGAAGTCCCGGCGGAAGAGAGCCCTGAACAGACCGAAGGGTACGAAGGTTTCTATCACCTGACCAGCATCAAGGGCACGGTGGACAGCGCGCAGATGCACTACATCATCCGCGATTTCGACCGCAAAGCCTTCGAGGCGCGCAAGCGCAAGATGATGGAGATCGCGAAGAAGGTGGGGAAAGGGCTGCATCCCGACTGCTACATTGAGCTCATCATCGAAGACAGCTATTACAATATGCGCGAGAAGGTGATGGCGCACCCGCATATTCTCGATATCGCCCAGCAGGCAATGCGCGACTGCGATATTGAACCGCAGCTGAAGCCGATTCGCGGCGGTACCGACGGTTCTCAGCTGTCGTTTATGGGGCTGCCGTGCCCGAACCTGTTTACCGGTGGCTATAACTACCACGGAAAGCATGAGTTTGTGACGCTCGAAGGGATGGAAAAAGCGGTGAAGGTGATAGTGCGGATAGCGGAGCTGGCCGCGAAGCGGTAAAAAATGCCCGGTGGCGCTGCGCTTACCGGGCCTACGATCCGAATGTAGGCCGGGTAAGGCGCAGCCGCCACCCGGCATTGAGGCAAGGAGTGCCCATGTCAAACTACCGTCGCCATTACGTCCCCGGTGGAACCTGGTTCTTCACCGTCAACCTGCAAAACCGTCAGAGCGATTTGCTTACCCGTCATATTGATAGCCTCCGTACCGCGACTGTCGCGGTTAAACGCGCAAAGCCTTTTACGATAAACGCCTGGGTTATTTTGCCCGAACATATGCACTGCATCTGGACCTTACCGGAAGGCGACAGCGATTTTTCTGCCCGCTGGCGAGATATCAAAAAGACGTTCAGCCGCAGCATCGACATGCGCCATATCTGGCAGCCACGCTTCTGGGAGCACACCATTCGAAACGAAGACGATTACCGGCGGCATGTGGATTACGTCTACATCAATCCGGTGAAGCACGGCTACGTCAGTAAGGTTATCGACTGGCCGTTTTCAACGTTTCACCGAGATGTTCACGAGGGATTATATCCTGCCGATTGGGCAGGGGAGATCGAGGATTTTGCTGCGGGAGAGCGGAAGTAAAAAGCCGGGTGGCGGCTGCGCCTTACCCGGCCTACGATCGAATTGTAGGGCCGGTAAGCGCAGCGCCACCGGGCATTAAGGCGACTCAGTCCTCAAAGAACCAGTACCCGCTGTTGACCAGCGCGGCCAGCATTGCGAGGAAGGATGGATCTTCCAGCGCCTCGCCAAAGGTGTCGGCAGTCAACACCAGATGGCTGGCAATCGCTTCCAGCGCCGGACGGTGCGGAGAGTCAAGCTTCTCGCCGTTGACGAACACCTCATCACCAATGCGCAGCACGCGCAGCCCGCCCAGACGCGTCAGCTTGTCGCCCTGCCGAAGCGCATCATAAATCTCGTCAGCCTGATACGGCGGTTCCGGCGGCGCAACGTCCAGCTCATGACGCGACTGGCTGATAAACTCACCAAACCACTGTTTGAAGTGCTCCGGCTCGTTGATCAAATCCAGCATCATGCCGCGCAGCTTATCCAGCTCCGCTGGCAGAATATCGGCCGGATGCTCGCGGGCAGGGACGTCAGGGTCGCTATAACGGTAGCTGCCCAGCTCGCGTTGCAGAACATAGTCGGCAAATCCGCTGATCATCTCGCGGCCGCTTGGCGCGCGGAACCCAACCGAGTAGTTGAGGGAGTTTTCCAGGGAGTAACCCTCGTGCGGGAATCCAGGCGGAATGTAGAGAATATCGCCCGGCTCCAGCTCTTCGTCGATAATGCCTTCGAACGGATCGACCTGAAGCAGATCCGGATGCGGGCAGTGCTGTTTCATTGGCACTTTTTCGCCCACGCGCCAGCGGCGGCGGCCCGTACCCTGAATAATAAACACGTCGTACTGGTCCAGATGCGGACCCACGCCGCCGCCCGGTACGGAGAAGGAGATCATCAGATCGTCCATGCGCCAGTCGGGAAGGGCGCGGAACGGGCGCATTAAGGCAGCCGTTGGCTCGTGCCAGTGGTTCACCGCCTGCACCAGCAGCGACCAGTTGTTTTCACCGAGGTGATCGTAACTCTCGAAAGGACCGTGGCTGACCTGCCATTTCCCGTCCTGGTGGCTGACCAGGCGGCTGTCGACTTCATTTTCCATGGCCAGACCGGCCAGTTCGTCAGGGGAGATGGGGTCGACAAAGTTGCTGAACCCGCGTTTCAGAACCACCGGGCGTTTTTGCCAGTAACGTTCAATAAACTCGGGCCAGTTAAGCGTTAAGTGATAATCCATATTTTTTTATTCCGCAGGTTCTTACTGACCTGGATTATAACGGAAGCTCGGCCCCCCGGCTGCGAGATCCTCGCATTTTTCACATAACGGGTTAACTATCGTTCGACGTGGGCTCCTGGCGACCAAAAATGACCTCCATTCGGGCGCCGCCCAGCAGGCTTTCGCCGGTTTCGATTTTTCCGTCGTACTGGTCAACAATCTCGCGGGCGACGGCTAAACCGACGCCCTGGCCTGGGCGTAGCGTATCGGCGCGCTGGCCGCGATCGAACACCACATCGCGCTTGTTGAGTGGGATCCCCGGGCCATCATCCTCAACGATGATATGCAGTTCATTTTCCGTCTGGCGCGCGGACACTTCCACGAACTCCAGACAATATTTGCAGGCGTTGTCCAGCAGGTTACCCATCACCTCCATGAAGTCGTTTTTTTCCCCGACAAAGCTGATTTCGGGCGAAATATCGAGGCTAATGTTCACCCCTTTACGCTGATACACCTTGTTGAGGGCAGAGGTGAGGTTATCCAGAAGCGGGGCGACCGGGTGCAGCTCGCGGCTCAGCAGGGCGCTGCCGGAACGCATGCTGGCGCGGTGCAGGTAGTAGCCAATTTGCTGTGAAATACGGCTGATCTGTTCCAGCATCACCGGCTCGGCATCATCGACGCTCAGCTTCGAACTGCGCATTGAACGCAGGGTGCTTTGCATAACGGCCAGCGGGGTTTTCAGGCTGTGGGTCAGGTCGGTAAGGGTAGTACGGTACTTATCATAGCGTTCGCGTTCACTTTTCAGCAGGCGGTTGAGGTTACGCACCAGGCTGGTAAGCTCGCGGGTCGTTTCCGGATTCAGCTTCTCGCGATGATGCTCTTCCAGCTCGCGAACCTCTTTTGCCAGAGATTCAATGGGGCGCAAGCTCCACCATGCCGCTATCCACAGCAGCGGGATCACCAGCAGAAGATTTGCAGCCAGAACGTAGATGAACCAGCTCCAGACCATATAAGAACGCTTCAGCTCGATCGGAATGGTGTCGATCACCACGATGGTCAGCTGAGGCATGTTCAGCGTCGCCGGGTAGAGATTAATCGCAACGGAGTGCGTCATTTCCGTTTCGGCATCATCCGCGCGGATCTCGTTCAGCTTTTGCTGCAAAGAGCGATCTTCACGGATCAGCGAGCTGGTGGTATTGAGATCGGCCTCAATTTCATGAAAACCGTTGGTTTTAAGCCATTCCGGACGAATACTTTTAACCAGCCACGGGATGTCACGCTGCGCCCACAGTAACTTACCCTTCTCGTCATAGATCAGGGCCAGCGTGGGGCTCTGCTGGTTGAGGTTTTCCGGCATTTCGACGGTGATGCGGTTGTTTTCCCATTTCGCCAGGGTATAAAACAGATTGCTTTCGCCACGCAGCAGCCGAAAGGTGGTTTTATCAAAGCTGACGCTGTAGCCCACGAGGGCGACCATGCCGTAGGAGAGCGACAGCACCAGCACGACGGCGGCCGTTGCCAGCAGAAAACGTACCCGCAGCGAAAGGGGCAGAATATGGCGCAAGATCCGTCTCATTTAGCGTAATTCGAACAGGTAGCCCTGGCCACGGACGGTGGTAATCACATCCTGCGGATACTGCGCCTGAATCTTCTTGCGCAAGCGTCCCATCAGCACGTCAATGGTATGGCTCTCGCGCAGTTCCGCATCGGGATAAAGCTGGAGCATTAAGGAATCTTTGCTCACCACTTTGCCATTGTTACGGATCAGCGTCTCCATGATGGTGTATTCGAAGGCGGTGAGCTTGATTACTTCATCATTGATGGATAATTCCCGGCGGGAGAGATCGACCTGGAAAGGCGGGATGGAAATAACCTGTGACGCCAGCCCGCTGTTGCGGCGTAATAGCGCCTGCATCCGCGCCGCCACCTCTTCAATATGAAACGGCTTGGTGACGTAATCATCTGCACCCGCGCTGAGCACTTCAACCTTGTCCTGCCAGCCTTCACGGGCGGTCAGCACCAGAACCGGCAGGGAGACATCGTGGCTGCGCCAGCGGCGAATTAAGGACAGACCGTCTTCGTCAGGCAACCCTAAATCGACAATGGCGATATCCGGCAGGTGTTCATTGAGATAATAATCGGCTTCTTTTGCATCTTCAGCATCGTCCACCTGATGTCCCATCTCCTGAAGCTGGACCTTCAGGTGATGGCGTAGCAATGCGTTATCCTCAACAACCAGTACGCGCATCATCTCTTCTCCCTAGATATTTGGTATGAATAGTTTAACGCTGATTATGTTGTTGTGGGGATAAACATTGAGTAAACCGGGGAAAAGCATCCCCCTTTTCGGGCGAAAAGGGGGAGAGGGGCGTTATTTCAGCTCGTCGACCATGGTAATGGCGCGGCCAATGTAGTTCGCCGGGGTCATCGCCTTCAGGCGGGTTTTCTCTTCTTCCGGCAGCGCCAGACCGTCGATAAACTGCTTCATGCCTTCGGCGTCAACGCGCTTGCCGCGGGTCAGCTCTTTCAGCTTTTCGTACGGTTTTTCGATGCCGTAACGGCGCATCACGGTCTGGATCGGCTCCGCCAGCACTTCCCAGTTGTGATCCAGCTCGTCCAGCAGGCGATCGCGGTTCACTTCCAGCTTGCTCACGCCTTTCAGGGTGGACTGGTACGCAATCAGCGCGTAGCCAATGCCCACGCCCAGGTTGCGCAGCACGGTGGAGTCGGTCAGGTCGCGCTGCCAGCGGGATACCGGCAGTTTGCTCGCCATATGCTGCAGCACGGCGTTCGCCAGGCCCAGGTTGCCTTCGGAGTTTTCGAAGTCGATGGGGTTCACCTTGTGCGGCATGGTTGAAGAGCCGATTTCACCGGCGATGGTTTTCTGCTTGAAGTGGTTCAGGGCGATGTAGCCCCACACGTCACGATCGAAGTCGATCAGGATGGTGTTGAAGCGCGCGATGCAGTCAAACAGCTCGGCGATATAGTCGTGCGGCTCGATCTGGGTGGTGTACGGGTTCCACTGAATCCCCAGAGAAGTCACGAACTCTTCGCTGAACTGGTGCCAGTCCACTTCCGGATAGGCGGCGATGTGGGCGTTATAGTTACCGACCGCGCCGTTGATTTTGCCGAGAATTTCAACCTGCTCCAGCTGACGGTACTGGCGCTCCATGCGGTACGCGACGTTCGCCATCTCTTTCCCCATAGTGGAAGGGGTGGCTGGCTGGCCGTGAGTACGAGAAAGCAGCGGAATGTCGCGGTACTCCACGGACAGCGCTTTCACCGCGTCGATGATTTTACGCCAGTAAGGCAGCACCACCTCTTTGCGCGCGGTAGAGAGCATCAGCGCATGAGACAGGTTGTTGATGTCTTCAGAGGTACAGGCGAAGTGAATGAACTCAGACACGGCGTGCAGGGCAGGGACGCTTTCCACTTTCTCTTTCAGGAAGTACTCAACCGCCTTCACGTCGTGGTTGGTGGTGCGTTCAATGGTCTTAATGCGCGCGGCGTCTTGTTCGCTAAATTCGGCAACGATTTTATCAAGGTAATCGTTTGCCTTTTCGTCAAAAGCAGGAACTTCCTTGATTGCTGCCTGGGCGGCCAGCTTTTGCAGCCAGCGTACTTCAACCTGAACACGGAACTTCAGCAAACCATATTCGCTGAAGATCCCGCGCAGCGCGCTGACTTTATCGCCGTAGCGTCCATCGACAGGGGATACGGCGGTCAGTGAGGATAATTCCATAATTCGCAACTCCGGGAGGTTAACAATGAGCAAGAATTTGTTTTGCCTGAGTGGTCAGGCGATTACGAGAAAACATTAACTGCAGGCGGCCACCGCCAACCTGGTGCCACAGCACGGCGGCGCGGATCCCTGCCAGCAGGGACGCACGCACTTTTGCCTGCACCTGTGGACTTTGCAGCACGGCAGGGGAGCCGGTGACCTGAATGCGCGGGCCGAGCGGGCTGATGACGTCAACGTAAATACCGGCCATGGCGCTGAGCAGCGTGTCGGACTGCAGGTCAAAATGGTCAAGCTGGCGCTGTAGCCCGGCAATGCGATCGCCCAGGGTATTGAGCGCGCCTTTTGCGGCGCTCAGCTTACGCTCCAGCACCATCAGGCTTAACGTGTAGCGGGTCAGCTCTGCGTTTAATCCCTGACGGCTGCTGGCGTTAAGCACGCCAAGCAGGGTTTCAAGACCGAGACGAAGATTGGTTTCACTGCCACCGAACACGCCCAGGGTCGAGCCAGGGTTGAGATCGATAACGCTGTTCAGTGAAACGTGCAGGGCGTCAGCGTCGCAGTGACCCTGATGCGCAAGCTGTTGCACCAGACGGGCAGACTGGCAAATTCCCGCCAGCGCCAGGGTGATGTCATAGTAGTTCTTCGCCACACGGTCTCCTTTATGTGAGCAATCGTATTAAACAGCAGGCAGCGGCAGGCGCTGTTCAATGATCCCGCCGCCCAGGCAGATTTCGCCGCTGTAGAAGACAGCAGACTGGCCCGGCGTGACGGCGGCAACCGGCTCGTCGAAGCGCACGTCAATGCGATCGTCATCAAGCGCGGTAATGGTGCAAGGAATATCGGTCTGACGGTAGCGTGTTTTGACCGTGCAGCGCAGCGTGCCTTTCAGCGGCTCGCGATCGACCCAGTGCAGCTGCTGCGCGATCAGGCCAACGGACATCAGACGCGGATGGTCGTGACCCTGGGCAACAACCAGAATATTGTTTTCGACGTCTTTGTCGACCACGTACCACGGATCTTCGCTACCTTCTTTGGTGCCGCCGATGCCCAGGCCTTTACGCTGGCCTAAGGTATGGTACATCAGCCCCTGGTGCTGACCAATCTCGTCACCGTCGACGGTGACGATTTTACCCGGCTGTGCGGGCAGGTAGCGTCCGAGGAAATCACGGAATTTGCGCTCGCCGATGAAGCAGATGCCGGTAGAGTCTTTTTTCTTCGCGGTGATCAGGTCCAGCTCTTCGGCGATTTTACGCACCTGCGGCTTTTCCAGTTCGCCGACCGGGAACAGGCTCTGGGCGATTTGCTCGTGGCTCAGCGTGTAGAGGAAGTAGCTCTGATCTTTATTGCCGTCCAGGCCGCGCAGCAGCTGGCTTTTGCCGTTCACGTCTGCGCGCCGCACGTAGTGGCCGGTCGCAATATAGTCAGCGCCCAGGTCTTCCGCGGCGAACTCCAGGAAGGCCTTAAATTTGATCTCTTTGTTGCACAGGATATCCGGGTTCGGGGTACGGCCCGCTTTGTACTCTTCGAGGAAGAGCTCAAACACGTTGTCCCAGTATTCTGCGGCAAAGTTAACGGTGTGCAGTTCAATACCGAGCTTGTCGCAGACGGCCTGCGCGTCAGCGAGATCCGCTGCGGCAGTGCAGTATTCCTCACCATCGTCTTCCTCCCAGTTCTTCATGAACAGGCCCTCCACCTTATAGCCCTGTTGCTGCAACAGGTAGGCGGAAACGGAGGAATCGACACCGCCGGACATGCCGACGATCACTTTTTTTGGGCTATCTGACATTGGAATACTCACGACATTGAACTTCAAGGCGGCGTATTCTATCACGCCCCCCCACCATTGGCACCCTCTGTAAACGGCCAGTTAAATGCGCCGATGACATCCAGCGGCAAGCGGTCGGCGGACTGCCAGCAGCGAATGCTTTCCGCAACCAGCGGCGAGCGCAGGTTTGGCGCGTTCAGGATCTCGTCGGCAGTGACCCACAGGCAGCGGTCGATATCGTCATCCTGCGGCTCTGTGGCGCACGTTTCGCTAAGCTCGACGGCGAATAAGAAGCGCAGGAACGGAGTACTATCGGGGGCGATCCACTGGTGCATGCGGATGAAGTGCTGGGGCTCTGCGTGAATGCCGGTCTCTTCCCACAGCTCGCGTTTCGCGGCCTGCAGGAGCGTCTCGTTGGCTTCAAGGTGTCCGGCAGGCTGGTTCCACAGCGCTTTGCCGTTAATGCTCTCTTCAACAACAAGGAATTTACCCCGGGCGTGAACCACGCAGGCAACCGTGACATGAGGTTTAAACATAGTGACTCCTTAAAAGGTAACGTCTCGCCATTCACCGTTTGCCAGCGCGTCCAGAGTGTAGCTACCCATAGCGTAGCGAATCAGACGCAGGGTAGGGAAGCCGACGTGGGCGGTCATGCGCCGAACCTGACGGTTGCGGCCTTCATAAAGGGTAATTTTGAGCCAGCTGGTTGGAATGGATTTGCGTTCGCGGATCGGCGGATTGCGCGGCCACAGCCACGCCGGTTCATTCACGCGTTCAATACCTGCGGGCAGGGTGGGACCGTCGTTCAGCGTTACGCCGCTGCGCAATTTCTCCAGCGCTTCTTCATCCGGCTCGCCTTCGACCTGGACGAAGTAAATTTTGCCGGTGCGTTTCCCCGGCTGCGTGAGCTTCGCCTGTAGGGCGCCGTCGTTGGTCAGGACCAGCAGGCCCTCGCTGTCGCGGTCCAGACGCCCGGCCGCATAAACCCCCTGTACAGGGATGTAGTCCTTCAGCGTGCTGCGCCCGGCTTCATCGGTAAACTGCGGCAAAACATCGTAGGGTTTATTGAACAAAATAACCCGCTTCGGCTGGGTTTCCTGCGGTCGTCTGGCGGCTTGTCGGGAGCTGAATCGCTCAACCCGGTGTTTTGTAAAAGAAGTTTTCTTCATGGTATTTTCAGGCGTTATCAATTGCCGCATTATAGCCTAATAACGAAGACCTTTCATGGCGCAGGACAATCAGGTACTATCGAAGGGCTCATTACAATTTATTAACATAAGATCAGTAACAACCAGAAGCGCTCGAAGGAGAGGTTAATGGAAAGCAAAGTAGTTGTTCCGGCGGAAGGTAAAAAGATCACCCTGCAAAACGGCAAGATTAACGTTCCTCACAATCCGATTATCCCGTTCATCGAAGGTGACGGTATCGGTGTAGACGTTACCCCGGCAATGCTGAAAGTGGTTGATGCCGCTGTTGAGAAAGCCTACAAAGGCGAGCGTAAAATTTCCTGGATGGAAATTTACACCGGTGAGAAATCTACTCAAGTTTATGGCCAGGACGTCTGGCTGCCAGCCGAAACGCTGGACCTGATCCGCGACTACCGCGTTGCTATTAAAGGCCCACTGACCACCCCAGTCGGCGGCGGTATCCGTTCCCTGAACGTGGCGCTGCGCCAGGAGCTGGACCTGTACGTGTGTCTGCGTCCGGTTCGTTACTATCAGGGCACCCCAAGCCCGGTTAAGCACCCTGAACTGACCGACATGGTTATCTTCCGCGAAAACTCAGAAGACATCTACGCGGGTATCGAATGGAAAGCGGACTCTGCAGACGCAGAAAAAGTGATTAAATTCCTGCGCGAAGAGATGGGCGTGAAGAAAATTCGCTTCCCTGAGCATTGCGGTATCGGCATCAAGCCGTGCTCCGAAGAAGGGACCAAGCGTCTGGTGCGTGCGGCGATCGAATATGCGATCACCAACGACCGCGACTCAGTGACCCTGGTGCACAAAGGCAACATCATGAAGTTCACCGAAGGCGCGTTCAAAGACTGGGGCTACCAGTTGGCGACCGAAGAGTTCGGCGGAGAGCTGATTGATGGCGGTCCATGGCAGAAAATTAAGAACCCGAACACCGGCAAAGAAATCGTCATTAAAGACGTGATCGCCGATGCGTTCCTGCAGCAGATCCTGCTGCGTCCTGCCGAATACGACGTGATTGCCTGTATGAACCTGAACGGGGACTACATCTCTGACGCCCTGGCGGCACAGGTTGGCGGTATCGGTATCGCCCCTGGCGCGAACATCGGCGACGAGTGCGCCCTGTTCGAAGCAACTCACGGTACTGCACCAAAATACGCAGGCCAGGACAAAGTAAACCCAGGCTCTATCATCCTGTCCGCTGAGATGATGCTGCGTCATATGGAATGGTTCGAAGCCGCAGACCTGATCGTTAAAGGTATGGAAGGCGCGATCAACGCGAAAACCGTAACGTACGATTTCGAACGTCTGATGGAAGGCGCTAAGCTGCTGAAATGCTCAGAGTTTGGCGACGCGATTATCGCGAACATGTAATCCAGATTCTGGGTTAAACAAGAGCGGGGGCCTGAGGGTTCCCGTTTTTTTTGCCTCTGCCTGCGGGAGACAACACGATGTTAGCCACCGTCCTTATCGCTGTCGTTGCACTCATCCATCTCTACATTCTCGTGCTGGAAATGTTCCTGTGGAACACCAAAACGGGGCACAAGGCTTTTAATCTGCGTCCCGACTTTGCGCGCGACACCCGCGTGCTGGCGGCGAATCAGGGGCTGTATAACGGCTTTCTGGCGGCGGGCCTGCTCTGGAGCCTCTGGCTCGGCGACAAGGGGGGTCAGGTCGCCATCTTCTTCCTGGCCTGCGTGCTGATCGCCGGGCTCTTTGGCGCAGCCACCGCCAGCCGAAAAATTTTGTATGTGCAGGCTCTGCCCGCGCTCGCAGCGCTGCTTGCGTTACTTATCTGAAGCAACGCTTTGGTTGAGGTAACGCGTCCGATATACTCGTGGCGTTATCCTTCCTGGCGAGAGACGAGACCGTTATGCACAACGACATCCCACTGAAATATTATGACATTGCCGATGAATACGCGACGGAAGCCGCAGAGCAGGTGGCGGAATCAGAGCGCGACGCGCTGGCACACTATTTCCAGCTGCTTCTCACCCGCTTAGCGAATAATGAGGAGATCAGCGAGGAAGCCCAGCAGAAGATGGCCGCGGAGGCCGGGATCCGCGCGGGTCGCATTGATGATGTTGCGAATTTCCTCAACCAGTGGGGAAATGAATAGCCTGCCTTAAAAACCGTTATGCTGATGCTTTGCGATACAGCTCAGCATCACGCTATCGGACCACATGCATTTTTTTCGCAGAATATGCGAAGCAGGTTTGTCGGTAAACAGCACGAAAATGACGGTCAGAAAAAAGAGTGCCACTGGGAAAAGTAAGGATAATTTCACGTTTTTAACCAAAATAAGAGTGTATTTCAGGTAATCTACCGTCTGATTGTGACGACTATATGATTTTGCGTAAAAAATGGAAACGTGTAATTAAAAAAAAATCGCGCAAGGCTTCGGGTTAACGAATGACGCCGGTGAGCCGCTTCGCCAGCTCGCTTCGGCTGAGCGCTTTTGAAAAATACCATCCCTGGATCAGGGCATCGGGATAGCGCTCAGCAATAAAGCGATACTGAATTTCATTTTCCACGCCCTCGAAAACAAGCGTTTTGTTCAGCTTCGCGAGGGCATCGCTGAAGATAACAAAGATGTTTTGCTTATAATGCTCGCTGATGCCATCCACCAGCGACTTATCAATTTTGATCTCATCATATTCAAGCAGCGACAGGCGGGCGAGGTTTGAATTTTGCACGCCAAAATCATCAATTGATATTTTAACGCCGAGTGACTTCAGTTCCTGACAGAATCCCTCGAGGATATCTGCCGCGGAAACGGCTTTCTCGGAAAGCTCGACCTTTAGCAAGGAAAGGGGGAGGCGGTTGGCTGAACACGCGCGGCGCAAAGTGTTAATAAACTGACCGTCTTCAATTTCCTTGCGCCCAACGTTGAGGGAAACGATCAGCTGATGCTTAATGGCCAGCGGGGCAATTTCTGCAAGGGACTTACCGATAATATTGTTGTAATATTTTTTATACAGGCCGATTTTTTTAATTAATGGGATAAACAGCTCCGGCGAGACGTCGCCGTGCTTTTGATCGCGCCATCGCGACAGAACTTCTATGCCCACGATTTTTTGATCGCGAATGCGAATAATAGGCTGGTAATTAACGCTGAAGGTATTGGTTATCACCGCTTTGATCAGCGTACGTTCCAGCGAAAAACGGTCTTCATGAATACGGAAAAGAAATAGCGTTATCGCGAGCCAGATTAAATAAAGAATGATTGCGAGAAACGTAAAGATAAACGGGGGCAACGAGGCCAGTCCTGCATCGTGATGTTTTACAATCACGCATAAATCCCACAAGGCGCTGCACTGCGTCATGGTCAGGGTGAACAGCGTCGACTGCAGCCAGCTTTGCGGCGGAAGCTCAGGGGCGGCCGAAAAAAAGGTCCGACCAAAGTCCTTGGTGGTGGCACTCAGAGAATAGCTTGCGGTAACCGGAGTGAATTTATCGTAGGCATAGCGGGAGGTGAAGATAATAATATTATTATAAATGGCCGCATTGCCTGTGAAGAAGTCTTTTCTGGAAAACTGCGCCAGAAGAAAGCCTCTCGGCGTTTTATGCAGTTCGGCAGGAAGCGCGACGGGCGTCGCGAGTTTCCCCCAAAAGGCGGTACAAACAATTTTTCCCTTTTCGATAAAACCGATATCGCCGAAATAGAGGCTGTTAAGCTTTATTTGTCTGTAGGTATCAAGACTGGCTTTATCACATCCCTGCGTCGTTATGCTTTTGAGTCCCAGCGCCACGCTTTCGGAGAGGTCTTCTGAATAACGTAAAAGCGTATGGGATATTTCGAGCTGTTTGGTTTTCTGCTGACCGATGATAACCGCATTGACTGCATACAGCGACAGAATGACCAGAAGCGTTGAAACGATCGCAACGGCAATGCGCTTTTTCATTTTCCAGTTATCCTGTCCGCTCCCTGATTTCACAAATCTTATCACAGGCAGGGCAAGGTACAAGCCTGATAGTCACAGCTGGTAATCACATTCAGGCGGCTGAACTCATACGAAAGTATCAGTTTTTTAAGACAAATCTCAGCTAAGCTTTTTTCATTGCCATAAGCAACGCCGGGTCAGGCGCAGGCGCTTTTTCCATATCCTCCATGCCTGTTTTTTCTATTAAGGAAAACATCGTGCGCAACGTGACGATCCCCCTTCTCAGTGCTCTGTTTCTCTTTCTGGGCGGCATGCTGATTATTAACTGGCAGCTATGGCAGATGGCGAAAGCGAATAATATTCACACCGCCACCGTTAGCATTCAGAAAATAGAAAACATTCTTACTGAAGCGGCCAGTGCGGCCAACACGGCGAAGCGCGTTGCGGCTCAAGGATGTACCAGTACTGGACAGCTGGCGCTGGGGACAGAAGCTGCGTTAAAACCGCATCTGCGCGCCATCATGATTCAGCAGCAGGGTAAAATCATCTGTACTTCACTTCCCGGAAATGGCGTGTTGATTATTCATCCGGAGACGTTACCTGAGCAACAATTAATGCTGGTCCCCGGTAACCGACTGGTTAACGGCATTCCGGTGCTTGTCTTCCAGATGCCCATTGCGGGAGGGCGCGTCATCGTCAGCGTCAGTGATGCGCATTTGCAGGACGTCATCGCGAACGCGTCAAACAGCGTTGATCTGGAGCTGATGGTTGGCGAAAAACGGTTTACGCGCAGCGGTGATGTGATCGACTGGAAAGCGGCCGCCTGGGCGGGGTCACTTGCGTCATCCGCGCAATTCCCCTTTAGTCTGGCCTGGCAACCGCCTGCCTTTTTTAGCCTGACGCGGCTACTGCAACAGGGATGGAGTCTGATACTGCTTATTCTTGCGCTATCGGTGGCGGTGGGCATTTTGATCCGCCGTTACAAGGGGAAAAGCACCTCATTTGAAGACGATTTGCGCAAGGCCATTTTACAGGGAGAGATCGAGCCTTATTACCAGCCGATCGTTAACGGCGATACTGGCGGGTTGTATGGTGTTGAAGTCCTGGCGAGATGGAAGCATCCAAAATCAGGGTTTATCCCGCCGGATGTCTTTATTCCGATTGCTGAACGAAGCGGTTTAATTATTCCCCTGACCAAAGGGATGATGGCGAAAGTCGTTACGCAGCTTAAGCCACTTTTGCCAAAGCTCCCGGACGGGTTTCATATTGGGGTGAACATCAGCGCCAGGCACATCAATGCCCCTTCTTTCCTCGGCGACTGTCGCGTGTTCGGCAACGGATTTCAGGGTAAAGAAGTCAAGCTGGTGCTTGAGGTGACCGAGCGTGAACCGCTGATCGATAACCCCCACCTGGTGGAAAATCTTAACAGGCTGCATAACGCCGGTTTTGTCATTGCGCTCGATGATTTTGGTACTGGCTATTCAGGGCTGTCATGCCTTAATGCCCTCGCCATTGATTATATTAAAATAGACAAAAGCTTTGTGAACCGGGTTTCAGATGAAAAAGACTCAACGATCCTGCTGGACTGCGTCATTGAACTGGCGAAAAAACTCTCATTACGCATTGTGGCTGAAGGCGTAGAAACGAAAGCGCAGCTGGAGTATCTAAACCGTAATGAAATTACGCTGTTGCAGGGTTATTATTTTGGTAAGCCTGTCTCCTATATCGATTTTATTAAAGTCATTTTATCTAAGCCAAGGGAGACCGTAAGTTTGTAGAGCGTAATTAAGACGAGCTTCTGTAGTATGCTTAAGTGCAATTCATTTTCCTCTTATCCTGAGCTTTGTTACAGTGACAAGAGTTGTCAGCCAGGGATGTCAGGCGTGATAAGGTGGAATAGCTCGTGCATGTGAAAAATACTTTTTACACAACAACCATTACCGTCATTATTGTCTCATTGATCATCTCGCTGTCGCTTGCCGTCCAAATTGCCACGTCAAGGCAGCAGTCAATCCAGCAAATAAATACCGGCGTCGCTAACCTGAGCCATACCCTCGATGTCTATACCGAGGGGATCATGCGCCAGAGCGAAATGTTAATTACTACCGTTTCCGACATTATCGAAATTTATGGCATGACCCCGCAGCAGGCGACCCATATTCAGCGGATGATCAATAATCAGGATAATCTTCTTACCCAGATTAATAATGTGGTTGTTTACGATGCCAGCGGCGATATCTTTACCGCACTGCACGAAAGTTTTACCGGGCCGCGCAAAGGCTCGGACAGAGAGTTTTTTATCTATCATCGGGACAATAAAGGTCAGCAGATTTTTATTGGGGAGCCGGTGGTCAGCCGCACCAACGGTAAATGGGTTATCACCATCAGTCGACGCCTTGAAACCCCCGCCGGGGCATTTAACGGCGTCGTGGTCGTGACGCTGGGTATCGAAAATTTTTTGGCGCTCTACGGGCAAATTAATATCGGTCACTCGGGCGTCATCGGCTTAACGACGCAATCAGGCGTGCTGCTGGTCCGTTATCCCTTTAAAAATACCTATATCGGCACGATTGTTTCTGATTCACCGCTCTTCAGGAAATACCTTAAGGTACAAAATACCGGGATTGCCCGTTCCGTGTCGCGGTTTGATAAAATCGACCGTATTTATGCCTATGAGAAAAACAGACGCTACGGGCTGGTTACCACCGTGGCCGTCAGCATTGATGAAGCCCTTGCTCCCTGGCGCAAGCAGGCGATTCAGCTGGCGGTACTCATTTTCGTGTTTACGGCGATACTCATCGTGGCGTCATACTTCCTGTATTCCGACCTGTCCCGAAAAGCAAAGGACAATAAGGCGCTAAAGATTATTGCCTCAGAAGATGCCTTGACCGGGCTGTACAACCGCCGCATTTTTGATGAAAAATTCCTTTCGGAAATCGCGCGTTGTGCCGCACGTGATGCACCAATTTCGATACTGATTGTGGACGTGGACTTCTTCAAAAAATACAACGATAACTACGGCCATCCGGAAGGGGACCGGTGCCTCGCGCTGCTGGGAAACAGCCTCAGGGAGAGCCTGACCCGCGATAACCAGATTGTCGCGCGATACGGCGGAGAGGAATTTGCGCTGATACTGCCGGATGCGGATATTCAGCAGGCACTTCGTCTGGCACAGACGATTATTCGCAATGTGTTCTCTCTGGACATCGCCCATGCTTTTAGCCCCTTCGGGCGGGTGACGGTAAGCGTCGGAATTTCAACCGCACGCGCCGTCGACATCGCGGGCAGCCAGCAGAATATCATTGTTGCCGCTGACCAGGCGCTCTATCAGGCGAAACGCGCGGGACGTAACCGCTACGCGTTTGTTGGGGTCTGAGCAAAAAAAAGCCCACGCTACGGTGGGCAAGAAATACTGGAAGCAATGTGAGCAATGTCGTACTGAATACCCGAGTGTTTAACTCAACTATTCAGTGTTGAGAAAGATAATCTTTCTCAACAAAAGATGCAACCCCACAGTTTATGTGCCACGCGCTTTTTTATTGATGAATAATTGCGCACTCTCTCATTGTGATGCCTATCACAAATTTCCTTTCTGAAATCCTGTGCTATCCTTTTTTGTGTCGTTGATTTAATGACAAAAACCATACAGAGAGGAAAGTTATGGGAATTTTATCCTGGATTATCTTTGGGCTTATTGCAGGTATTCTGGCGAAGTGGATCATGCCGGGCAAAGATGGCGGTGGGTTTATCGTCACCGTAATACTGGGTATTGTGGGCGCGGTAGTTGGCGGCTGGATCAGTACGCTGTTCGGTTTTGGCAAGGTCGATGGCTTTAACTTCGGCAGTTTCGCCGTGGCGGTGATCGGTGCGCTGGTTGTTCTGTTTATCTACAGAAAGATCAAAAGCTAAGGCTTTAAGCGTTGAAAAAGGCTGCCGGATGGCGGCCTTTTTACTTGCAGGGGTTACCACCAGCCGAGCTGCGTGCCGGCAAACGCCGCAATGGCAACGATCAGCATAATGACGGTTGTTTTCCGCATTTATGCCCCCGGAGCCGCGTAACCGCCGACAAAAAACCATGCTAAAAAAACCACCGCCGTGATAAATATCACGACCGGGAAGAGGATCCCTATTCTCATACCATCACCTGTTTCGGTTCCAATAACGCCGTAGAGTGTACGAGGTTAATCCATAGTGAGAAAGCGTGTTTTGCTTTTTCCTTTCTTAACCTGATACATCGCCACATCCGCGGCGCGTAACGCGCTGTCAGGATCGGTTTTGGCAGGATCCACTTCAATAACGCCAAGGCTGGCTCCAGGATAAATGATATGAACGCTGCCCAGCCAGTATTCGCCAGCAATGCAGGCGCTGAGGCGCGTTTTGAGCAGCGTAATCTGCGCATTATCCCCGTCCTGACGGGCGTGGCTCAGCGACGCGACGAGAAACTCATCACCGCCCAGCCGGCCAATAATATCGTCCTGCTGTTTCTCTTCCGTCAAACGCTTGCCCACTTCAATCAAAAACTGGTCGCCAGCCTCGTGGCCGTAGCGATCGTTAATCAGCTTGAAGTCATCCAGATCGATAAACGCGATGATGGCATTTCGCTTAAGGTGCCGTGCCAGTGAAAAGAGGGTAGTCAGATCCTCAAAGATGGCGCGACGGTTGGGTAAACCGGTCAGAGCATCCGTGTAGGAGTGCGCGATGAGGGCCGCGTTGGCTTCGCGAAGCTGGGTCACCAGCGACTCTTTCTGGATGGACTGGGCAATCAGCCCGGCGAAGAGCTTCAGCACCTGTTCACCGCGCTCGCTAAGGGGCTTTTTGGCCGTGCTGGTGGCGCAGAGCGTTCCGTAGAGTGAACCATCCGCAAGATGGACAGGAATACTCATGTAGGTGGTAATGCCAAGCGCTTTTGCGGCTTCACACTCGGGCCAGCGTTCGGGGACGTCATTGCTGAACAGGGTGTCACTGTCCAGCGCGCGCTTGCACAGCGTCTCATCCCACGGGACGCTGAGTCCCTCAGGAATTGTCATCTGCTTGCTGTTGCGGGCGTAGAGGATGTGCTGCAGCCGCGCTTCGATATCCACCTTCGTCAGGTAGGTCGACTCCATGTCGGTGACAATTTCCAGCATCTCCAGCAGCTGGCGAACGAGGCTTTCAAGGGTTTGCTCGGTGGCAAGGGTTTCTGAAACGCGAGCGAGGATAATATCCGACATGACGTAGAATGACTCCCAGGCAGAAGACGTCTGCATCTGCATGTTATGCTGAGTTTTTAAGCTTCAGGCATAGTAAAACATGAATACAGAAAATTTAATATATGCAGGGAGAGGGCAGCAGCAGAGAAAAAAAGCCCCGTTGTTGAGAGCGGGGCAAAGACATCTTGATTACGGAATGATGTTCTCTGGTCATATCGAGAACACGCCACACTATAGTGCTGAAAAGTGCAGTTAAAATGGAGAAATCATGGAGAACGCGGCGATGACCCGTTACCCTTAGACTGTAACGATGTCACAAGGATCAATAAGATGAGATTTCTGCTTTTAGCGCTGGCGCTTCCTCTGGCGGCCTGCACCGCAAAGAGTACGCCACCCGATGCGCCGAAACCGCCACACGCGATCGGTATGGCGAACCCGGCTTCCGTGTACTGTCTGGAGAAAGGCGGGGAACAGGTCCCGGTTCAAAGCCCGCAGGGCGTACGCACGGAGTGCAAATTACCGGGCGGCGAAACGATCGATGAATGGACGCTCTATCGTCGGGATCATCCGCAACCCACCAGGTGACAGACGCATAGCGCCTGCGATACACTTCTCTTTAGGATTAATCTTAGCCAGTTTCTGGCGTTCGTTACCGCGAGAGAAGTATGTTTCAGCTAAAACCGGGCAGCATGGCAGTAATCGTGGGTGCCCGCACGGCGTCTGGTCGTCGCAATATTGGTAAATCCGTTGAGCTGTTTGGCCTGTGCCAGCCTGGCCAGCGTTTCGTTAACCCGGTCAACGGCGTGATGACGCAGTTACCGGCCACCGCCGACCGCGCGCTCTGGCTGGTGACGGGTGATGTTCACGCTTTTGACAACCAGCACGGCTTTGCGTTTGTCCGCGCCGAACACCTCATGCCACTCACCCCGGATGAAGCGCCGCAAATCCGGGATGAGATGACCATCGGCTGATTACAGGTGGCGCAGCCAGTCTGCTAAGACCAGAGCGTGGTTTTGCTCCGTGTTTTTGGCAGCAAAGAGCAGGGTGACGGTCTGCCCTTTTGCCAGCGTCGCCAGTCGCTTTCCCTCATCAGCATGCTGCGCCAGCGCTTCCCGGTAGGCCTTACTGAAGGCGGCGAAATCAATCGTTTCGCTATGAAAGGCCTTGCGTAAGTCATTCGAGGGGGTGAGCGCTTTACACCATTCATCATACGCGAGGTCCGTTTTCTTCACCCCGCGCGGCCACAGCCTGTCCACCAGTACCCGATAGCCGTCGTCCGGGCCTGCCTGCTCGTATACCCGCTTGCACTGAATCATGACTCCACCCTCCCAATTTAAGGTATTGTGATAATTGCAAAAGATCGGTAGTCTGAGGTTCCTTATGTTATCTGATAATACTCTGGCATAAGGAACCTTTCATGGAACACCTCCCGGTTAAAACGACGCTGCGCATTGCCCTGGTTGGCGATTACAATCCCGCTGTTATTGCGCATCAGGCGATCCCGTTGGCGATTGACGACGCCGCCGCCGTCCTTGACCTCACCGCCGATTACGACTGGCTTGCCACCACGGAGCTGACAAGCCCCGAAGATCTGGTGGGCTACGATGCCATCTGGCTGGTTCCTGCCAGCCCCTATAAAAACACCGAGGCGGCCTTTATCGCCGCGCGCTACGCCCGTGAAAACAGCATTCCGTTTCTTGGTACCTGCGGCGGGTTCCAGCACGCGCTGATTGAGTATGCCCGCAATGTGCTGGGCTGGGCTGATGCGGCACACGCCGAGACGGATACCGAAGGCACTATGGTGATTGCGCCGCTGTCCTGCTCGCTGGTGGAAAAAACCGATGCGGTTGAGCTGCGCAAAAATACGCTGATTGCGAAAGCGTACGGCAAGCCGGAAATTGAAGAGGGGTATCACTGTAACTATGGCGTGTCGCCGGAATTTGCCCAGGCGCTGGAGACAGGCGATATGCATGTGACGGGCTGGGACGACCAGGGGGAAATTCGCGCCGCGGAGCTGGTTACGCACCCGTTCTTCGTCATCACCTTATTCCAGCACGAGCGCGCGGCGCTGGAAGGGCGCCCGGTGGTGCTGGTCCAGGCGATGCTGCGCGCGGCGCGCGATTCATAACGTCATCGCTTTTTCGCCGGGTGGCACTGCGCTTACCCGGCCTGCATTTAGCGCGGCGCTATCTCCCGGTCTCGCCCGGCCAGCATGCCGCAAATAGCCATTATCACGGCGGCCAGGGCGCAGCCCAGCAGCGGGATCCGCCAGTCTCCCGCGCTGTCGTGAATTTTCCCCATAAGCGGTGGGCCGCAGGCGGCGAGCAGATAACCGATCGACTGCGCCATGCCGGAGAGCGCCGCAGCCTGGTGCGCCGAGCTGGCGCGCAGCCCGATGAACGTCAGGCCGAGGATCATCGTGGCTCCTGTGCCGAAGCCAAACACCAGCGTCCACATCACCGCCATGTCAGGTATAAACCATAGCCCCGCCGCGCTGACTGCGCACATCAGCGCCACCGCTCCGGCAATGACGCGCTGATCTTTCAGACGGTGGAGGATCAGCGGCACGGCCAGCCCCGGCACGGCCGTGGCCAGCTGCAACAGCCCGTGCACCGAGCCGGCCTGCGCTTCGCTGTAGCCGTGGCTCAGCAGTATCGCCGGTAGCCAGCCGATGATGACGTAGTAAATCAGCGAGTTAATCCCCAAAAAGAGCGTCACCTGCCAGGCGAGGGCCGAGCGCCATATCGCGCGGTTATGCAGCGCGCCAGCGCCCGTTACCGTCGCAACGTGCTTTTGTCGCCCCTGCGGCAGCCAGAGCAGCAGCGAGGCCAGCGGAAACGCCATCAGCATCAGCAGCGCGCCATGCCAGCCCGCTTCCCCCTGTGCCAGGGGAACAATCATCGCCGAGCCAAACGCCGCCGAGATGCCCATGGTCAGGGAATAGGCACCGGTGAGCTTCGCCACCTGGCCCGGAAAGTCGCGTTTGATTAAACCGGGCAACAGCACGTTCCCGAAGGCAATACCGCAGCCGACGATCGCCGTTCCGATAAAAAGCAATGCGGCGGAGGGCAGGGAGCGAACGGCGATCCCGATGCAAATCAGCAGCAGGGCGATAAGCAGGCTGCGCTCCATGCCGATACGCCGTGCAACGCCTGCCGCGAGCGGCGAGACGAGGGCGAAAGCCAGCAGGGGCAGGGTGGTCAGCAGGCCGGTTTGCGCCGTGCTTAAGCCATAATCAAGACGAATAGTATCAAGCAGCGGGGCTGCTCCGGTAAAGGTGACGCGAAGCGTGGTGGCAATCATCAGGATGCCTGCAATCAACAGCGCGCCGTGTTTTCCTGAGGTGCGAATAGCAGTAGTCATTATGTTCTCATACGTTCAAGCGAGCGCACACAATACCGAGTTTCCCGGCGGTTGAAATCAGGCTAAAATGACAGTTTATCGCTCATATCGGACAAACTGATGATTGGCCTGGGACTGGACGGCTACGATCCTGATAGCCAGCACGACGCGGCTGCCGCGTTTCGCATCCGCGTGGTGGCGGAAGAACAGTATATTCCCCGACATCAGCACCGTAAGGGGCAGCTGATTCTGGCCCTCGGCGGCGCGATCACCTGCGAAGTGGAAAATGCCATGCTGATGGTGCCGCCCCAGTATGCCGTCTGGATCCCCGGCCAAATGCCGCACAGCAACCGGGCCACGCCGGGCGCGCAGCTCTGCTTTTTGTTCATCGAACCTGGGGCGGCAAGCCTGCCCGACCGCTGCTGCACCCTGAAAATCTCGCCTCTCGTGCGGGAGCTGATTTTATCCCTGGCGGAAAAAACGCGTGAGGAGCTCTCTCTTGCGGCCACATCGCGCCTGGTGGACGTCCTGTTTGACGAGCTGCCGCGCCAGCGTCAGGAGCATCTGCAGCTGCCCGTCTCACCCCATCCCAAAATCCGGCTGATGAGCGAGAAGATGGCGGAAGATCCCGCCGCCTGGCAGACGCTGGCGCAGTGGGCAAGCCACTTTGCCATGAGCGAACGCAACCTGGCGCGGCTGGTGGTGAAAGAGACCGGTTTAAGCTTTCGCCGCTGGCGCCATCAGCTGCAGCTCATTGTGGCCCTTCAGCTTTTAATCGGCGGGAAATCGGTACAGCAGGTGGCCCAGTCGCTGGGCTATGACTCGACCACCGCGTTTATTACCATGTTTAAGAAGGGGCTGGGTCAGACGCCCGCGCGATATATGGCCAGCCTGACTACGACTTCCCAATAAACAGCGAGACAAGGCCTGCCGCAATCAGCGGGCCCACCGGCACCCCGCGAAAGAGCGCCACGCCCAGCACGGTGCCCACCAGCAGACCCGCCACCAGCGAGGGCTGACTGCTCATCAGGGTGACGCCGCGCCCGCCGAGCCACGAGACAAAAATCCCCACCGCAATCGCCACCAGCGATTTCCAGTTTACAAACGAGTGCAGCAGCGTTGAGGCGGGAAGCGTGCCGCTGGCGATGGGCGCCATTACCCCAATGGTTAAGATGATGATCCCGATGGTGAGGCCTTGTTTTTCTATCCACGGGAAAAAGGTGTTAAGCGGGGTCACGCGCACAATAATCAGCACCAGAATCGAGATGGCGACGGTGGTGTTATGGCTGACAAAGCCAAGCGCGGCGAGTGCCAGAAGAATAAGCAGAGTAGGGTCAAACATAGGGAATCCTTGCCAGAATAATGAACCTGTTTACTCTACGCGCAAACGCGGCAGAGAACAGTTTCAAAAAGATTTTATCGTTGTCATAACCTTGTCATTTACGCGGATTAAAACGAAAGCAGATATCGCAAAAGGGTCGCTATCATGAACGATCACATGTTTGTGGAAACGCTGATTATCTCCTCATCGTTTTTCGCTATTGCCGCTATTCTCGTCGCCTCCGTGCTGTTCCTGGAAAGGAACGGCTGACAGGGTAGCCAGCCAGTCCGGTTACGCTTTGTGGAAGGTCACCAGCTCAGGACGGGCGATGCGCAGGTAATCCTGGGTATCCATAATCACGGATTTCTCCAGCAGGCCGGCGTTAAATGCGATCTCGTCGAAGCGCTCGAACAGCAGCGGGTCGGCAACCAGCGCCAAATCAGGATGGAAGCTAAAAGGCGGGATAGCGCCGAAAACGCAGGCGGTCAGGGCATCCACTTCGGCCGGGCTGGCGAGGGAAGCCTTTAGTCCGCCAAAATGGCTGGCCAGCTGGCTAAGGTCAGCCTGCAGATCGGCGGCGAGGATCGCCAGAACGTGTTTTTTTACGCCGTTTCCCTTCACCTTGCACACCAGCGCTTTGGCACCCTGGCGCAGGTCGGTTCCGCGAATTTCACTTACCGCTTCACATTTCCCCACCGCCTCGTGCTCCATAACGCGAAAGCGCGCGCCCTGCTCGGTGAGTAAGGCAATCAGCTGCTGGTGAGTGTCTGTTCCAATAACGTCGTCAGTCATAACGATTTTCCCGGTGATAATTCAGTACGCGACTGTCTACATTAGCACGGGATGAGCGGGGTCGAAAGAAAACAGCCAGCGGGTTCGCTGGCTGTGGGGTTAGGCGTTGCTGGTCGCAGACTGCTTGTGGAACAGCTCCCGGAACACCGGATAAATGTCATCCTGGTCACGGATGTGCTGCATGGCAAAATTGTCGAACATTGACTGCAGATGTTCATACTCCCGCCACAGGGTTTGATGCGCGCGACGGGTGATTTCGATATAGCTATAGTAACGCACCACCGGCAGAATTTTCTTCGCCAGAATCTCGTGGCACAGCGGCGAGTCGTCAGCCCAGTTATCGCCGTCCGACGCCTGCGCGGCATAAATATTCCACTGGGACGGGTCGTAACGCTCTTTCACCACCTCATCCATCAGCTTCAGCGCGCTCGAGACGATGGTGCCCCCAGTCTCCTGCGAGTAGAAGAACTCATGCTCATCCACCTCCTTCGCCTGGGTGTGGTGGCGGATATAAACCACCTCCACGTTCTTATAGGTTCTGCTCAGGAACAGATAGAGCAGAATATAAAAACGCTTCGCCATATCTTTGGTGGCCTGGTCCATCGAGCCGGAGACGTCCATCAGACAGAACATCACCGCCTGGCTGGAGGGCTCGGGACGTTTTTCGTAGTTCTTGTAGCGCAGGTCGAAGGTGTCGATAAACGGTACCCGTTCGATCTTCGCCCTCAGCTCGGCAATCTCTTTACGCAGGCGCTCCTCTTCCAGCAGTTGCGCCGGTTCCGTATTTTCAACCACCTTCAGGCTACTCTCCAGCTCGCGCAGTTCGCGACGTTTGCCTGCCGTCATGGCCGTTCGTCGCGCCAGCGAATTCTGCAACGAACGCACGACGCTGATGTTGGCGGGCACGCCGTTGGCGGTATAGCCCGCGCGATGGGTTTTATACTCATTAAGCTGACGATGCTGATTCTTTTTCAGATTCGGCAGCGCCAGGTCTTCGAACAGCAGGTCGAGATATTCATCTTTCGAAATCTGGAAGACAAATTCGTCCTGACCTTCACCGTCCTGGCTGGCCTGTCCCTGACCGCTTCCTGAACCACCGCCGCCGCCCTGAGGGCGCTCAATTCTGTCGTTCTGAACGAAGTGGTCGTTACCTGGGTGTACGCGATGGCGCAGGCCGCCTCGACCCTGATGAAACATCGGTTCGCTGATGTCATCGGTGGGGATGGAGACAGACTCGCCGCTGTCGACGTCGGTCACCGAGCGTTTGTTGATGGCCTCGGAGATAGACTGTTTAATTTGCGCTTTATAACGGCGCAAGAAGCGCTGGCGGTTTACCGTGCTCTTGTTTTTGCCGTTAAGACGCCGGTCAATAAACCAGGTCATATGCCCCCCGTACTGCATTTGCCAACTCTATGCTGCGCGTGTAGTGCCGGATGCGCTGCGCTTATCCGGCCTACGGTTCGTTATTGCAGGCCCCGGCGTGGAGCCTTTTGTTTTAAGACGATTTACGCACGCGCAGGTACCATTCGCACAGCAGGCGGACCTGCTTGCGGGTGTAGCCTTTTTCCATCATACGGTCGACAAAATCGTCGTGCTTTTTCTGCTCATCGGTTGAGGTTTTGGCATTAAACGAGATCACCGGCAGCAGCTCTTCGGTATTGGAGAACATTTTCTTCTCAATGACCGTGCGCAGCTTCTCGTAGCTGGTCCAGTTCGGATTGCGCCCGTTGTTATGCGCTCTGGCGCGCAGGACGAAGTTCACAATCTCGTTACGGAAGTCTTTCGGGTTACTGATCCCGGCGGGCTTCTCGATTTTTTCCAGCTCCGCGTTCAGGGATTCACGGTCAAACAGCTGGCCGGTATCCGGGTCGCGATACTCCTGATCCTGGATCCAGAAGTCAGCGTAGGTGACATAACGGTCGAAAATGTTCTGCCCGTATTCTGAATAGGATTCCAGGTAAGCCGTCTGGATCTCTTTGCCAATGAACTCGGCGTATTTCGGAATCAGGTAACCTTTCAGGAACTCAAGATAGCGCTCAGCCTGCTCCTGCGGGAACTGCTCGCGCTCGATTTGCTGCTCCAGGACGTAGAACAGATGCACCGGGTTGGCCGCCACTTCCGCATGGTCGAAGTTAAAGACGCGGGAGAGGATCTTAAACGCAAAACGCGTGGACAGACCGTTCATCCCCTCATCAACCCCTGCATAGTCGCGGTACTCCTGATACGACTTCGCTTTCGGGTCGGTATCTTTCAGGCTTTCACCATCATAGACGCGCATTTTTGAATAGATGCTGGAGTTTTCCGGCTCTTTCAGACGCGAAAGGATAGAGAAGCGTGACAGCGTTTCCAGCGTGCCCGGCGCGCAGGGCGCGTGCACCAGCTCGCTGTGGTTAAGCAGTTTCTCGTAAATTTTGATCTCTTCGGAGATCCGCAGGCAATAAGGCACCTTGACGATGTACACGCGGTCAAGGAAGGCCTCATTGTTTTTGTTATTACGGAAGGTCACCCATTCAGATTCGTTGGAGTGGGCGAGAATAATCCCGTTAAACGGCAGGGCGGAAATGCCTTCCGTACCGTTGTAGTTTCCTTCCTGCGTCGCCGTCAGCAGCGGGTGCAGCACCTTGATAGGCGCTTTAAACATCTCGACGAATTCCATAATCCCCTGGTTAGCGCGGCACAGCGCGCCCGAGTAACCGTAGGCATCCGGATCGTTTTGGGCGAAGTTTTCCAGCTTACGAATGTCGACTTTACCCACCAGCGCCGAGATGTCCTGGTTGTTCTCGTCACCGGGTTCCGTTTTGGCGATGGCGATCTGTTCGAGGATGGACGGCCAGACTTTCACCACGCGGAATTTGGTAATGTCGCCACCAAACTCGTGCAGGCGTTTTGCCGCCCACGGCGACATGATGGTGCCAAGGTAGCGACGCGGGATGCCGTACTCTTTATCCAGAATTTGTGCATCTTCCTGCGGGTTAAACAGGCACAGCGGATGATCGTTGACCGGGCTGCGTTCGCCGTTGGCGCTGAGCACGTAGATAGGCACGCGCTGCATCAGCGACTTCAGGCGTTCCGCCAGCGAGGATTTACCGCCACCCACGGGGCCGAGTAAATAGAGGATCTGTTTCTTCTCTTCCAGACCCTGAGCGGCATGCTTCAGATAGGAGACAATCTGTTCGATAGCGTCTTCCATTCCATAGAATTCTTCGAACGCCGGATACCGGGCGACCACCCGATTCGAAAAGAGACGGGAAAGCCGTGGCTCCAGGGCAGTGTCAACCATGTTTGGCTCACCAATAGCCATCAATAGCCGTTCTGCCGCATTGGCATAGGCACTGCGATCTTGCCGACAGATGGTAAGAAACTCCTGCAGTGTGAACTCTTCGTCCTTGGCAGCTTCATAGCGCTGGCGATAGTGATCGAATATATTCATGGCATGCCGTCCTTTCGTTTTTTAGCACAGGATAAGAGCCGTTCGTATGAGTAGTGGAGGCTCCCGGAAGAGAATCTCTCGCACCTCACTGCCAGAGCAGCAACCTGTGTGCCAGGTCGGACGCTAAGAACCGCAGGGTGTTCAGGAAAACTCTTCTTAAATTAAAGCGTAGATGGCATTTGCAAAACTTGCATGCCCATAAAATCTACTTTCAATGACATATCAATAACTCATCCAAAAATTTCCACTGTCGTTATAAGGCAAAAGCACGTTTTTCATTCAGCGGTCATATAAATGAAAGCACGCTGTCATCTGTAAAGTTAAAAATAACGGGTTAATCAGACTGATTGGCAGGCAAAAAATTTTGGGATGTACGGGATTGGCGGTTACACTTCACACGCTGATTATTTGACTACAGGAAAGAATGGATTGTGACCAAACTCAAACTTCTGGCATTGGGCATCCTTGCCGCGACCGCAGTAAGCACCGCGCAGGCGGAAAGTCAGTGGACGGTTGGCGCGGGTGTTGGCGTCATTAACAGCCCGTACAAACAGTATGACCGTGATGTTTACCCTCTTCCCGTTATCACCTATGAAGGGGATAACTTCTGGTTCCGCGGGCTGGGCGGCGGCTACTATCTCTGGAACGATACGGCCGATAAGCTCTCCATTATGGCCTACTACGATCCGACTCACTTTAAGCCGGGTGACAGCGACAGCAACGCGCTTCGCCGACTCGACAAGCGTAAAAGCTCGATGATGGCCGGGCTCTCGTATGTCCACAACACCGAGTATGGCTTCCTGCGTACGGCCCTGGCGGGTGATACGCTGGATAACAGCAACGGCTTTATCTGGGACCTGGCGTGGCTATACCGCTACACCAACGGCGGGTTTACCCTGACGCCGGGTATCGGTGTGCTGTACAGCAGCGAGAACTACAACGATTACTACTATGGCGTCTCTAAAAATGAGTCCCGTCGCAGCGGTCTGAAGAGCTACAGCGCAGACGACGGCTGGGATCCGTATCTGGAGCTGACCGCGAGCTATAACTTCCTCGGCGACTGGAGCGTGTACGGCACCGGCCGTTATGAGCGCCTGAGCGACGAAGTGAAGGATAGCCCGATGGTCGATAAGTCCTGGGCAGGTATTTTCTCTGTTGGCGTGAGCTACAAGTTCTGATTGTGCATTAATTGAGTGCAATCATTGCATCAAAACGGGGCGCTTGCGCCCCGTTTGCTTTATCGCGGTGCAGGGTGCTTAACGCTTCACAATGCGTATTGTCTGCCCTAAACGAGACGGTTTTTCTTCGCTCGCTTTTTGAGGGGCGGTCACGCAGGCTGTTTCCACGCAGACAAAGGTTTTGTATCCGTCATCAGGAACGTCGGCCATGCTCACAGACAACGCCGGACCCGGGTTCCAGCCCACCACGTTGCTGTGGTGATGATGAACCACCTCAATGCCGCGGTTCAGGGCACCGTCGTGGATCACGCTGCATGCTTCCGGGTGCAGATAGACGCGGTCGGTACGGTCAGGGAACGCCTGAACGCCATCGCTCAGCTTGCCTTCCTTCGCGTTATCAACTTTGTCGATGAACGTATCACCGAGGCCGCTCACCTTCACGGCGCCGATGTCACCCACGTTGAAGTAGGTGTGCAGGGCAGAGGTGGTTTCGAACTCACCGTGGGCTTCCAGCTCAATTTCGCAGGTTTTACCCAGCTTGAAGCGGGCGTACAGCGTGAAATCATGCGGCCACAGCGCGCGGGTTTCATCGTTAGCCTGCAGCTCAAAGGTCAGCACGGCGCCGTTGTCGTCTTCGTTGTGCGCCTTCAGCGTCCACTGCTGGTTACGGGCAAAACCGTGAGAAGGCAAACCCGGCTGCGCAGACGGACCGAACCACGGCCAGCAGATCGGTACGCCACCGCGAATGGCGGCCCCTTTTTTGAAGGAGGTGGCATCGCTCAGCCACAGGCCTTCCACTTCGCCTTCTGGTTTCCAGGAGAGCAGGTGAGCGCCGTTCAGCGCTACGGAGGCTTTGACTCGAGGGTGGTCAACGACGATCACGTCGGCACCGTCAATCTGACGGCGGGAGAGCACAGGGGTAAGTTGTTCGACTACCGGAAGTGCAAAAATTTTATTAATCATTAAGCAATCCTCTGTCTAAAAAACAATAAAAAAGGCGACCGAAGTCGCCTTTTTGGATCAAACACTCATCTCAACTTATTTGGAGATGTGAGCGATCAGGTCCAGTACTTTGTTAGAGTAGCCGGTTTCGTTGTCGTACCAGGATACCAGCTTAACGAAGTTGTCGTTCAGTGCGATACCTGCTTTAGCATCGAACACGGAAGTGCACACTTCGCCGTTGAAATCGGTAGAAACAACGTCGTCTTCGGTGTAACCCAGAACGCCTTTCATTGCGCCTTCGGAAGCAGCTTTGATTGCTTTCTTAATTTCTTCATAAGAAGCAGCTTTTTCCAGACGAACGGTCAGGTCAACAACGGATACGTTAGGCGTTGGAACGCGGAACGCCATACCGGTCAGTTTGCCATTCAGTTCTGGCAGTACTTTACCTACAGCTTTAGCAGCACCGGTAGAAGATGGGATGATGTTCTGCGCTGCGCCACGGCCGCCGCGCCAGTCTTTGTGAGACGGGCCATCAACGGTTTTCTGAGTCGCGGTGGTCGCGTGAACGGTAGTCATCAGACCTTCGATGATGCCGAAGTTGTCGTTGATAACTTTAGCCAGCGGTGCCAGGCAGTTGGTGGTGCAGGATGCGTTAGACACGATATCCTGGCCAGCGTAAGTTTCGAAGTTTGCACCACGAACGAACATTGGGGTGTTGTCTTTGGAAGGACCAGTCAGAACAACTTTCTTCGCGCCTGCAGTGATGTGTTTACGTGCAGTTTCGTCGGTCAGGAAGATACCGGTTGCTTCAGCAACAACGTCAACACCGATTTCGTTCCATTTCAGGTTAGCTGGGTCTTTTTCAGCAGTAACGCGGATGGTTTTGCCATTAACAACCAGGTGGCCGTCTTTCACTTCAACGGTGCCGTCGAAACGACCGTGAGTTGAGTCGTACTTCAGCATGTACGCCATGTATTCAGCGTCCAGGAGATCGTTGATACCAACGATTTCGATGTCAGAACGTTTCTGAGCAGCACGGAAAACAATACGGCCGATACGGCCAAAACCGTTGATACCTACTTTGATAGTCATATATTCCACCAGCTATTTGTTAGTGAATAAAAGGTTGCCTGTAAAATTACAAAAACCTTACGCAGCGTCAAGCGGAATCGTGTCAATCATTGCGACAAATCAATCCTGTGACTAACGTTTGTGCGACTGACTCGCCTCACTTTCCCTTTGAGCTTGCAACCACATGGGGGCTGCGCCCGGGATTTTAAAGTCCTCGCAGGATAAAAATGTGAGCATGGTCACAATTGCCTGACTGCCTTTTCGCGACACATAAGTTTAGAACAAAAGTGCACGCAAGGGTGTTAATGTTTTGTTAGAATCCGGGTTAAAAGGTGTCTGTTTCTACAGCGAGATGTAAGCATATGTCGAACCAACGTAACCCTGATGATTTGAAAAAAAACCTCACAGAAATGCAGTTTTACGTGACGCAGAACCACGGCACGGAGCCGCCGTTCACCGGGCGTTTACTGCACAACAAGCGAGACGGCGTCTACCACTGTCTGGTCTGTGATGCCCCGCTGTTCAATTCACAAACGAAATTTGATTCCGGCTGCGGCTGGCCGAGCTTTTACGAGCCGGTGAGCGATGAGGCCATCCGCTACCTGACCGACTCGTCGCACGGCATGGTGCGTACGGAAATTCGCTGCGGCAACTGCGATGCGCACCTTGGCCACGTCTTCCCGGATGGCCCTCAGCCTACGGGCGAGCGTTACTGCGTCAACTCTGCCTCAATGAGCTTCACTGACGATGAAAACGGCGACCAGGTGAAGGGTTGAAAAAACGATTCAGCAAATTATTCCTTTAAAGGGGTGCGATTGTGAATATTGATGACATGATTAGCGGTATGACGCCGGAGATTTATCAGCGTCTGGTCACCGCCGTAGAGCTGGGAAAATGGCCCGATGGCGTCGCGCTGACGCCGGAGCAAAAAGAGAACAGCCTTCAGCTGGTGATGCTGTGGCAGGCGCGCAATAACACCGACGCGCAGCACATGACGATCGACACCCAGGGCCAGATGGTGATGAAGAGCAAGCGCGAGCTGAAAGAGGACTTCGGCATCACGCCGAAGCCGATTGCGACTTTCAAATAAGGCTCTCCCTGTAGGCCGGGTAAGCGTTAGCGCCACCCGGCACGCTTCACCTTAGTGTGGGATCCCGAGCGACGCCGCAAGCTGCTTCGCTAGCTGGTTTTCGTCGTCCGCGCCGTACTCCCAGAACATTGCTCCGGCGAGACCTTTCTCCTTGATGTAGCCCGCTTTGATCGCCACAGAACGCGGGTTCTCATACGAAATCGCAAACAGCGCGCTGCCATCAGCACCTTTCACCGAGAGCCACGGCACTTTCGCCTGGTCGTCCCAGTGCTCGGTAAAGCGTTTCTGCGGATCGTTCAGCAGCTTTTTGACGATATCGTTGTACTTCACGTAGGTATCTTTGGTCAGGTCGTAGCCAAGAGACTTGAACAGCCCGATCTCCTGAGGGCCAAAGTACGGCTGGGTCACCGGATTTTTTTGCGCATCCGGTTTCGTCCAGTCGATCCCCGGCTCTACGGCACGTTTCGGTACGCGGCCATAGAAACCTATCCCCAGGTTCATCTGCTGCGGCTTCAGCCCGGCGGCCAGATAGTTGTTGACCACAAAATCGACGCTGTATTTGTCAGCGGCGGCCACCGTCGGCCAGGCGCTGGAGTCATACAGGTTGGCGTTAAAGTACTGCGTGCCGTACGCCATGTCGTAGGTCATCAGGTTGATATAGTCGAGCAGGGGCGCAATGGCTTTCACATCCACCCAGCTTTTCGGGCTTTCCGCATTCGCGCCTACCGCAATAGTGACCAGATTTTTGTGCCCGAACGCGTCGCGCATCTCTTTCAGCAGGGCGGTAAAGTTATCCCGATCGGCAGGCGTGCTGGCAACCAGGCCCCAGGCGCCGTTGACCGGATACTCCCAGTCGAGGTCGATCCCGTCCAGACCGTATTTGTCGACAATCTCCTGCGCGGAGCGGATGAACACCGCGCGCGTCTCCTTAGTCGCCGCCGCACCCGAGAAGCCGCGAGCGCCCCAGCCGCCAACGGAGAGCAGCACCTTAAGGTTTGGGTTTTGCTTGCGCAGGGTTGGGATTAACGCGAGATCGGACGCCACTTTTGGCGATAGCCAGATCTGATGCAGCTTCGCCGGATCTTTCAGCGCGGCGTTGGTTTCGTCTTTTTCGTCGTTATAGACCAGACCAAACGAGTAGTTCAGATGAGTAATCTGGCGAACGTCCAGTTTGTTGATATCGCCGCCCGGTCCGGCGGTGACGTCGCCACCCCCATTGAAATAGCCCACCGACATGAGGGGCGCAGCGAAAGCAAGTGACGTGCAAAGCAGGGGTAATGCTGCCAGCAAGGGCAAACGTTTCATACAAGTTCCTCTTTGACTAAATAGAAATAACCACGCCACGGAAAAGGCGTGGCGAAAAAACAGCCTGACGAGAATAGCATTGCCGCTTCGCTAAGGATGCGAGGGAGTTCACTTTATGGGGATTGGGGAAGAAATGCCGGGTGGCGCTGACGCTTACCCGGCCTACAAAACCAAAGAAGTAGGCCGGGTAAGGCGCAGCCGCCACCCGGCTTAAAAGGCCTAAGCCTGCGTCTCCAGCCAGTCTTCGAGCGTATACAGCGTGGCGCCTTCCGCGGCCATATCCATAAACGCCTGAGCGCTGTCCTGCGGGTGAATGTTCACCCCGCGGCAGCCGTCGGTGATGACGCTGACGGTATAACCCAACTGGATCGCATCCAGCACGGTGAACTTCACGCAGTAGTCCGTTGCCAGGCCCAGCACGATCAGCTCCGTGATTTCGTGGTGACGTAACCACGCGTCCAGGGCCGTTTTCTGACGATGCCCGTTATCAAAAAACGCGCTATAGCTGTCGATAGCCGGGTTTTCGCCTTTATGGAACACCGCGTCGATGGCCTTCTGATTCAGGAGCGGATGCAGCGCCGCGCCTTCCGTCTGCTGTACGCAGTGATCCGGCCAGAAGGTTTGCGCCAGCCCGTCGAGTTCACCCTGGGTGAAAGGCTCGACGCTGTGCTGGCTGGCAAAGCTGCCGTGGTTTGCCGGGTGCCAGTCCTGGCTTGCGACAACCGCTTCACCGCGGGCTTTGCACCAGTCGATCAGCGTGTTGGCCACGTCAACGGTGCTGTCACCCTCGGCGACGGCCAGCGCACCGCCCGCGCAGAAATCATTTTGCAAATCGACCAGGAGCAGGGCGCGTTGCTTCATGAGCACTCCTTATTCGTCCGGGGTCAGCTCGCCGCGCAGATTTTGCATCATCGCGCTGCGAATGGATTGAATGTCCAGATCCTGACTCAGTAAATAGTGAAGTTTAGTCAGCGTTGCCTCAACGGTCATATCGAAACCGCTGATCACCCCCGCATGCGCCAGCGCGTTACCGGTGGCATAGCCGCCCATATTGACCTTTCCGGACATACACTGGGTCAGGTTCACCACCACAATCCCGCGCTCGCTGGCCTCCTGAAGCTCCTTCAGGAATTCGCCGTTCTGCGGCGCATTGCCCACGCCGTAGGAGCGCAGGATCAGCGCCTTCACCGGCTGGCGCAGGAAGTTGCGCACCACGTCGGCAGAGATACCCGGGTAGATGGTGACCACGCCAATCGGCTGCGGGGTAATAGGGTGCACAATCAGCTCGCCCGCGGTATTCGGTGCCGGAGGCGTCCCCAGACGACGGATATGGATCCCGGCTTCCAGCAGCGGCTGCAGGTTAGGGGAGGCGAAGGCGTCAAAACCGTCGGCGTGGGCTTTAGTGGTGCGGTTACCGCGATACAGACGGTTGTTAAAGAACAGCGACACTTCGTTAATCGGGTAATTCGCCGCCACGTAAAGGGAGTTGAGGAGGTTGATCTGCCCGTCCGAGCGCAGCTCCGCCAGCGGGATTTGCGACCCGGTGACGATAACCGGCTTGCTCAGGTTCTCCAGCATGAAGGAGAGCGCCGAGGCGGTAAACGCCATGGTGTCGGTACCGTGCAGGATCACGAAGCCGTCGTACTGGTCGTAATGGGCTTTAATATCATCCGCGATATGCTGCCAGTCCTCCGGCGTCATGTCGGAGGAGTCCATCAGCGGCTCGTATTCGTGGATAGTAAAGTCAGGCATTTCCGGACGGTGGAATTCAGGCATCAGCGCAAGCTGACGCTGAAGGTGGCCGGAGACGGGGATATAGCCGTTTTCAGAGCGCTGCATACCGATGGTACCGCCAGTGTAGGCTACATAAATCGATTTCTTCTGCATGGTAGTGAGTTCTTGTTCTTCAAAAGAAAAAAGTCCCCTCTTCGCGGGAAGAGGGGACGGTTTTTAACGGACGTTCGCGCAGGTCAGGCAAAACGCGTAACGACTCTGTGGATCGTTGAAGGCCGCCAGCTTGTCGCTCTCCGCCTTCATCGCTTTTGCCGCCGTGGCGACCGGCGCAGGCAGGTAAGCCTGCAGCGCCTCCGGCAGCATCGCGCGTACCGAGCCGGACATGCTGTCCATGACCATATCGAAGAACGACGGTTCGTCCTGGTAATACTCGATATGCCACTGCTTCAGCTTCGCCAGTTCGGCGGCTTTCTTCACCGCGTCATCGAAGTCGCCCAGGCTGTCTACCAGACCGTTGCTCTTCGCATCCTGACCGGTCCAGACGTGGCCCTGCGCGATCTGGTCAATCTGCTCAGGCGTCTTTTTACGCGAGTCGGCGACCAGGGTGATAAAGCGTTTATAGCCGTTCTCAATGCTGAGCTGCATCATCTCTGAGACTTCCGGCGGCAGGGATTTGGTCACCGAGACATCCGCCAGCGGGGAGGTCGCTACGCCATCGGTATGTACGCCCAGATAATCCAGGCTGTTCTCTACGGTGTTGATTACCCCGAAGATGCCAATCGAGCCGGTCAGCGTGCTTGGGTTAGCCACGATGTAGTTGGCTGGCGTGGAGATCCAGTAACCTCCGGAGGCGGCCATTCCGCCCATCGACACCACTACCGGCTTGCCGGCGGCGCGCGCTGCGGCCAGCTCAGCACGGATCACCTCGGAGGCGCTGACGCTGCCGCCAGGGCTGTTGACCCGCAGGACAATCGCCTTCACTTTCGGATCGAGGCGCGCATCGCGGATTTGTGACGCGGTCGTATCGCCGCCCACGTTCCCCGGGGTCTCCTGACCGTCCATGATGGCGCCGTTGGCAAAGACCACCGCGACGCTGTCACCGCGGTCGTCCGGTTTTTTCGTCGAGTAATCATACATGCTGATGGCGCTGTAATTTTTGTCCTCTTTGCTCCAGCCAAACTGTTTGCTCAGGGATTTTTCAATCTCGGCGCTGGTGCCCAGGGCATCAACCAGTTTGTTATCGAGGGCGTATTTCGCGGTGTCGCCGTCAACCTTACGCAGACCTTCCAGCACGCCCTGCGCGCCCGGGAACACCTGCTCGGGCGTCATCTGGCGGTTCGCGGCAACGGTGCCGAGATAGTTCTGCCACAGCTCGCCAATCCAGCGGCTGTCCGCTTCGCGGGCGGCAGGGGACATGTCGTCGCGGATAAACGGCTCGACGGCAGACTTATACGTGCCGACGCGGAAGACGTGGGTGGTGACCTTCAGCTTGTCGAGGAGCGATTTGTAGTACAGGCCGTTGGTGGCAAAGCCGTGCAGATCGACAGTACCCTGCGGAGAGAGCCAGATTTTATTGGCGAAGCTCGCCAGATAATATTGCCCCTGGCTGTAGCTGTCGCCCACGGCAATCACCGGCTTGCCGCTGTCGCGGAATTCGCGCAGCGCTTTACCGATGTACTGCATAGAAGGCTGATCGCCGCCGGCAAAATCTTTCAAATCCAGCACGATGCCGGTGATGTTGCGGTCGTCTTTGGCCTGACGGATGGTATCGACGATATCGAACAGGGAGTTTTCCTGCAGGCGGTCGGACGTGGCGCCAAACAGCTGACGGCTGATGACGCCCAGCCGGTTGCTGGCTGACGGTTTATCAACGATTACGCCGGTGATATCCAGCAACAGCGCCCCGCGAGTGGAGTGCTGCGCCTGATTCGCGTTGCTGATGTGCATCCAGATGCCCGCACACACCAGAACCAGCAGGATGAAGAAGATGTTCATCACCAGGTTGCGGACGAAGTTGAGCAGTCGCCACGTCCATTTAAAGAAACCGGCAATAATTCGCCAAAGGGTTCGCATGTATTCTCCCTAACCAGAAAATGACTGTTTCCGTCGCCACTGGACGGTAATGTTGGGTTATCGTAATGACCCAACCGCCACTTGTCAGCAGGAATCGCCTGCCAGGCTGTAACAAAATCTGCCGTCGTGTTAATTTTGTGAGTAAATTTCAAGAAAGGAGTTAACCAATGGACGCACTCGAACTGCTTGTTAACCGCCGTAGCGCTTCCCGTCTGGCTGAACCTGCCCCGGCAGGCGAGCAGCTGGAGAACATTCTGCGTGCCGGCATGCGTGCCCCCGATCACGGCACGCTGCAGCCGTGGCACTTCTTTGTGATTGAAGGCGAAGGCCGCGATCGTTTCAGCCAGCTGCTGGAGCAGGGCGCGATTGCCGCCGGGCAGGATGAGAAAGGCATCGACAAGGCGCGCAATGCCCCGTTCCGCGCGCCGATGATTATCGCCGTCGTGGCGAAATGCCGTGCGGACCATAAGGTGCCGGTCTGGGAGCAGGAAATGTCCGCAGGCTGTGCGGTAATGGCAATGCAGATGGCCGCCGTCGCGCAAGGGTTTAACGGCATCTGGCGCACCGGTGCGCTGACCGAGAGCCCGGCAGTTCGCGACGGTTTTGGCTGTGGCGAGCACGACAAAATTGTCGGTTTCCTCTACCTCGGTACCCCGCAGCTTAAAGCCTCCAGCACCATCAGCGTGCCGGACACCACGCCTTTCGTCAGCCGCTTCTGATAACCCGCGCTAAACTGTCTGGATTCTGAGCATCCGCTGCAGAATTCAGACAGTCATACTTACCTCTTTATGGAATGAGCGCTACCATAGCGCGATTGAGATGACAGGAGACGTCCATGAGCGAGCAAACTATTCGTTTAACGCAGTACAGCCACGGAGCCGGTTGCGGTTGTAAAATTTCCCCGAAAGTGCTGGAGACCATCCTGCACAGCGAACAGGCGAAGTTTGTCGACCCGAACCTGCTTGTCGGCAATGAAACGCGTGACGATGCTGCAGTTTATGACTTAGGTAACGGCACCAGCATTATCAGCACCACCGACTTCTTTATGCCGATTGTCGATAACCCGTTCGACTTCGGGCGCATTGCGGCCACCAACGCCATCAGCGATATCTTCGCGATGGGCGGTAAGCCGATCATGGCGATTGCCATTCTGGGCTGGCCGATCAACACCATCCCGCCGGAAGTTGCCCGCGAGGTGATTGATGGCGGTCGTTTCGCCTGCCAGCAGGCGGGAATTGCGCTGGCCGGCGGTCACTCGATTGATGCTCCAGAACCTATCTTCGGCCTGGCCGTCACCGGGGTGGTGCCGACCGAGCGCGTGAAGCGCAACAGCACCGCGCAGGCGGGCTGCAAGCTGTTCCTTACCAAGCCGCTGGGCATTGGCGTGCTGACCACTGCCGAGAAAAAATCCCTGCTGAAGCCGGAGCACAAAGGTCTGGCAACGGAAGTGATGTGCCAGATGAACCTTGCGGGCGCGGCGTTTGCCAATATCGACGGCGTGAAGGCGATGACCGACGTGACCGGTTTTGGGCTGCTGGGGCACCTCTCGGAAGTGTGTCAGGGCGCGGGCGTGCAGGCGCAGGTCTGGTATCAGGACGTGCCGAAACTGCCGGGCGTGGAAGCGTACATTGCTCAGGGCGCCGTTCCGGGCGGTACTCAACGCAACTTCGCCAGCTACGGTCATCTGATGGGCGAAATGCCTGAAGAATGGCGCAACCTGCTGTGCGATCCGCAAACCTCCGGCGGCCTGCTGCTGGCGGTCACGCCTGAATCCGAAGCCGAGGTTCAGGCGACCGCTGCCGAGTTCGGCATCACCCTGACGGCGATCGGCGAGCTGGTGACCGCGCGAGGTGGCCGACCGATGATTGAGATCCGTTAATTCGATGCGGTTGTTTATTGCCGAAAAGCCGAGCCTGGCGCGCGCTATCGCCGACGTGCTGCCTAAGCCGCACCGCAAAGGCGACGGCTTTATCGAATGCGGTAACGGGCAGGTGGTCACCTGGTGTATTGGTCACCTGCTTGAGCAGGCGCAGCCGGACGTCTACGACAGCCGCTACGCCCGCTGGAATTTGAACGATCTGCCCATCGTGCCTGAAAAATGGCGTCTGCAGCCCCGGCCGTCGGTGACCAAACAGCTCAACGTGATCAAGCGCTTCCTGCATGAAGCCGATGAAATCGTGCACGCGGGTGACCCGGACAGGGAAGGGCAGCTGCTGGTGGATGAGGTGCTGGACTACCTGGAGCTGGCGCCGGAAAAGCGCCAGCAGGTGCAGCGCTGCCTGATTAACGACCTCAACCCGCAGGCGGTGGAGCGAGCCATTTCGCGCCTGCGCGCCAACAGCGAGTTTATCCCGCTGTGCGTCTCGGCTTTAGCCCGCGCCCGCGCCGACTGGCTGTACGGCATCAACATGACCCGAGCCTACACCATTCTTGGGCGTAACGCGGGCTATCAGGGCGTACTCTCCGTGGGCCGCGTGCAAACGCCGGTACTGGGGCTGGTCGTGCGTCGCGACGAAGAGATCGAGAATTTCGTCGCCAAAGATTTCTTTGAAGTAAAAGCGCATATCGTCACCCCGAAAGACGAGCGCTTTACCGCCGTCTGGCAGCCGAGCGACGCCTGCGAATCTTACCAGGATGAAGAGGGGCGGTTGCTGCATCGTCCGCTGGCGGAGCATGTGGTTAACCGCATCACCGGTCAGCCTGCTATCGTCACCAGCTATAACGATAAACGGGAATCAGAACCCGCGCCGCTGCCGTTTTCGCTGTCGGCCCTGCAGATTGAGGCCGCGAAGCGCTTTGGCCTTAGCGCGCAGAACGTGCTGGACATCTGCCAGAAGCTCTACGAAACCCACAAGCTGATCACCTATCCGCGTTCCGACAGCCGCTATCTACCGGAAGAGCATTTTGCCGGTCGCCATTCGGTGATGAACGCCATTAGCGTGCACGCGCCGGATCTGCTCCCGCAACCGGCGGTAAACCCGGACACCCATAACCGCTGCTGGGACGATAAAAAGGTGGACGCCCACCACGCGATTATCCCGACGGCGCGCGCCAGCGGCGTTAACCTGACCGATAACGAAGCGAAGGTCTATAACCTGATCGCCCGACAGTACCTGATGCAGTTCTGCCCGGATGCCGTATTCCGCAAGTGCGTGATTGAGCTTGAGATTGCCAAAGGCAAGTTCATCGCCAAAGCGCGCTTCCTCGCGGAAGCCGGCTGGCGCACGCTGCTGGGGAACAAAGAGCGTGACGAGGAGAACGACGGCACGCCGCTGCCGGTGGTCGCCAAAGATGACGAGCTGCTGTGCGAGAAGGGCGAAGTGGTGGAACGTCAGACCCAGCCGCCGCGCCATTTCACCGATGCAACGCTGCTGTCGGCGATGACCGGGATCGCCCGCTTTGTTCAGGATAAAGATCTGAAGAAGATCCTGCGCGCCACCGACGGTCTGGGGACGGAGGCAACCCGCGCGGGGATCATCGAGCTGCTCTTTAAGCGCGGTTTTCTCGAAAAGAAAGGGCGCTATATCCATTCGACAGAGCCGGGCCGCGCGCTGATTCACTCGCTGCCGGAGCTGGCCGCCAGGCCGGACATGACGGCGCACTGGGAATCGGTGCTGACGCAGATCAGCGAGAAGCAGTGCCGCTATCAGGACTTTATGCAGCCGCTGGTCGGGACGCTTTATCAGCTGATCGATCAGGCGCGCAGCACGCCGGTAAAAACGTTCAGAGGGATGGTTGCACCCGGTGGCGGCGCGAAGAAACCGTTTAAAAAGAAAAAGAGCGCGGCATAATTTCGTAAGCCGCACTGCGGCCTGAAAAAAAAAGCCCGGTGGCGGCTACGCCTTACCGGGCCTACAACGTCTGGACCTGCCCAATCATCTAAAAAAAAAGAGCGCGAATTTTCGTAGGCCGGGTAAGGCGCAGCCGCCACCCGGCGAAAAGCGGCGCTGCGGCCTTACACCACGCCCTGACCAATCATCGCGTCCGCCACCTTCACGAACCCGGCAATATTCGCCCCGCGCACGTAGTTGGTTTGCGACGCTTCCCCGCCGTACTCCACGCAGGCGTGGTGAATATCCAGCATGATGTGGTGCAGGCGCGCATCCACTTTTTCCGCCTTCCAGCCGAGACGCGCGGCGTTTTGCGCCATCTCGAGGCCAGAGGTCGCCACGCCGCCTGCGTTAGCGGCCTTGCCAGGGGCAAACAGCACGCCCGCTTCCAGGAACAGATCCGTCGCGTCGATGGTGGTCGGCATATTCGCCCCTTCGGCCACCGCTTTTACGCCATTGCCAATCAACGTGCGCGCGGCCTCCACGTCCAGCTCGTTTTGCGTGGCGCACGGCAGGGCGATATCCACCGGTACGCCCCACGGCTGCTTCCCTTCCAGATAGGTCAGGCCAAACTCGCGGGCATAATCCGCCACCCGGCCGTCGCGGCTGGCTTTGATGTCACACAGGCGCGCCAGTTTTTCCGCCGTGAAGCCCGCTTCATCCACCACCGTGCCGCTGGAGTCAGAGGCGGTCACCACGCGAGCGCCAAACTGCATCGCTTTCTCAATCGCGTACTGCGCCACGTTACCGGAGCCGGACACCGCGACGCGCATCCCTTCAAAGCCTAAACCGTGACGCTTGAGCATGGCCTCGGTGAAGTAGACCAGCCCATAGCCCGTGGCTTCCGGGCGGATCAGGCTCCCGCCAAACGACAGCCCCTTGCCGGTAAACACGCAGGCGCTGTTGTTGGAGAGCTTTTTCATCATCCCGGCCATAAAGCCCACTTCACGTCCGCCCACGCCGATATCACCGGCAGGCACGTCGGTATCCGGGCCCAGGTGACGCCAGAGTTCGGTCATCAGCGCCTGGCAGAAACGCATCACTTCGCCTTCGCTTTTGCCCTTCGGGTCGAAATCGCTCCCGCCTTTCCCGCCGCCCATGGGCAGCGTGGTGAGGGCGTTTTTGAACGTCTGCTCGAAGCCGAGGAATTTCAGAATGGACAGGTTCACGGAGGGGTGAAAACGCATGCCGCCCTTAAACGGACCGATGGCGGAGTTAAACTGCACGCGCCACGCGCGGTTAACCTGTACCTGGTTGCGATCGTCCACCCAGGCCACGCGGAACTGGATCACCCGCTCGGGCTCGACGAGGCGTTCAAGCAGCGACATCTGGCGATAGCGCGGGTTTTGTTCAAGGAAGGGCCACAGGGTGGTCATCACTTCACGCACGGCCTGCGCGAACTCGCTTTGGTGCGGGTCGCGCTGCTGAACGTGGGCAAGAAAACTTTCCAGAGAGCGTGTCTGATCCATAGATATAAGAACCTCTTATAATAATGTTTGCTTATGACTTATGCGATTTGTGTTGTTTTTTTGACTATACCACCCGTACTGCTTTGTGAGGCAAGCATAAATTTAAAACGAAAGGGAAATTAATGACCCGAGTCGGGTCATAACCAAAAGCGATGGCGAGATAAATTAAAGGTTCCGCTCGGGTTTACCGTTATAGTCATTATCAGGACATAACAGGAAGGTAAGTTTATGAACCGTTACGTGATGGCCGCGTTAGCGTTAGTATTGACCGCAGGCGCGCAGGCTGACCGCCTTCGCCCGGGCGTGGAGGTGAATGTACCGCCGGAGGTGTTTAGCGCCAGCGGGCAGAACCAAACGGTGCAGCCCTGCAATCAGTGCTGTATCTATCAGAATCAGAACTACTCTGAAGGGGCGGTGGTGAAAGCCGAGGGCGTGCTGCTGCAGTGCCAGCGCGACGAGCGCGCTATCAGCACGAACCCGCTCGTCTGGCGTCGCGTAAAGCAATAAACGCTTCCAGCAGCGGAATATCCGCGGGGGCTAAGGGGTAGCTAAACGCCTCTTCCGGCGAACACCACGCCAGCGCGCAGTGGTAGTGCGCCGTGAGCTCGCCGCGAAAAGCAGGAACGTGCCAGGCGTGCAGGTTGATTAAGCGCTGCGAGACTTCCCGCTGGTGGCTTGCCACGTATTGTCCCGGCAGGGCGTCAATGCCCAGCTCCTCACGCAGCTCGCGGACAAGCGCCTCGGGCTGGGTTTCACCCGCCTCGACTTTTCCGCCGGCAAATTCCCACATTCCGGGCTGGTCGGCGTGGGCAGGGCGCTGCGCCAGTAAAATGTTGTCGTCTTTTTCGATGATGGCGGCAACGACATCGAGTGTTTTCAGCATGGTCGTCAATAATTGATGGCAAAAAAAGACATATTATCGTGCCCTTTCTCAGAGTCCAGCTATCAGGAGAATCAGGTGAAAGAGACGAACGCCTGGGTTGCCCCCCTCAAATCCCTTCCCGCCAGCCTTAAGCCGATTGCCGCCATGCAGAAAAAGCATTTTGGCGCGGTGCTAAATCCCACCCGCTGGTGGGGGCGCATGCCGCGTCTGTTCTGGCTGGTGGCGCTGTTTGTCGGCTTTCTGGAGCGTCGTCGCGCGCGCCTGGCGCCCGCGCTTCGTTCGCTGCTTATGACGCGGGTGTCCCAGCTCTGCCACTGCGCGTTCTGTATTGATGCCAACAGCCTGCGGCTGGCCGAGCGCTGCGGCGCGCTGGATAAGGTGCAGGCCGTGGCCGACTGGCGAAATTCCGCCTTGTTTACGGATCAGGAGCGCGCGGCGCTGGCCTACGCCGAGGCGGTCACCGCCACGCCGCCCCGGACGGATGAGGCCATCAGAACGGCGCTGAAGCGCCACTTTACGGATGACGCCATCGCCGAAATGACGGCGCTCATTGCGTTTCAGAACCTCTCCGCCCGCTTTAACGCCGCGCTGGATATTCCGGCGCAGGGGCTGTGCGCCACGCTTAAAGGGAAGCCTGATGCTTGACCGTCACCTCCACCCGCGGGTTAAGCCCGTTCTGCATCGTCTGGTTTCCGTGCTGGATAAGCCGGGCATCACCCCCGACGGCTTAACCCTGACCGGGTTTGCCGTTGGCGTGCTGGCGCTGCCGTTTCTGGCCCTCGGCTGGTATCCGGCGGCGCTGGTCGCCATCGTTCTGAACCGCCTGCTGGACGGTCTGGACGGGGCGCTGGCGCGCCGCAGAGGGCTGACCGATGCGGGAGGGTTTCTTGATATCGCACTAGATTTTCTGTTCTACGCTCTGGTGCCGTTTGGCTTTGCGCTCGCCGCGCCCGCAGAAAACGCGCTGGCGGCCGCCTGGCTGCTGTTTGCGTTTATCGGGACCGGCAGCAGCTTTCTGGCCTTTGCGGCGCTGGCGGCGAAGCACGACATCGACAACCCCGGCTATGCGCACAAGTCGTTTTACTATATCGGCGGGTTAACGGAGGGAACGGAGACTATCGCGCTGTTCGTGCTGTGCTGCCTGTTTCCGGCGCACTTTACGCTGTTCGCGTGGGTATTCGGCGCGCTGTGCTGGCTGACCACCACAACGCGCGTCTGGAGCGGCTACGTGACGCTGAGGTCACTCAATTCTTAGAGAGCGCTTTCTGGCCCGCGTGCACCGGTGGTCACCGGGTTTTGCGGGTGACTGCTCCATTCGTACCAGCCGCCGTCATAGACGGCGACGTTTTTCCAGCCCATCGCCCGGGCGTACATAAAGGTTTCGGACGCCCGCCAGCCGGTGCCGCAGTAAAACGCGACCTGCTGTTCCGGCAGGATATGCCACGTTTTCCACATGGCGGCGATGTCGTCAGCGCTGCGCATGGTGCCGTCCGGGTTATGGAAATCCTCCATGTGGGTGGCATCGCTGCCCGCGTGACCCCAGCGGGCACCGGCAATCTCACCTTTTGGCTTGATGTAGCTGTAGCCGCTGGTTTCGCCGATGAACTCCGGCCACGAACGAATGCTGACCAGGGAGGCGTCCTGACGGTGCAGCATGCCGCGCGCCTGGTCCATATCGACCATCAGCTGCGGCTGGCCGGGGATCGGCGCGCCGAAATCGGGGGCTGGCGTCACTTTCGCAGGCGTACCGCGCTCAACCGGCAGACCGGCATCTGACCACGCCTTCCAGCCGCCGTCGAGAATACGCACGTCCTTCACGCCCGCATAGAGCATAATCTGCGCCACGCGCGCGGCGGCGTAGACGTCGCGGCCATACAAGATGACGGTGGTGTCGTGGCGGATCCCGTGCTTAGCCAGCATCGCTTTCAGCCTGTCGTCGGAGACTTTATTCCACAGCGGCTCGCTTTCCACCTCGTTGGTGTCGATATAGCCCGCGCCGGGAATGTGGCTCAGCAGGTAAAGCTTCGGTGCGCCCCAGGCGGCTTCAATCACTTTCCAGTCACCCGCAGGCGCGGCGGTCACGGGTTTACCCTGCTGGAGGCGGTGGATCCACTGCGGGTAAACCAGCTGTTCAAAGTGGGGCAGGCGCTGAAGGCGGTCGGGCGACTGCAGAGCGTCACTGAGCAGCGAAACGTGGCTGAAACCGGCTTTCTCCAGACGGGCTTTCACCGCCTGGGTATCGGTCTCGTCGCCGTAGAGCGCGATGGCCGCTGCAGGCGTCAGCTGATGCTGTTTTGCCCAGCGCGCAATCTGTTCGTCGCTCATTGCGCTAAGCCAGCTGGCCGAAAGGTTAAGGGCGGCGGGTTCATGCCCGGAGGGGCCGCTGAACGTCTGCGGCCAGCCGTTATAGAAGGCGCTGGCGCGGGTGTCGACGGGCGTGCCGTGCTGCGCCTGAAGCTGGGACAGCGTCATCGCGTTGGGCATATCAGCCGCCAGAGAAGAAAAAGAGGCGAGGCCGCAGAGCAGGGCCAGCGCGGTCAGTTGAGAAACACGTTTCATCGAATAACCTGACGTCAGTAAAAGAGGGGGGCATTGTCGTCTCTCCCGAAACGGAAAACATTGCGTTAGCACATTATTGCCAGCGAGAAATCTCAATCAGCTCGCCGCCGGGCGGAATATCGTCCTCATCGTGCGTGACCAGCACCACCGGGATATTGCGCGCGCGGAGAGTGTCAAATACCCAGGCCCGAAACGTCGTGCGCAACGCTTTATCAAGGCGGCTGAACGGTTCATCCAGCAGCAGCGCCTGCGGCTCGGCGAGCAGGGCGCGCAGCAGGCTGACCCGGGCGCGCTCTCCGCCGGAAAGGGTGGCCGGATCGCTGGCGAAGTGACCGCTCAGCCCGGCGGAATCCAGCGCCTGCTCGACCGCTTCGCGCCGCGCGCGTCCGGCGATGCGCCCGGGCAAGGCCAGCAGCAAATTCTGCCCGACGCTGAAAGCGTCAAACAGCAGCGCGTCCTGAAAGAGAATGCCCAGCCCTCGGGACTCCACGGGGAGACCGTCGCAGCGGCGCGCGTCGAGCCACAGTTCGCCCCGTGCCTGAAAGTCGTCTGACAGCGCGCCGACCATCCACGCAAAAAGAGTCGATTTACCGCTGCCGGACGGCCCCATCAGGGTAACAATCTCCCCGCGGGGAACGCAAAAACTGACCCCGCGGAAAAGCGGTTCGATGGTGAGATCGTTGACCTTCAGCATTAACGTAATCCTTGTCGGGAGCGGCCCGCGAGCCGGGATAGCAGGGCGGCAAGACCAAACACCGTGCCCGTGACCAGCAGTAATCCCAGCGCCCGGTTAGCGAGAATCGGAATACTGCCCCCGCTGCTGAGCGCGACGGTTTCGGTGGTCAGCGTGGCGAAACGCCCCGCGCCAAGCCAGAGCGTCGGCATGTATTGCGCCATGCTGACGGAAAAGCCGGCGGCAAAGGCCAGCAGCGCAGGACGCGCCAGCAGGGGGCATTTCAGCAGTAAGAATATTTTTGCCCGTCGCCAGCCGAGCGTTCTGGCGGTAAGGATCAGCCGGGGATCGATCCTTTGCCAGGCGGGCCGCAGCACCAGAAGCGTCCACGGGCATACCCACAGCAGGTGGCTCCAGAGCACGGCGACATAGTATCCGTCGAAGCCCACGCGCAGCGCAATGGCATACTGGCCGGTGACGAGCGGCAGCGCCGGAAGGGCGAGCGGTGCCCACACCCAGAGCGCGCCGCGCTGCGGGCCCCATTCCAGCCAGAGTAAGCCGACGGCCAGGGCAATCAGGCCTGAAAAGAGGCCGAAGGAAAGGCTGTTCCCCACCGGGCCAACGTCATCCCGCTGCGCCAGCATCAGCAGCACCGCGGCGCACAGGACGCCGCACGCGGGCAGAAACCCGCCCAGTGCCCGCTCTGGCAGCACGAGATGAGTCCGGGGACGCGTTCCGCTAAGGTCCAGAAACGTGCGACGCCATCCCTTCCACAGGCCATAGCCTGCTGCGGCAAGCGCGGCCAGCAGCAGAAGGAGAAGCAGGCACAGCAGCGTCCCTTTTGCCTGCTGCTGCGCGTCGCCCTGGCTCAGCCACTGCCAGGCCAGAACGGCCAGGGTCGGCGGGTTGCCGGGACCGAGAACGAGCGCCACGTCCACGACCGACAGTGACCAGGCCAGCACCGCCAGCATCACCGCGCCGAGAACCGGCGCGATAGCCGGAAGGAGGAGCCAGTTAAGCGCCTGAAAACGCCCGTAGCCGAAGGTTTGCAGAACGATCTTCTGCTGCGCGAGCCGCTTTTCCGGCAGCACGGCGTAAATGGCCCACAGGACAAACGCGCTCTCTTTGACCGCGAGCGTCAGGCCCAGCCCGACGCCATAGCGGTCAAACGGAGGCGAACAGACGGTGCAGATCTGATAAAACAGGCCGCCTTCGGCAAACAGCAGCAGCGCGGCGGTGGCGAACGCCACGTGGGGGATCGCCAGCAGCCACGGCAGGCGGGTGGTGAGACGTCGCCAGCGTTGCCCAGGCCACAGAAGGCTGACGAGAAGAAGGGCGATCAGCAACGCGCCCAGCGTGGCGACGAGCGTTGAGACCAGCGTGGCAATGGTCGCCTGGGGCAGCTGCGGGTCGTTTAGCAGCCGCTGCCAGTTTGTCAGCGAAAACGCCGGGGCAAACAGCATGGCGCTGGCGGGCAGGAGCGGCAGATAAATGACCGCCATCGCCAGCCAGACGAGCCAGCTTAGCGGGTGCCGTAGCGACGCAGCCATTCCTGCTCCAGCGCGTTCACCCAGGCGGACTGCGGCTCGGCAAGCACCTTTGGCAGCCCCTGAGGCGTATGGGCCAGCAGCCGTTTCGCTTCATCTTCGGGCAGCGTTCTGGCATCCAGCACGCTCGGATCGCCCCAGATGGCCGGGTCGGCCTTGCGGATCTGCGCCTGCGGCGACAGCAGGAAATTGGCCACCACCTTTGCCCCCGCGCTCGCGCTGGCATTAGCCGGGATCGCCACAAAATGGACGTTGCCGATCGTTCCGTTCTGGAAACCAAAGCTGAAGCTGTCGGCGGGCAGTTCGCCGCTCGCCACCTTCTGTAGGGCGTGCGCCGGGTTAAAGGTCAGCGACAGGTTCAGGCTGCCGCTGGCAAGCAGGGTGTCCATGCGCGCAGGGGAAGGCGGGAAATCTTTTCCTTCACGCCACAGCAGCGGGTGCAGCTTATCAAGGTAGGCCCAGAGCGGCGCGGTCACCTCGGCAAAGGTGTCATCGGGTGCTTTTTCCAGCGCCTGCGGATGCGCGGTGAGCGTCAGCAGCAGCTGTTCCAGAAACGCGGTACCGGTAAAATCGGGCGGGCGTGGGTAGCTCACCTTGCCCGGGTGCTGCTGCGCGTAAGCCAGCAGCGCCTGAGGATCTTCCGGCGGCGTCGGCATGCTGGCTTTGCGGGCGATAAAGGTCAGCTGCGCGCCGCCCCACGGCGATTCCGCGCCGTCGGTGGGAAGCGCAAAATCCTCCGTGACGGGTTTGCGGGTATCGACATAGCGCCAGTTTGGCAACGTCTGCGCCCATCCGGTTTGCAGCAGGTTCGCCTCTTTCAGCGTGCGGAAGTTTTCGCCGTTGACCCACAGCAGGTCAACCGAGCCGTTGGTCTTACGCCCCGCGGCGGCTTCGGTCTGAATACGTTTTACCGCATCGGCAGCGTCCGCCAGCGGGACGATTTTAAGCGTAATGGCGTAGTGCGTTTGCATCTCGCCGCTGACCCACGCCAGGTAGCGGTTGACCGCCGGATCGCCGCCCCAGGCGTTAAACCAGACGGTCTGGCCTTTGGCCTGTTGCTGAATGGCCTGCCAGCCGTCGGCGGCATACAGAGGGGCGGCCAGCAGCAGCCCGGTCAGAAACGCGCAGAAACGCACACGGCGCATAATGCCTCACTTTTTGAACGAAGAGGTGTAACGGGAAAAGAGCCAGCGCGTAGCCAGCGGCAATAACCCCAGTAGTGTAAAGGCGAATACCATGCCCGGCGACAAAATATCGCGCAGCGATGACACCTTCCCCAGCTCGCGCCCTGCGTTGAGAAAGACAACCGTGGCGGGCAGCATGGCGACCTGGCTGACCCACCAGTAGCGGTATACGCTAATGCGGGTGAGGCCCATCAGTAAATTCACCAGGAAAAACGGGAACAGCGGCATCAGGCGCAGGGCGAAAAGATAGCCCGTGCCGTCACGCGCCATACCGGCATTGACCGTTTTCATCTGCTGGGCAAACCGCCGCTGGACACCGTCGCGCAGCAGGTAGCGGCTGGCAAGCATCGCCAGCGTGGCCCCAAGCGTGGAGGCAAACGACACCAGCACGGTGCCTTCCCACAGGGGAAATAACGCCCCGCCCAGCAGGGTGAGGATCGCCGCGCCGGGAATCGACAGGGCGGAAACCGCCGCATAGAGCGCAAAAAAGATCAGCGCGCTTTGCAGTGGCGCGTGGTCAACATGGGAGAGGAGTGCCTGCTGGTGCGCTTTAATCCCTTCCAGGGAGAACGTGTCCGGGGGAAGCATGACAAACGTCAGAATAAATGCGCCCAGAAGGGCGCACAGGAAGAGTGTTTTTCGAATGTTCACGCGTCATTACAGCTTGAATTTAGCCCACACCGGCGCGTGGTCAGACGGTTTTTCCATGCTGCGGATGTCGTAGTCGATCCCGGTTTCGACGCAGCGCTCGGCCAGCGGCGAGCTGGCCAGCAGAAGGTCGATACGCAGGCCGCGGTTGTCGTCAAAGCCTTTGGAGCGGTAGTCAAACCAGGAGAAGCGGTCCTGCGTTTCCGGGTTGGCATTGCGGAACGTATCCACCAGGCCCCAGCCCAGCAGGCGCTCCATCCACTCACGCTCTTCCGGCAGGAAGGAGCATTTGCCGGTGCGCAGCCAGCGCTTGCGGTTCTCCTCGCCAATGCCGATATCGAGATCCGTCGGGCTGATGTTCATGTCGCCCATGATCAGCACCGGATTCTCCTTTTTGAGCTCGGTGGTCAGGTAGTTCTGCAGATCCTGATAAAACTTCGCTTTGGCCGGGAATTTTGTCTCGTGGTCACGGCTCTCGCCCTGCGGGAAATAGCCGTTAATCACCGTGATATTCCCAAGCGCGGAAGGCACTTCCGCCATGATGATGCGGCGCTGCGCTTCTTCACCGTCGCCCGGGAAGCCGCGACGTACGGAAACCGGCGTCTCTTTGGTCAGCAGCGCGACGCCATAGTGACCTTTTTGTCCGTGATAGAAGACGTTGTAGCCGAGTTTTGCCACCTCTTCGAGGGGGAACATGTCGTCGTGAACCTTTGTCTCCTGCAGGCCGATCACATCAGGCTGATGTTGCTCAACGATAGCTTCAAGCTGATGGGGGCGGGCACGCAGGCCGTTGATATTAAAAGAGACAAATTTCATAGTCGCTGCCAGTGCAAGGTGAATAGTGCAAGGATGGTAGCAGAATTTGCGTCATCTGTTACCGGGTATGGCCAATAACTGCAACAGATAATGCCGGTGGTGCAATATTTGCACCATTCTGACGCGCTTCGCCCCCAAACGGAGCATAAATGGACGATAAATTTCGCGAGCGATCACAATTCCAGAATTATATTTGGCCTCTGCATACTCTTTCTGATTTTCATGCGGCAAAGCGCCGCTTGTCGTAAAAATATTCACTTTTTATGCACTAAAAGTGAATAACTCCATGTTGTAACTTGTTGATATTCTGTTACCTCAACCCGTTTATGCATTTTTATCGCTGGCTGGCACGAAGTCTGCAATCTACATTCACAGTGCAAACACTCAATTATTTAACATTCAAATAACTTTTTATTTACCGGATGAGGTCGCTATGTCTCTGTCAATTACGCGTGAAAATTTCGATGAATGGATGATGCCGGTTTACGCCCCGGCGGCTTTTATTCCGGTTCGTGGGGAAGGCTCGCGCCTGTGGGATCAGCAGGGTAAAGAGTATATCGACTTTGCCGGTGGGATTGCGGTTAACGCGCTGGGCCATGCGCACCCGGCGCTGCGTCAGGCGCTAAACGATCAGGCGGCGAAGTTCTGGCATACCGGCAACGGCTTTACCAACGAACCCGCGCTGCGCCTGGCGAAAAAGCTGATCGACGCGACGTTTGCGGAGAAGGTCTTTTTCTGTAACTCGGGGGCGGAAGCCAACGAGGCGGCGCTGAAGCTGGCGCGCAAATATGCCCACGATAAGTTTGGAACCCACAAGAGCGGCATCGTGGCGTTTAAAAATGCCTTCCATGGCCGCACGCTGTTTACCGTCAGCGCGGGCGGCCAGCCCTCCTACTCGCAGGATTTCGCCCCGCTGCCGCCGGATATTCGCCACGGCGTTTATAACGATCTGCAGTCCGCCAGCGACCTGATTAACGACACCACCTGCGCGGTGATCGTCGAGCCTATGCAGGGCGAGGGCGGCGTGCTTCCGGCGCAAAAAGCCTTCCTGCAGGGGCTGCGCGAGCTGTGCGATCGTCACAACGCGGTCCTGATTTTCGACGAAGTGCAGACCGGCGTGGGCCGCACCGGCGAGCTGTATGCCTATATGCACTACGGCGTGACGCCGGACGTGCTTTCCACCGCTAAAGCGCTGGGCGGCGGCTTCCCGATTGGCGCCACGCTGACCACCGATAAATTCGCCAGCGTGATGACCGTGGGCACCCACGGCACCACCTACGGCGGCAACCCGCTGGCGACCGCCGTGGCCGGACAGGTGTTCGACATCATCAACACGCCTGAGGTGCTTAAGGGCGTTAAGCAGCGTCACGAGTGGTTTGTTGAGCGCCTGAACGCCATCAACGGCAAGACCGGGCTGTTCAAGGAGATTCGCGGCCTGGGGCTGTTAATCGGCTGTGAGCTCACCGCCGAGTTTGCCGGAAAAGCGAAACTGATTTCACAGGAAGCGGCAAAAGTGGGCGTAATGGTGCTGATTGCCGGTGCCAACGTGGTGCGTTTTGCGCCCGCGCTGATCGTCAGCGAGGAAGAGGTGCAAACCGGCCTGGACCGTTTTGCGCTGGCGTGTGAAAAGGTGAAGTCCGGGGTGTCATCATGATGGTCATCCGTCCCGTTGAGCGCGGCGATCTCGCCGGGCTCATGCAGCTTGCCGGTAAGACGGGAGGCGGGCTGACCTCGCTTCCTGCCGATGAAAAAACGCTGTCGGCGCGCATTGAGCGCGCCCTGCAAACCTGGCAGGGGACGTTGCCAAAAAGCGAACAGGGCTATGTGTTCGTGCTGGAAGACACCGACACGGGAACCGTGGCCGGGATCTGCGCCATCGAAGTGGCCGTCGGGCTTAACGACCCGTGGTACAACTACCGCGTCGGCACCATGGTTCACGCCTCGAAAGAGCTGAACGTCTATAACGCGCTGCCCACGCTGTTTCTCTGTAATGACCACACGGGGGCGAGCGAGCTGTGCACGCTGTTCCTCGACCCGGCTTGGCGCAAAGAGGGCAACGGCTATCTGCTCTCCAAATCGCGCTTTATGTTTATGGCCGCCTTCCGCGACCGCTTTAACGAGAAAGTGGTCGCCGAGATGCGCGGCGTGATCGACGACACCGGCTACTCGCCGTTCTGGGAGAGCCTGGGCGAGCGCTTCTTCTCGATGGAGTTCAGCCGGGCGGACTATCTCTGCGGCACCGGGCAGAAAGCCTTTATCGCCGAACTGATGCCGAAGCATCCTATCTATACCCATTTCCTCAGCCCGGAAGCGCAGGCGGTGATTGGCGAAGTGCATCCGCAAACCGCGCCTGCCCGCGCGGTGCTGGAGAAAGAAGGCTTCCGCTACCGCAACTATGTCGACATTTTCGACGGCGGGCCGACGCTTGAGTGCGATATCGACCGCGTTCGCGCCATTCGTAAAAGCCGTCTGGTTGAGGTCTCTGAAGGCCAGCCCGCGCCGGGCGACTGGCCCGCCTGTCTGGTGTCGAACGAAAATTACGCCAACTTCCGCGCCATGCTGGTGCGGACTAACCCGAAATGTGAACGTCTGGTCCTGACGGCTGCAGAACTGGATGCCCTGAAATGTAACGCCGGCGATACGGTTCGCCTGGTGCGTCTCTGCCCTGAGGAGAAAACAGCATGACATTATGGATTAACGGTGACTGGGTCACGGGCGAAGGCGAAGAGCGCGTAAAGAGCAATCCGGTTGGAAAAGAGGTTCTGTGGAAGGGGCGTGACGCCAGCGCCGGGCAGGTAGAACAAGCCTGCCATGCCGCTCGCCGCGCGTTTCCGGCCTGGGCAAAACAGCCTTTCGCCGCGCGTCAGGCCATTGTTGAAAAGTTTGCCGGGCTGCTGGAGGCCAACAAGGCCGAACTGACGCGCATCATCGCGTCTGAAACCAGTAAACCGCGCTGGGAAGCGACAACCGAAGTGGCGGCGATGATCAACAAAATCGCCATTTCGGTGAAGGCGTACCACACCCGCACCGGCGAACAGCACACCGAGATGCCGGACGGCGCGGCCACGCTGCGTCACCGTCCGCACGGCGTGCTGGCGGTATTTGGCCCGTATAACTTCCCGGGGCATCTGCCGAATGGCCACATTGTGCCCGCGCTGCTGGCGGGCAATACCGTCATCTTCAAACCGAGCGAGCTCACGCCATTAACCGGCGAGGCGGTGGTGAAGCTGTGGGAACAGGCTGGCCTGCCGCCGGGCGTGCTGAACCTGGTCCAGGGCGGGCGCGAAACCGGTCAGGCGCTGAGCGCCCTGAGCGATATCGACGGCCTGCTGTTTACCGGCAGCGCCGGAACGGGCTATCAGCTGCACCGCCAGCTGGCGGGACAGCCGGAGAAAATTCTGGCGCTGGAGATGGGCGGCAACAACCCGCTGATTGTGGAAGATCCCGATGATATTGACGCCGCGGTGCACCTGACGATTCAGTCCGCCTTTATTACCGCCGGACAGCGCTGCACCTGCGCCCGTCGCCTGCTGGTGAAACGGGGCGCGCAGGGAGATGCCTTCCTGAAGCGTCTGGTCGAGGTGAGCGCGCGCCTGGTGCCGGCCGCGTGGGATGCTGACCCGCAGCCGTTTATCGGCGGGCTGATTTCCGAACAGGCCGCGCAGAACGTGCTGAAGGCCTGGCAGGACCACGTCGCGCGCGGCGCGAAAACCCTGCTGGAGCCGAAGCCCGTTCAGCCGGGTACCTCGCTGCTGACGCCGGGCATCGTCGAGATGAGCGGTGCGAACAGCGTGCCGGATGAAGAGGTCTTTGGCCCGCTGCTGTGCGTCTGGCGCTATGATGATTTTGATGCGGCCATTGCGATGGCCAATAACACCCGGTACGGCCTGTCGAGCGGGCTGATTTCGCCGCAGCGCGAGAAGTTTGAGCAACTGCTGCTGGAAGCGCGCGCCGGGATTGTCAACTGGAATAAGCCGCTGACCGGCGCCGCGAGCACCGCGCCGTTCGGCGGCGTGGGCGCGTCGGGCAACCATCGCGCCAGCGCGTGGTATGCCGCCGATTACTGTGCGTGGCCGATGGCGAGCCTGGAAACCCCGGCGCTGACGCTGCCGGAGACGCTTAATCCGGGGCTGGACTTTACCGGAGGGGATCGTCATGAAAGCGTGTGAAGTCAACTTTGACGGGCTGGTGGGGCTGACCCACCACTACGCCGGTCTCTCTTTTGGTAATGAAGCCTCGACGAAGCACCGCTTTCAGGTCTCTAATCCGAAGCTGGCGGCGAAGCAGGGGCTATTGAAAATGAAGGCGCTGGCGGATGCCGGCTTTCCGCAGGCGGTGATCCCGCCGCAGGAGCGCCCGAACGTGGCGGTGCTGCGTCAGCTCGGCTTTAGCGGCACCGATGAGCAGGTGGTTGAAAAAGCGGGTACGCAGACGCCGCACCTGCTCTCGGCGGCAAGCTCGGCCTCCTCTATGTGGGTCGCAAACGCCGCGACCGTTGCGCCGTCAGCCGATACGCTGGATGGCAAAGTCCATCTGACGGTGGCGAACCTGAACAATAAATTCCACCGCGCCACCGAAGCGGAAACCACCGAGCGCGTGCTGCGCGCCATTTTCAGCCATGACGACCATTTTGCGGTGCATCAGGCCCTGCCGCAGGTGGCGATGTTTGGCGACGAAGGCGCGGCCAACCATAACCGCCTGGGGGGCGATTATGGCGAGCCGGGGCTGCAGCTGTTTATCTACGGGCGAGAAGAGGGGGGCCACGCCGCGCCAACCCGCTATCCTGCACGTCAGACGCTGGCGGCCAGCCAGGCGGTTGCCCGCCTCAACCAGGTCAATCCTTCCCAGGTGGTTTTCGCCCAGCAGAACCCGCATGTGATCGACCAGGGGGTGTTCCATAACGACGTGATTGCCGTCTCTAACCGCCAGGTGCTGTTCTGCCACGAGCAGGCGTTTGCCCACCAGGACAAGCTGCTCGCCACGCTGCACGAGCGCGTGCGCGGCTTTACCCCAGTTCAGGTGCCAACGGAGGCGGTGAGCGTGCAGGACGCGGTCGAAACGTATCTGTTCAATAGCCAGCTGCTCAGCCGCGACGACGGCAGCATGATGCTGGTCCTGCCGCAGGAGTCCCGGGATCATCAGGGCGTCTGGCGCTACCTGACGGAGCTGGTGCAGGCCGATAACCCGATTGATGAACTGCGCGTGTTCGATCTGCGCGAAAGCATGGCCAACGGCGGGGGGCCCGCCTGCTTACGTCTGCGCGTGGTGTTAACTCAGGACGAGATGCAGGCGGTGAACCCGGCGGTCATGATGAACGATACGCTCTTTATGCGGCTGAATGACTGGGTCGATCGCTACTATCGCGACCGCCTGACGCAGGCCGATCTGGTTGACCCTCAGCTTCTGCGTGAAGGTCGCGAGGCGCTGGACGCGTTATCGACAATCCTGCAGCTGGGATCGGTTTATCCGTTCCAGCGCTAAAGGAGTGGATATGGAAAACTTACTGGCGCTGACCCTGGCCGATGAGACGCCGGAACAGAAGGAGGGCGAGGGCCCCTCCTTTCGCTGGCGGTGGCTGGGGCGCGGGGTGCTTGAGCTGACGCCGGGCGCAAAAAGCGATCTTTCGCTGCTGCTTTCAACGGGCATCCACGGGAACGAAACGGCACCCGTCGAGATTGTCGATCTGCTGCTGCGCGCGCTGTACCGCAATGAGATTGCCCTGACGTGCCGCGTGCTGGTGGTGCTCGGCAATCCGCCCGCGCTCGCGCAAAACAAACGCTACCTGGTCAGCGACCTTAACCGCATGTTCGGCGGGCGCTGGGCGCAGTTTCCGCAAAGTGACGAAACGGCGCGGGCAGCGTGGCTGGAGAATGTGGTAACCGCGTTTTTTGCCGCTGCGGGGCCCGCGCGCTGGCATCTGGATCTGCATACGGCCATCCGCGCGTCCTACCATGTCCGCTTCGGCGTTCTGCCGCAGCGCAGTCAGCCGTGGGAGGAAGATTTCCTGAGCTGGCTGGGGGACGCCGGGCTGGAGGCGCTGGTGTTCCACCAGTCTCCGGGCGGAACCTTTACCCACTTTACCTGCGAGAACTTCGGCGCGCTGGCCTGTACGCTTGAGCTGGGAAAAGCGCTCCCGTTTGGGCAAAACGATCTCACCCGCTTTGCGCCCACGCATCTTGCCCTGCGGGCGCTGCTGGGCGGAACCGCTCCCGAGTACGCGCATCAGCCCGTTGAGCGGTATCGGGTTGTACAGCAGATCACGCGGCGCAGCGACGCCTTCCTGCTTCACATGGCCGCCCATACCCTGAACTTCACGCCGTTTCGCAAAGGGGCGCTGCTGGCGGAGGATGGTGATGAACGGTACGAGGTGCAGAAAACCACCGAGTATGTTTTATTCCCTAACCCCTCCGTGGCGTTTGGCCTGCGTGCCGGACTGATGCTGGAAAAAATATCCTGAACCTTTCCCCTCTCATCATCCGGGAGGGGAAGCTAAATATTTTTCTTAACGATTTAAGCGCCTACGCGTGTTTTGCAGAATATTCCTGGTGAATTGCTTTATTATTCACCTTCGCTTCGCTATACTCCGGCTAAATCGCTTTAAAATCATCGCATTGAATATTTTTAGTTGCAACTCTCCACGCTTTATCCTTATTTCCTCCACATTTGGCGAAAATTTGTTTTTTACACTTTCATTGTTTTACCGTTGCTCTGACTAATTGACGATAAACCCCGTAAAGTTAATCTCGTCAACACGGCATAGCGCCGAAGAATAACTGAAAGAAAGGAAATAAATTATGCGTAAGTTTACTGCACTGTTTGTTGCTTCTACCCTGGCTCTGGGCGCTACCAGCATGGCGTTCGCCGCAGATACTGCGACCACCACTGCCGCGCCTGCTGAAGGTAAAATGATGATGCATCATAAAGGCCCGGGTATGCACAACGAGATGATGATGTTTAAGGATCTCAACCTGACGGATGCGCAGAAACAGCAGATCCGCGACATCCGTAAGGGCGAACGCGACCAGATGAAACGTCCGCCGCTGGAAGAGCGTCGTGCGATGCATGACATCATCGCCAGCGACAGCTTCGACAAGGCGAAAGCCGAAGCGCAGATCGACAAAATGGCCGAGCAGCATAAAGCCCGCATGCTGGCCCACATGGAAACCCAGAACAAGATCTACAACGTTCTGACCCCGGAACAGAAAAAACAATTTAATGCGAATTTTGAGAAGCGTCTGACAGAACGTCCGGCGATGGAAGGTAAAATGCCAGCACCAACCGAATAATCGGTTCACTCTCTTAAGACCGCCGGGATCCTGTCCACAAAAGCGCAAACGCTGTGGACAGGACCGGCGGTTTTTCTTTTCTACCCTCTTGCCTGCCGCCGCCAGCGCGGTATGCTCCTGTAGTCCCATCAGAGAATGTGTGTAGAGTCATGGCGTTAGAATTTTTATTAACGTTCCGCTAAGGCCTGCCCGCTCTGCTGCCGATACTGTGTCTGTAGCTACCTAACGATAACAAACAAGACAGCAACGATAGCGATATCGTTGCCCTGGCACGGGTAGTGCCATTCAGGAGTGGTGATGGAGTTCTTTGATATCCGTAAGATGCCGGTCAGCCTCTGGCGCAATGGTGCGGGTGAAACGCGTGAGATTTGCTGCTTTCCGCCCGCGACGCGGGATTTTCACTGGCGGGCCAGTATCGCGACTATCGCCAGCAACGGCGAATTCTCCGCCTTTCCCGGCGTCGACCGGGTGATTACGCTACTTGAAGGCGGGGAGGTGACGCTGGATGCCGGTCAGGCGTTCTTTCATACCCTGAAGCACCATCAGCCCTACAGTTTTGCCGGTGATTTACCGGTCAAAGCGCTGCTGTCGGATGGGCGGATGGCGATGGACTTTAACATCATGACCCGGCGCGACTGCTGCCAGGCAAAGGTGCGGGTTGCTGACCGAACCTTTACCACCCTTGGCTCACGCGGGGGCGTGGTGTTCGTGTTAAGCGGGGCGTGGCAGCTGGGCGATAAATTGCTGACGGCCGATCAGGGCGCCAGCTGGCAGGAGGGGACCCACACGCTGCGTCTGCTCGAGTCTCAGGGCACCTTATTGTTCAGCGAAATCACGTGGCTGCCGGGTCATTAAGCACAACGATCTCAAACTTGCCGGCTAATACCGGTTTACAGAGAATTTTGTAGCCATCGTGGTCAAATCCGGCGGGCGTGCGCAGCAGGGTTGCCGCGTCGTTAATGTCATCGACAGCGCCCAGCCAGAGCCAGTTGTTGACGATGTGATACTGGGTCATCGTCTCACCCACTTCTTTTAGCGCAACGGCACCTTCCCAGGGCCAGCAGTTCACGCTGATGGCCGCCAGACCGTCAAGGAGCCGGGCGTGGTGCGCCTCAACGCTCTCTTTTCCGCAGCAGGCACCGGCGCAGCGCTTCAGGGCGGAGCGGAAACAGGCGCGCCCGCGCGTGGTGCCCTCTAAACCCAAAAGGCTATAGCAAAGCTGCAGCTCGTCCGCCAGGGTCTGCAGCGCCTGAAGCGCGGCACGTTTGTTGGCGAACAGCCCGTAGAGATTCGGGGCATGAGAAAAATCGACCTCGCGCGCGTAGACGACCTGCGGCTTGCCCTCGTTTATCTGCAGGGAGCAGAGCTGACGATTGCGGCGCAGGCGCTTGTTGAACAGCGGCTGTTGTTCTTTTATCAGCCGCGCTTCCAGCAACAGCGCGCCCATTTCTCCCGCCGTCTGGAACCAGGTAATCCGTCGCGACTGGCGCAGCATGGCGGCCTCGTCCGGCGTGCGAAGATGGGATAGCACCCGGCTGCGAATGTTCACGCTCTTGCCGATATAGAGCGGCAGGGTGTCGCTTTCGCCGTGAAAGATGTACACGCCCGGCTGTTTAGGCAGCGCCTCAAGCCAGGGGCGAAGGTGCTCGGGATATTCATAGATAGCCGCCGCTTCAAACTCAAGACGCGGGGCGGATTGACGCCTGCTCACATATCACTCCGTATACTGTTCAGGCATACAGTGTAGCAGGTGTGTGGTGGTTAAAAAAGAGCCGGGTGGCGGCGACGCCTTACCCGGCCAGATCGTGTGGTCTGTTGCCCTCACCCCAACCCTCTCCCAGGGGAGAGGGCGCAAACACAAAAAACGGTAACCTGGGTTACCGTTTTGCGTTTATTTCCAAAAATCATCAAACACCGTGATCGGCGTGTGGCGCTTGTGCTCGGTTTTCAGATACCAGCCTTCGATGATCTTCGCGGTGCCTTCATCCAGCTTTTTGCCTTCCAGATAATCATCAATGTTGTCGTAGGTGACGCCAAGGGCCGCTTCATCCGGCAGGGAAGGGCGATCGTCCTCAAGGTCCGCTGTCGGCGCTTTCTTATACAGATGCTCAGGGCAGCCCAGCGCGGCAAGCAGCTGCTTACCCTGACGCTTGTTCAGGCGGAAGATCGGGTTAATGTCGGTGCCGCCGTCGCCATATTTGGTGAAGAAACCGGTGATTGCTTCTGCCGCATGGTCGGTACCGACCACAACGCCTTTGGTCATCCCGGCGATGCTGTACTGCGCTTTCATGCGCTCGCGGGCTTTCTCGTTGCCGCGAACAAAATCGCTCAGTTCAATGCCCGCTTCGCGAAGCGCCTGCTCGCTTGCCAACACTGAGCCTTTAATATTAACGGTGAGCACGCGGTCAGGCTGAATGAAGGCAATCGCATCCTGGCAATCCTGCTCGTCCGCCTGTACGCCGTAAGGAAGGCGTACGGCGATAAACTGCAGCGTCTCGTCGCCCGTCTCTTCGCGAAGCTCTGAAATTGCCATCTGGCAGAGTTTACCGGTCAGGGTGGAGTCCTGGCCGCCGCTGATGCCCAGCACCAGGGATTTCAGGAAAGCGTTCTTTTTTAAGTACGATTTTAAAAAATCCACGCTGCGGCGGATCTCTTCGTGTGCATCTACCGTGGGCTTCGCGCCCAGCGCCTGAATAATCTCTTGTTGCAGAGCCATCACGCCCTCCATATGCAGTACATAAACAGAATGTGTTAGCTGTTAAAACTAACCCTTTGGGCGAGAAACGACAAGGATCACAGTTTCGAGTGCGCTAATTTGCGCCGATTTAGCAGGTTATCGTTGTTTTATTAGAATTTTCCGAAATTCGTCTGGCGGAACTCGCAAAGTTGAACAATAGTATTTTTTATCCCATGCTTAGATAACACGCTGATAAACAAGAGGACGGAATATGAACAAGAACGTAGCAGGAATTCTTAGCGCAGCGGCGGTACTGACTATGCTGGCAGGGTGTACGGCTTACGATCGCACCAAGGATCAGTTTACCCAACCCGTCGTAAAAGACGTCAAAAAAGGGATGACCCGTTCGCAGGTGGCTGCGATCGCCGGTAAACCTTCTTCTGAAATAACAATGATTCATGCGAAAGGGACCTGCCAGACCTATATCCTGGGTCAACGTGATGGTAAGGCAGAAACCTACTTTGTCGCGCTGGATAATACCGGTCATGTTATGAACTCCGGTTACCAGACCTGTGCTGAATATGACACCGATCCGCAGGCACCTAAGGCGCAGTAACCCTGCGTGCCTGAGGATGTTAACTAACCGGCCTTTGGGCCGGTTTTTTTATGCATCATAAAATCTTATTTCTTTGCGCGAATTATTTGCCCGAAATGTGAAGGGAGTCAACAAGCCAGGTCAATGAGAGACAATTTCAGTCTGTTCAGAATTATCCCCCGTCTGTACCATTGCGTATACTCACTCCAACGATAAACAACAGTACGCAAGCTACCTGTCTGCCGGGACAGCGAGTCGAGTGATAGCGCGATGGCAGGTAGTCAGACAAGAGGGAAATTACGATGGAAAAGAAACATATCTACCTGTTCTGCTCAGCGGGCATGTCAACGTCGCTTCTGGTGTCCAAGATGCGTGCACAGGCTGAAAAGTATGAAGTCCCCGTGGTGATTGAAGCGTTTCCAGAGACGCTGGCGGGCGAAAAAGGCCAGACCGCCGATGTTGTTTTACTGGGGCCGCAAATTGCCTATATGTTGCCAGAAATTCAGCGACTGTTACCGAATAAACCGGTCGAAGTGATTGACTCCGGGCTGTACGGCAAGATTGATGGTTTAGGTGTTCTTAAAGCTGCTGTGGCAGCCATTAAAAAAGCTGCTAATTAATTTTTATTTTTCCCGTCAAAGAGCTATTTCACACACAATACGCCGTAACATGCGTTACGGCATTTAAGGGTATTTACCTATGAGTAAAGTCATCGCTTCACTTGAAAAGGTACTCCTTCCTTTTGCTGTTAAAATAGGAAAGCAGCCTCACGTTAACGCCATCAAAAACGGCTTTATTAAATTAATGCCGTTGACGCTGGCCGGGGCCATGTTCGTTTTAATTAACAACGTTTTTCTGAGCTTTGGTGAAGGATCCTTCTTTTATTCATTAGGCATTCGGTTAGACGCTTCAACAATTGAAACCCTTAATGGTTTTAAAGCCATCGGCGGCAACGTCTATAACGGTACGTTAGGGATAATGTCACTGATGGCGCCTTTCTTTATTGGGATGGCGCTGGCAGAAGAGCGTAAGGTGGATCCGCTGGCCGCCGGTTTATTATCCGTCGCCGCCTTCATGACCGTTACGCCTTACAGCGTGGGGGAAGCCTACGCCGTCGGCGCCAACTGGCTGGGTGGCGCTAACATCATCTCCGGTATTGTTATCGGTCTGGTGGTCGCGGAGATGTTTACCTTTATTATCCGTCGCAACTGGGTTATCCGCCTGCCGGATAGCGTGCCGGCTTCCGTTTCTCGTTCATTTTCCGCGTTGATTCCAGGCTTTATTATTCTCTCCATTATGGGGATTATCGCCTGGGCGCTCTCCCACTGGGGCACAAACTTCCACCAGATCATTATGGACTCTATCTCTACGCCGCTGGCGTCGATGGGTGGCGTGGTCGGTTGGGCGTATGTGATTTTCACCTCTCTGCTGTGGTTCTTTGGCGTGCATGGTTCACTGGCACTGGCCGCGCTGGACAGCGGGATTATGACCCCCTGGGCACTGGAAAACGTCGCGCTTTACCAGCAGTACGGCTCCGTTGACGCGGCGCTGGCGGCGGGTAAAACCTTCCATGTGTGGGCGAAGCCGATGCTTGACTCCTATATCTTCCTGGGCGGTACCGGGGCGACCTTGGGTCTGATCATCGCGGTCTTTATTGTCTCTCGTCGTGCTGACTACCGTCAGGTTGCGAAGCTGGCGCTGCCGTCTGGCATCTTCCAGATTAACGAACCGATTCTGTTCGGTCTGCCAATCATCATGAACCCGGTGATGTTCATTCCGTTCATCCTGGTGCAGCCGCTGCTGGCCGCCATTACCCTGACGGCGTATTACATGGGCATCATTCCACCGGTCACCAACATTGCACCGTGGACCATGCCGGCAGGTCTGGGCGCCTTCTTCAACACCAACGGCAGCGTCGCGGCCTTCCTGCTGGCGATATTCAACCTCGGGATTGCTACCCTGCTGTACATGCCGTTCGTGGCGATTGCCAACAAAGCCGCCACCATTATTGACGAAGAAGAGAGCGAAGAGGATATCGCCCTCTCACTGAAATTCTAAGATTGACCGGCGCGGGGAAGCCCGCGCCAGCCACAAGGAGCTGAAAAATGTTAGATTTGGATAGTATTGTCGCAGACGAAGCCGTTGAGAACGATCTCGAAGAAGTGGTGATGGGGCTTATCATCAATTCCGGACAGGCGCGCAGCCTGGCCTATGCGGCACTCAAGCAGGCCAAGCAGGGGGATTTCGCCGCCGCGAAAACCATGATGGAACAGTCCCGCACGGCGCTGAACGAAGCGCACCTGGTGCAGACAAAGCTGATTGAGAGCGATCAGGGCGAAGGCAAGATGAAGGTCAGCCTGGTGCTGGTTCACGCTCAGGACCACCTGATGACCTCGATGCTGGCGCGCGAGCTGGTGGCGGAGCTCATTGAGCTTCACGAGAAAATGCAGTAAGTCAGACTGGGTAGCAGGAGGTCAGCACGATGGAAATCAAAACCGCACTTGAACAGCAGCTGTTTAACGGTAAAAATTTTCACGTGGTCATCTACAACAAGACGGAGAGCGCCAGCGGTCTGCACCAGCATGACTACTACGAGTTCACGATTGTTCTGACCGGTCGCTACTACCAGGAAATCAACGGTAAGCGCGTCCTGCTGGAGCGGGGGGATTTTGTCTTCCTGCCGATGGGATCTTATCACCAGAGCTTTTACGAATTTGGTGCCACCCGTATTCTGAATGTGGGCGTCAGCAGACGCTTCTTCGAGAAGCACTATCTGCCGCTGGTGCCGTTCTGCTTTGTGGCCTCCCAGGTCTATCGGGTCAAAAACGAGTTTATGACCTGGATTGAAACGGTGATCGCCTCGCTTAACTTCCGCGACAATGAATTTGATGAGTTTATTGAAACGGTGACCTTCTACGTGATGAACCGGCTGCGCCATCATCGCGAAGAGCAGCAGGTGACGGATGATATCCCGCAGTGGCTGCGCAGCACCGTTGAGCTGATGCACGATAAAGGCCGGTTCAGCGAAAATGCGCTGGAAAATATGGTCTCCCTGTCGGGCAAGTCCCAGGAATATCTGACCCGAGCGACGCAGCGTTATTATCGTAAAACGCCCGTGCAAATTATTAATGAAATCCGCATTAATTTTGCAAAAAAACAGCTGGAAATTACTAACTATTCTGTCACCGATATTGCTTACGAGTCAGGATACAGCAGCCCCAGCCTGTTTATTAAAACCTTTAAGAAATTAACGTCATTTACACCGAACAGTTACCGGAAAAATTTAACGGTAATTAATTAACTTTCGGCGGATTACCCGCCACGAATATTGCTTTAATGGCTTGCCCAAATAGCGGGAAGAGTACGCTATACCTTGCAGGCGATTAACCTGATACGCTAAGGGAGATATTATGCAAAAGAAATTGAAAGTCGTAACCATTGGTGGCGGCAGCAGCTATACCCCGGAATTACTTGAAGGCTTTCTGAAACGTTATCATGAATTACCGGTCAGCGAATTATGGCTGGTGGACGTTGAGGAAGGTCAGGAGAAGCTGGATATTATTTTCGACCTGTGCCAGCGCATGGTGGAAAAAGCGGGCGTGCCGCTGACCGTGCACAAAACCCTCGATCGTCGTCTGGCGCTAAAAGATGCAGATTTCGTCACCACCCAGCTGCGCGTCGGCCAGCTGAAGGCGCGCGAGCTGGACGAGCGTATTCCGCTAAGCCACGGCTATTTGGGTCAGGAGACCAACGGCGCGGGCGGCCTGTTCAAAGGGCTGCGCACCATTCCGGTGATTTTCGACATCGTTAAAGACGTGCAGGAGATCTGCCCGAACGCGTGGGTGATTAACTTCACCAACCCGGCCGGAATGGTCACTGAAGCGGTCTATCGTCATACCGGCTTCAAGCGTTTTATCGGCGTCTGTAATATTCCGATCGGTATGAAGATGTTTATCCGCGACGTGCTGGCGCTGACCGACAGCGACGATCTGTCCATCGATCTGTTCGGCCTGAACCACATGGTGTTTATTAAAGATGTCATCGTGAACGGAAAATCGCGCTTTGCCGAACTTCTCGACGGCGTGGCCTCCGGTCGCCTGACGGCGGCATCGGTGAAAAACATCTTTGACCTGCCGTTCAGCGAAGGGCTGATCCGCTCGCTGAACCTGCTGCCTTGCTCGTACCTGCTTTACTACTTCAAGCAGAAAGAGATGCTGGCCATCGAAATGGGCGAGTACTATAAGGGCGGCGCGCGCGCGCAGATCGTGCAGAAGGTCGAAAAGCAGCTGTTCGAGCTGTATAAAGATCCGAACCTGAACGTCAAACCGAAAGAGCTGGAGCAGCGCGGCGGGGCCTACTACTCCGATGCGGCATGTGAGGTGATCAACGCCATCTACAACGACAAGCAGGCGGAGCACTATGTTAACGTGCCGCACCACGGCCATATCGACAATATCCCGGCTGACTGGGCCGTCGAGATGACCTGCATCCTGGGACGCGATGGCGCTAAGCCGCACCCGCGTATCACCCACTTCGATGACAAGGTCATGGGGCTGATCCACACCATCAAAGGCTTTGAAGTGGCGGCAAGCAACGCGGCGCTGAGCGGTGAACTCAATGACGTACTGCTGGCGCTGAACCTTAGCCCGCTGGTGCATTCCGACCGCGATGCGGAGCAGCTGGCCAGCGAGATGATCCTGGCGCATGAAAAATGGTTGCCGAATTTTGCCGCCACGATCGAGAAGCTGAAGTTTAAACAGCACTAAGAGGACGCACAATGGAACACCTGCTGATCGTTAATGCTGATGATTTTGGCCTGTCGAAAGGTCAGAACTACGGCATTGTGGAAGCCTGTCGCCGGGGGGTTGTGACCTCTACCACGGCGCTGGTAAATGGTGAGGCGGTTGAACACGCGGCGCAGCTGAGCCGCGAGGTGCCGGAGCTTGGCGTCGGGATGCACTTTGTGCTGACGCTCGGGATGCCGCTTTCGTCCATGCCGGGCCTGACGCGCGACGGCCAGCTGGGTAAATGGATTTGGGAACTGGCGGAGCAGGGCGCTCTGCCGCTCGAGGAGATTGCCCGCGAACTGGACTGTCAGTTCAACCGCTTCGTCGATCTGTTTGGTAAGTCGCCGACGCACATCGACAGCCATCACCACGTGCACATGATCCCGGCGATTTTCCCGCTGGTGGCCGAGTTTGCCCGGCGCAAAGGGGTGGCGATGCGCGTGGATCGTGAGGTGCAAGGGTTGCCGGACTGCGACGTCATAACCACGGCGGGGTTCAGCAGCGCGTTTTACGGCGAGGCGATCGACGAAGCGCTATTCCTGAAGGTGCTGGATGATTCCGCCGCGCGAGGGGAGCGGTCGCTGGAGATGATGGCGCACCCAGCGTTTGTCGACAACATCGTGCGCAAAAGCGCCTACTGCTGGCCGCGGCTGGCGGAGCTGGACGTGCTGACGTCGCCATCGCTGAAATACGCGATTGCCGAGCGTGGGTATCGGTTGGGGACGTTCGGGGATCTGTAAGAAGTGCCGGGTGGCGGCTACGCCTTACCCGGCCTACAAAACCAATCGAAAGTAGGCCGGGTAAGCGCAAGCGCCACCCGGCTTTTTTTACGCCGGGATCTGATCGATCTTGCTGCTGCGCGACCAGACGCGGTGCGCGGCGAGCAACTCAAACAGCTTCGTCATGAAGGCATCGTCAACGCTGTCGCCCTCGACAATGCCGTCCTCACCCTTATCGGCCACCTTCAGCTGCGCCTTAAACTGGCGCGCGTCGCCGGACAGCGCGATGGGTTTCAGGTGCTTATAAGCTTCCAGCAGATAATAAACGGCGTCGCCGTTGCTCAGCAGGCTGGCAATATCCCCGCACGGCACAATCACCGCATCGACGGTCAGCGATGGCGCACCGGCAAACGTCGCGGCCACCGGCAGCACGGAACCGTCATCGGCGGTCACTTCCCCCATGCGGGAATAGAGCAGTTTGGCATGCACGCCCTGAGATTTCAGCGCCTTCATAATCCCCAGCACGTCGCTGGCGCGGGTGCTGTCGTTCAGCAGAATGGCGACCACGCGGCCTTTGATCGAGCCGCCCGGCACCGCATACAGGCTCAGCGACGGATCTTTCTTCACGCCGTTAACCTCTTTCGGCGGAGCAAGGTTACGCTGCTCGTCGGTCAGCGTAATGCCCAGATTATCCGCGACGCTCTGGGCAAGCTGGATATCAATATGCGCCAGCTGGTCGACCACGCGCTCGCGGATGTAGGTGCGCACCACTTTACTCAGCTCAAAGCTGAAGCCACCGATGATGTGCTGTTGCTCAATCGGCGTCTGGCTGTTCCAGAACAGGCGAGGCTGGGCGTAATATTCGCCGAATGAGGGGCTGCGCTCGCGAATTTTATTGCCATCGACGCGCTCCTGATAGGATTCGAATCCACCGCGTTTTGGTGCGGGAGGCGTTTCGCGCGGCCAGTTATCGTTGATGGAGTTCGGCTCATAGTTCGCCGGGTTGGTGTCAATATCCTGACGGTGCATGCCGTCGCGCTGGAAATTGTGGTACGGGCAGGTGGGGCGGTTGATCGGAATTTCGTGGAAGTTCGGTCCGCCAAGACGGCTGATCTGCGTATCGGTATACGAGAACAAACGTCCCTGCAAGAGCGGATCGTTGGTGAAATCCAGGCCCGGCACGATATGCCCCGGGTGGAACGCAACCTGTTCGTTTTCGGCAAAGAAATTATCCGGGTTGCGGTTAAGCACCATTTTGCCCACCAGCTGAACCGGCACCAGCTCTTCCGGGATCAGCTTCGTCGGGTCAAGCAGATCGAAATCGAACTTAAATTCGTCCTCTTCCGGAATGAGCTGCAGGCCCAGTTCGTATTCCGGGAAGTCGCCCGCTTCAATGGACTCCCACAGTTCGCGGCGATGGAAGTCCGGATCGCGGCCGGTCAGCTTCTGCGCTTCATCCCATACCAGCGAGGCTTTACCCGCCACCGGCTTCCAGTGGAAGCGGACAAACGTGGCTTTCCCCTCGGCGTTGATCAAGCGGAAGGTATGAATACCAAACCCTTCCATGGTGCGATAGCTGCGCGGAATGCCGCGGTCAGACATCGCCCACATCACGTTGTGTAAGGTTTCAGGCTGCAGGGAGACGTAGTCCCAGAAGGTGTCATGCGCACTTTGTCCCTGCGGTATCGCCCAGTGGGGCTCCGGTTTTACCGCATGGACAAAGTCAGGAAATTTATGCGCATCCTGAATGAAGAACACCGGGGTGTTATTGCCCACCAAATCGAAAATACCTTCTTCGGTATAAAACTTGGTGGCAAAGCCGCGGATATCTCGTACGGTATCCGCCGAACCCGCGCCGCCCTGAACGGTAGAGAAGCGCACAAACACCGGGGTGATTTTTTTCGGGTCGGAGAGGAAATCCGCTTTAGTGACCGCTTTCAGGCTTTTGTAGGGCTGGAAGTAGCCATGCGCAGCCGAGCCGCGCGCGTGGACGATGCGTTCAGGGATCCGCTCGTGGTCGAAGTGGGTAATTTTTTCCCGCAGGATAAAGTCTTCCAGCAGGGTGGGGCCACGGCTCCCGGCGCGCAGAGAGTTCTGATCGTCGGCGATGCGCACGCCCTGATTGGTGGTCAGCGCATGACCTTCCCCTCCTTTACGATGAGGGTCAAGGGATTTCAGTTTATCGTTCTTCACATCGGGTGATTTGAAGCTCCCCGGTGCGGTAGGCTGTTCACCGGGTGCGGAAGGGCCGGGTGAAGGTTGATGAGAACCGTCAGCAGGCGCGAGTGAGTCCATTCCCGGTTGCGATTCTTCAGTGCCATGAATGGGCGATCGATCGGTTTTATCTTTGTTCGACATTGCACGCTTCTCCTTTATCCATTGCTAAAAACCCTATTAAGGATAGAACAATGTCGCGAGAAGGTTCGCGAACTAAGAGTTTTCACATAACGTTATTGGCAAAAGACGCTTTCTCACGTACTCGGGGCGCGACGTAAGGCGGCAGGATCGGCTATCATAGAGTTTTCCTGCTTCAAGAATTTGTTTTAGTGAACCAGTCGCTTATGAAACCTCTTCGTCAACAAAACCGCCAGGTTATTAGCTATGTGCCCCGCGTTGAGCCCGCGCCGCCAGACCATGCCCTGAAAGTGGAGGGTTTTCGCGATGTGTGGCAGTTGCGGGGGAAATACGTGGCCTTTGTGCTGACCGGCGAGCATTTCCGTCGCTCTCCTGCCTTTACGGTACCGGAGTCCGCACAGCGGTGGGCGATGCAAATCCGCCAGGATGAAGAGGTTGAAGAATAACAGCCATAAAAAAACCGCCGGTTCAGGCGGTTTTTTTTTACTTCTACCGTGATTAACGGTGCGCCAGCTCGGCGTCGTCTTCACTTTCCAGAATCGCTTTGTCGGTCTGCTTCAGCCACTGGCTGGTCAGCGTACCGGCGGTCATGGAGCCGCTCACGTTCAGCGCGGTGCGGCCCATGTCGATCAGCGGCTCAACGGAGATCAGCAGCGCGACCAGCGTAACCGGCAGACCCAGCGCAGGCAGCACAATCAGTGCGGCGAAGGTTGCGCCACCGCCAACACCCGCAACGCCTGCGGAGCTTACGGTCACAATCCCAACCAGGGTCGCGATCCAGACCGGATCCAGCGGGTTAATACCCACCGTCGGGGCAACCATCACCGCCAGCATCGCCGGGTAGAGACCCGCACAGCCGTTCTGGCCAATGGTGGCACCGAAGGATGCAGAGAAGCTGGCGATAGATTCCGGCACGCCCAGACGACGAGTTTGCGCTTCTACGTTCAGCGGAATAGACGCGGCGCTGGAACGGCTGGTGAAGGCAAAGGTCAGTACCGGCCAGACTTTACGGAAGTATTTCAGCGGGCTGACGCCGTTTACGCCCAGCAGGATGCCGTGCACCACGAACATAATGCCCAGGCCCAGGTAAGAGGCGACAACGAAGCTGCCCAGCTTAATGATGTCCTGCAGGTTAGATCCGGCAACCACTTTGGTCATCAGCGCCAGAACGCCGTAAGGGGTGAGCTGCATGACCAGACGCACCAGCTTCATCACCCAGCTTTGCAGGGTGTCAATAGCAACCAGCACGCGCTCGCCCTTTGGCGCGTCGTCTTTCAGCAGCTTCAGCGCCGCTACGCCCAGGAACGCGGCGAAAATCACCACGCTGATGATGGAGGTTGGGCTCGCACCGGTCAGGTCAGCAAACGGGTTCTTCGGAATGAAGGAGAGCACCATCTGCGGCACGGTCAGATCGGCCACTTTACCGACATAGTTGGTCTGAATCGCGGTCAGACGCGCCGTTTCAGCCGTCCCCTGCACCAGACCTTCTGCGGTCAGGCCAAACAGGTTGGTCACCAGCACACCCACCAGCGCGGCAATCAGCGTGGTGAACAGCAGCGTACCAATGGTCAGGAAGCTGATTTTACCCAGCTGGGTCGCGTTGTGCAGGCGGGCAACGGCGCTCAGAATCGAGGCGAACACCAGCGGCATAACGATCATCTGCAGCAGCTGCACATAGCCGTTACCGACAATGTTGAACCACTGGATGGAATCTTTCAGAACTGGATTATCGGAGCCATAAATTGCCTGTAATGCCAGACCAAATACGACACCCATGGCCAGACCAACCAGCACCTTTTTCGCCAGGCTCCACTGTTTGTGGCGCGCCTGCGCGAGAAGCAATAGCAGTACAGCGAACACAACGACGTTCGCGATGAGTGGAAAATTCATCCCCGTTCTCCTGATTTATTATTGGGTCGGTTTTTACCGATCCTGTTGGCGGAAGGTTAGCAGAAGTGTGATGTCGCGCTTATATCCAAATGGAATGGTTTATGACAAATGGGATAATTTTGTCGGTTTACTGTTCAATCTGGTGATGAATAAAGCGATTGAACTGAAATTGCAGCGAATTAATCATCTGGGAAGACCAGCGGACTGCACTGTTTTCGGGCAGGGTTTGCGGCATCCAGACGGCGTAAGCAAACAGCGCCATGCACAGGACGCGCTCAAGCTGGTTCCCTTTCTGCGGGGCCAGGATGGGAAAACGAAAGCGCCAGCGGCAGGGCCACAGCAGCGGTACGCCCGCAGGCGTTAGCATATCGGCCAGAATATGGCTTAAATAGCCCAGCACCATCCCCTGAATGGCGTCGGCGGGGACGATCCAGCTTTCGGGCACCTTTAAATAGAAAAGCGTTAGCAGGCCAAACACGGCCAGCAGGCTGTGCGTAAAACCACGGTGGCCGAACGCGCGGGCGATGGGTTTTGACACCCACTTCAGGCGCTGACCGAGGAAGGATTTAGGATGGTCAATGTCGGGCAGCAGACAGGTCAATACGGCGGAAGGGACAACATGCCACCAGTCCCCCTGTGCGAGCACAGGGGTAAGTTCAGCGTTTTTGGCAAATACTGCGCACGCGATAGAAAAAAGCAGGTGGCCTTCCGCCGTCATGATAAAACCCACAAAACTGTCAATTCATACAGTATAGGGTTTTTATACAGTAGGCGGAAGAGGTGACGGTGTAACTGTTTGTCACAAACCGGAGAAAGGCGTTAACCGCCCTGCAGGTGTTTCGCCGTCAGTTCTGCCAGTGAATTCAGCTTCACATCGGCAAGCGCAAAACGGGGATCGTGACGGCCTTCTTCCGCAGGCACCACAATGGAGCGCATCCGCGCGGCTTTAGAGGCCACCATGCCGTTAACAGAATCCTCCAGCGCAACGCAGCTGAGGGGATCGAGTCCCAGCTTTGCGGCACAGTCCAGGTAGACCTGCGGATGGGGCTTGCTGTATGGCAGTTTCTCCGCGGACGCGAGGGCGTCGAAACTGTCGCGCAGTTCAAACATCGTGAGCACTTTTTCCAGCATATGCAGAGGCGACGCCGAGGCCAGTCCCACCTTCAGCCCCTGTGCCTTGCACAGCGCGACAGCCTCGCGAACGCCGGGCAGCAGTGGTCTGCTCTCTTCAACTAAAGAGATGGCGCGGCTGATAATGCGCGCGGTCACCTCATCGCGATCGGGACCCACCCACGGCTGTTGGGCAAACCACAGGTCAACCACCATATCGATGCGCAGGCCCAGCGTATCGGGGAGTTCATTACGGCGGCTGATATCCACGCCCAGGCTGGCCATAACGTCCAGTTCGGCGCGATCCCACAGCGGTTCGGAATCGATCAGTAATCCATCCATGTCAAAAATTGCGGCAAGAATTTTGCGCGGTGTCGACATCACAACGTCTCCTTATCCAGGGTGTTCGACAGACGATACGTGCTAAGCACACTCTGCAATTTAGCATATTGCCTTTAAAGAGCGGGCGAAATTGATGGTCAGCAGGTAGACTTAGGCACAAATAACGCGTCTTTATGAAGAGGAACTGATGACGTATCAACAAGCTGGACGCATTGCGGTCTTAAAACGTATTGCTGGCTGGGTGATTTTTATTCCTGCCGTCATTTCTACGCTGATTTCCGTGCTCAAATTTATGTACGATCACAGCGAAAAACAGCCGGGTATCAATGCGGTGATGCTTGATTTCGCGCATGTTATGATTGAGATGATGCGTTTTAATACGCCATTTTTAAATGTCTTCTGGTTTAACTCACCCACCCCGGATTTTCATCAGCAGCTGAATATCGGCTTTTGGGTGATATACGCCCTGATCTTTGTCGCGCTGGCCTTGCAGGCCTCTGGCGCGAGAATGAGCCGTCAGACGCGCTTCTTACGCGAGGGGGTTGAGGATCAGTTGATTCTGGAACAGGCTAAAGGCCCGGAAGGCTTGAGCCGGGAGCAGATTGAATCCCGCATTGTTGTGCCGCGCCACACCATTTTCCTGCAGATTTTCCCGCTGTATGTCCTTCCCGTGATTATCATTGTGGCGGGATACTTCTTCTTCTCATTGCTCGGTTTTCTGTGAGGGATAAGGGTGGCAGTAAGGCCACCCGTTCGCGTCTCAGGCGGCGAGCATGCGTTCAAGCGCCCGCTGGGCGTTAACCAGGTGTTCTCCACCAAAAAGAATGGCACGGTTCATCAGCGTATAAAGCTGATAGACCGGCTGGCGGTCGAGGAAGCCGGGCGGCAGGGGGGAGACAGACTGATATCCGTCGTAAATTTGCGGCGGTTGCTCAGGATGCAGCGGCAGCATGGCAAGATCGCATTCTCTGTCACCCCAGTAGCAGGCCGGGTCGAAGATGTAGGGGCCGTTAGGGCCCAGCGCGCAGTTATCGGACCACAAATCGCCGTGAAGCAGAGACGCCTGCGGCTGGTGGGATGCCAGACGCTGCTGAACGTGCTCGACAATCGCATCAATATTGCCAAATTCCAGCCCTTTCTCGGCGGCCAGCTCAAGCTGCCAGCCGATGCGCTGCTCGGCAAAAAATGTCGACCAGCGGCGCTGCCAGGCGTTGGGCTGTGGCGTGGTGGAGAGGTCGTTGTCAAAATCGAGACCAAACTGCGGCTGGTCACTCCATTGATGCAGGCGCGCGAGCTGTTGCCCGAGGATAAACGCATTATGGGCATCCAGCGGTCGGGCGGGGAGATATTCCATGACCAGGAAACTGTAGTCGCGGTCGCTCCCAACGGCCAGAACCTGCGGGACCGTCACCGTTTTACTGCGCGACAACAGCTCAAGCTGGTCGGCTTCGGCGGTAAATATCGCAAGCAGTTCACGTTCGTCGCATTTAACGAAGAGATCGCGTCCTGCGTAGCGTAAATGCCACGCGGCGTGGATCTCACCGCCTGGCAGTTCGTTACGCAGTTCAATTTCACCTTCGCCCAGCTGCTCACGTAAAAGATGACTGATAGCCTGCCACATGTTGTCTCTCCCATGTTGTCTGCCAGATCATAACGTTAGCGCATAACTGCGGTAAAAAAATACGAACTAACGCACACCTGAGCGGTTTAAAGTCATGCAGCGCACTTATTGTTCTTTTTTTCGCCAGATTTCCCAGGTAGATACGTCAATGTCGGCAGGCTTGTCGGTCGCGCTTTCCACCAGGCTGGCGGCCAGCGCATGAACCTCTTCCTGGCTCAGGGCGCTGATGAGACCAAATGCCAGCGTGCCTAAATCATGAATATTGCCCTCGTCATCCGTCAGCGTGAGGAGAAAATTAGCCCGGGTGAAGGCATTGTTAAGCTCATTGAGCTCGGTCAGGGATGCTTCATGAAGGTTGATCGTCACGACGTAACGAGTGATGTCACCACTGCTCATAATTCACCTCATTGTTATCATGGAAGTTTTCTTAGCATAGTCGATAGTTTGGGTTTGGCGACTCGGTGAGGGCTTTCCCCTTCGTCAACCCGAAGGGGAACCGGCGTTAATTTCGGGACAGGTAATCGACGATTTTTTGCGTATCGGCCAGCGAGCAGAGACGCGTGCCCTGGTTGATGGTCGCGGCACTACCCGCGGCTACGCCGTAGCGCGTCATTTCCAGAAGAGACGCGCCCTGCGCCAGTTTTAGCGTCATCGCGCCCACCATGCTGTCGCCAGCGCCAACCGTGCTCTGGCTCTTCATCGGCGGTGGGACAACCTGCACGGAAGAGGTTTCGTCGACGGCCAGCGCCCCCTGAGGGCCGAGGGAGACGACGACGCGGCGCGCTTTGCCGCTGCGCACCAGCTCCTGCGCGGCGGAGCGAACGTCATCAGGCTGCGTCAGCTCACGGTTGACCAGCGCGCTGAGCTCTTTCTGGTTAGGTTTGACCAGTTCCAGATTACCCGGCACCAGCGCCGCCTGCAGGGCCTCGCCGCTGCTGTCGACAATGCAGCGGATACCGCGCTGCTGCGCGGCCCGAATCAGCGCCGTTAATTTTTCCGTGCTGACCCCGGGCGGCAGGCTGCCGCTGACCACCAGCAGCGCGCCGCTCTCAATCTTCAGCACTTTCTCCTCAAGCTGACGAAATTCGTCATCGCTCAGTTTCGCGCCCGGCATGACAAAACGGTACTGCTCGCCGCTTGATTCGACGTGGACATGCAGATTTTGCCGCGTCCAGTCTTTGGCCTCGACGGTCTCAACGGCCACCTGTTCATCTGCCAGCAGCGAGACCAGGTGCTCACCGGTGGCACCGCCCGTGGGAAAAATGGCCGTGGCTTTGCCCCCAAGGTGTGTAATGGCGCGCGCCACGTTGATCCCGCCGCCGCCGGGCTCAAAGACCGGGGCGCTGCAGCGCAATTTACCTTCCGGGTAAATCTGCGGCGTCAGGGTGGCGGAATCCAGGGAAGGGGAGAGCGTCAGGGTGTAGATAGAAACCATCATTACCTCCTTTTAGCATGGGTTCTTTTTAGTCTGGCACCATTTATCAGGAAGGCAATGTAAATAACAGTATGATTTTAAATATGAATACTGAATAAAATTAAGGTCGGAGATATATAAAATAAAACGCTTTTTGGGATCGTTCTTATTCAAAAAATGAAATAAGAAATCATTGCTATGTTATATGCGGCTTTTTATAATTTGTTACCTTTCTCTGGACGCCTTGTCATTGATCCTCAAGAAAGATTCCGGGACCGTGTGGTCTCTTTTTTTGTTGTACGGACTCCTTAATAAAATGAAGCTTTTAAAGACAGTGCCCGCTGCACTGATGCTGGCGGGTGGCGTGTTTGCGGCTATGAACGCGACCGCTGATGATTCCGTTTTTACTGTCATGGACGATCCTTCCTCCGCGAAAAAACCGTTTGAAGGTAACCTGAACGCCGGGTATCTGGCACAATCCGGTAACACGAAAAGCTCTTCTCTGACGGCGGACAGCACGCTCACCTGGTACGGTAATACTACCGCCTGGTCGCTGTGGGGTAATGCCAGCAACACTTCCGCTAATGACGAACGTTCTTCCGAGAAATATGCGGTAGGCGGACGTAGCCGTTACAACATGACCGACTATGACTACCTGTTTGGGCAGGCGAGCTGGTTAACCGACCGTTACAACGGTTATCGTCAGCGCGATGTGTTCACCGCCGGTTACGGTCGCCAGTTCCTGAACGGTCCGGTACACAGCCTGCGTTTTGAATTCGGTCCGGGTGTACGTTATGACGAGTACACCAACGGTGATACCAAAACCCAACCGCTCGGTTACGGTTCCGGGACCTATGCCTGGCAGATGACTGACAACACCAAATTTACCCAGGGTGTTTCTGTCTTTGGTGCCGACGACACGACGCTGAACTCTGAAACGGCGCTGAACGTGGCTATCAACGAACACTTTGGTCTGAAAGTGGCCTACAACGTGACCTGGAACTCTTCACCACCTGAATCTGCGCCTGATCATACCGACCGTAGAACCACGGTTTCACTGGGTTATAGAATGTAATGAAAGCGGGCCGACGATAATGTCGGCCCGTTTAGTGTCTGTGGTCTTGTGGCGTCCCTTCTGATGACCCGCATTCGCTCCTAGCCCCAAATCATTGCCGCCCAACGCAGCAGCAGCATTGCGCCGCAGATGGCAATCAGCACCAGCACCATTTTCCAGTGTTTTACGGCAAATCGTTTTGTTGGCATAACCTAATCCTTGTTCGTTGATATCCTCAGTCTACCAAACAGGGCCGAAATATGCCCCTTCTCAGGAACGATTGGGTTATGCCAGCGCAGGGTTCAGCTCAGAACCAGTGGAATCGTTCGGCGAGAATCAACAATAAACCTGTGGCGGAAAGGACGTTCAATATCACAACCGTTCTACTGGATACGTTCATGGTATGCACCTTTGGGTTTAAAGACCTGTTCAAGAGTAGCCCAGCATCTCCGAAATGCGAGCGCAGGGGAGAAGCAACCTGCAAATTCGTGCGAACGTGCCAGGCCGTCAATCTGGCCGTAGAGGGTGCAATCTCCTTTCCGTTAGTGTTAACATTGCAAGGCTTACCGTAAATTCGACGTTGTCCGATTTTTCGGCAGGTGAATGATGACGAACCAATTTGACGATTGTTGGTCAGATGGTGTCGTAATCTATTGTCAAATCACGATTATTTTCTTTGTATATGCTCTTATGTGTGGGGCATCACTGCAAATAAGGATATAAAATGCCTGTAATTACTCTTCCTGACGGCAGTCAACGCCATTTCGACCGTCCTGTTAGCCCAATGGATGTTGCCCTGGACATTGGTCCGGGTCTCGCGAAAGCGACTATCGCTGGCCGTGTTAACGGTGAGCTGGTGGATGCCTCCGATCTGATCGAAAACGATGCGACGCTCGCTATCATCACCGCGAAAGACGAAGAAGGTCTGGAGATCATTCGTCACTCCTGCGCGCACCTGTTAGGTCATGCTATCAAGCAGCTGTGGCCAAACACCAAAATGGCGATCGGTCCGGTTATCGACAATGGTTTCTACTACGACGTTGACCTTGACCACACCCTGACTCAGGAAGATATCGACGCGCTCGAAAAACGCATGCACGAGCTCGCCGAGACGAACTATGACGTCATCAAGAAGAAAGTCAGCTGGCACGAAGCGCGTGAAACCTTCGTGAAGCGCGGCGAGAGCTACAAGGTCTCCATTCTTGACGAAAACATTTCGCATGATGACAAGCCTGGCTTGTACCATCACGAAGAATACGTCGACATGTGCCGTGGACCGCACGTGCCGAACATGCGTTTCTGTCATCACTTTAAGCTGATGAAGATCGCAGGCGCCTACTGGCGTGGCGACAGCAACAACAAAATGTTGCAGCGTATCTATGGTACCGCGTGGGCCGATAAAAAAGCCCTGAACGCCTACCTGCTGCGTCTGGAAGAGGCGGCGAAGCGTGACCACCGTAAAATCGGTAAGCAGCTTGACCTGTATCACATGCAGGAAGAAGCGCCGGGTATGGTGTTCTGGCATAACGACGGCTGGACCATCTTCCGTGAACTGGAAACTTTCGTACGCTCCAAGCTGAAAGAGTACCAGTATCAGGAAGTGAAAGGCCCGTTCATGATGGACCGTGTGCTGTGGGAAAAAACCGGCCACTGGGACAACTACAAAGATGCGATGTTCACCACCTCATCTGAGAACCGTGAATACTGCATCAAGCCCATGAACTGCCCGGGCCACGTTCAGATCTTCAACCAGGGTCTGAAATCCTACCGCGACCTGCCGCTGCGTATGGCGGAGTTCGGTAGCTGCCACCGTAACGAGCCATCAGGTGCGCTGCACGGTCTGATGCGCGTTCGTGGCTTTACGCAGGATGATGCGCATATCTTCTGTACGGAAGACCAGGTTCGTGACGAAGTTAACGCCTGTATTCGTATGGTCTACGATATGTACAGCACCTTTGGCTTCGAGAAGATCGTGGTCAAACTCTCAACGCGTCCGGAAAAACGTATCGGTAGCGATGAGACATGGGATCGCGCGGAAGCGGATCTCGCCGTAGCGCTGGAAGAGAACGGCATTCCGTTCGAATACCAGCTGGGCGAGGGCGCATTCTACGGTCCGAAAATTGAATTTACCCTGTATGACTGCCTCGATCGCGCATGGCAGTGCGGTACTGTACAGCTGGACTTCTCCCTGCCTCAGCGTCTTAGCGCCTCTTATGTTGGCGAAGACAACGAGCGTCAGGTCCCGGTTATGATTCACCGTGCGATTCTCGGTTCCCTGGAGCGCTTCATCGGCATCCTGACTGAAGAGTTCGCCGGCTTCTTCCCAACCTGGCTTGCGCCAGTGCAGGTGGTGGTGATGAACATTACCGATTCTCAGGCAGATTACGTTAAAGAATTGACGCAGAAACTACAAAATGCGGGCATTCGCGTAAAAGCAGACTTGAGAAATGAGAAGATTGGCTTTAAAATCCGCGAGCACACTTTACGTCGTGTCCCGTATATGTTGGTCTGTGGTGATAAAGAGGTGGAAGCAGGCAAAGTTGCCGTTCGCACCCGCCGTGGTAAAGACCTGGGCAGCCTGGACGTAAGTGAAGTGATTGAGAAGCTGCAACAAGAGATTCGCAGCCGCAGTCTTCAACAACTGGAGGAATAAGGTATTAAAGGCGGAAAACGAGTTCAAACGGCACGTCCGAATCGTATCAATGGCGAGATTCGCGCCCAGGAAGTTCGCTTAACAGATCTTGAAGGTGAACCACTGGGGATTGTGAGTCTGAGAGAAGCGATCGAAAAAGCTGAAGAAGCTGGAGTAGATTTAGTTGAAATCAGCCCTAACGCCGAACCGCCAGTTTGTCGTATCATGGACTACGGCAAGTTCCTTTATGAAAAGAGTAAGTCTTCTAAGGAACAGAAGAAGAAGCAAAAAGTTATCCAGGTTAAGGAAATCAAATTCCGTCCTGGTACCGACGATGGCGATTATCAGGTAAAACTCCGCAGCCTGATTCGCTTTCTGGAAGATGGCGATAAGGCCAAGATCACACTGCGTTTCCGCGGTCGTGAGATGGCCCACCAACAGATTGGTATGGAAGTGCTTAACCGTGTCCGTGACGATCTGAGTGAACTGGCAGTAGTCGAATCCTTCCCTACGAAGATCGAAGGCCGCCAGATGATCATGGTGCTCGCTCCTAAGAAGAAACAGTAAGGCCTTCAAGCAGCAAAATCTGTGGAGCCTTCGGGTTTCATAGGTTTTGTTCGCCTATGTTTCGTTTATTTAACAATGCGAAGTGGAAGTTATTAAGATGCCAAAAATTAAGACCGTACGCGGTGCTGCTAAGCGCTTCAAAAAAACCGGTGGTGGTGGATTTAAGCGTAAGCACGCAAACCTGCGTCATATTCTGACCAAAAAATCTACTAAGCGTAAACGTCACCTGCGTCCAAAAGGCCTTGTTTCTAAAGGCGATCTGGGTCTGGTTATCGCGTGCCTGCCGTACGCATAAGCCGTTAACGTTTAATTTTTTACTAAGAATATAGATACAGGAGAGCACATATGGCTCGCGTAAAACGTGGTGTAATTGCACGTGCACGTCACAAGAAAATTTTGAAACAAGCTAAAGGCTACTACGGTGCGCGTTCACGCGTTTACCGCGTTGCCTTCCAGGCTGTTATCAAAGCAGGTCAGTACGCTTACCGTGACCGTCGTCAGCGTAAGCGTCAGTTCCGTCAACTGTGGATTGCGCGTATCAACGCAGCAGCACGTCAGAACGGTATTTCTTACAGCAAATTCATCAACGGCCTGAAAAAAGCCTCTGTTGAAATCGACCGTAAGATCCTGGCTGACATCGCAGTATTCGACAAAGTAGCGTTCACCGCTCTGGTCGAAAAAGCGAAAGCAGCACTGGCATAAGCCAGTTGAGAGAGGGAGCCTTGCTCCCTCTTTTCATTTAACACCATCAGAAGATTGACATTTATCCGTCCAGGCTTTTCAATAAGGTCTTAACGGTTTTTACCAGACAAGGTAACGCAAGCATGAATGCTGCTATTTTCCGCTTCTTCTTTTACTTTAGCACCTGATTTCAGGAGGCTAGCGCGTGAAAGATGAAACGAAAAACAGCGCCAGATAAGCCTCCCGATGGAGGCTTTTTTTGTGCCTGAATTTGAGAGAATAACTCCACCAAATCGGTGTCTGCACCGACATAATGAGGAAAATCATGTCACATCTCGCAGAGCTGGTTGCCAGTGCAACAGCCGCCATTAATCAGGCCTCAGATGTTGCCGCGTTAGACAATGTCCGCGTCGAATATCTTGGGAAGAAAGGGCACCTGACCCTTCAGATGACAACCCTGCGTGAGCTGCCGCCAGAAGAGCGTCCGGCAGCGGGTGCGGTGATTAACGAAGCCAAGGAGCAGGTTCAGCAGGCGCTGAACGCGCGCAAAGCCGAGCTGGAAAGCGCGGTGCTGAATGCGCGTCTGGCCGCAGAAACGATCGACGTTTCTCTGCCGGGGCGCCGTATTGAAAACGGCGGTCTGCATCCGGTTACCCGCACCATCGACCGCATTGAAAGTTTCTTCGGTGAGCTTGGCTTTACCGTGGCGACTGGCCCGGAAATTGAAGATGATTACCATAACTTCGACGCCCTGAACATTCCTGGCCATCATCCGGCACGCGCTGACCACGACACTTTCTGGTTCGACGCTACGCGTCTGCTGCGTACTCAGACCTCCGGCGTTCAGATCCGTACCATGAAGGATCAGGAGCCACCTATCCGCATTATCGCGCCGGGCCGCGTCTATCGTAACGACTACGATCAGACCCACACCCCAATGTTCCACCAGATGGAAGGTCTGATTGTTGATAAAAACATCAGCTTCACCAACCTGAAGGGCACGCTGCACGATTTCCTGAACAACTTCTTTGAGGAAGATCTGCAGGTTCGTTTCCGTCCGTCCTACTTCCCGTTCACCGAACCGTCTGCGGAAGTTGACGTGATGGGCAAAAACGGTAAATGGCTGGAAGTGCTGGGCTGCGGCATGGTGCATCCAAACGTGCTGCGCAACGTGGGTATCGATCCGGAAGTCTACTCCGGCTTTGCCTTCGGCATGGGCATGGAGCGTCTGACCATGCTGCGCTACGGCGTGACCGACTTACGTGCATTCTTCGAAAACGATCTGCGTTTCCTCAAACAGTTTAAATAAGGGCAGGACAGAACAATGAAATTCAGTGAACTGTGGTTACGCGAGTGGGTGAACACCACGCTGGACAGCGACGCGCTGTCTAACCAGATCACCATGGCGGGCCTGGAAGTGGACGGCGTTGAGCCGGTTTCCGGCGCCTTCAACGGCGTCGTCGTCGGCGAAGTGGTTGAGTGCGGTCAGCACCCTAACGCTGACAAACTGCGCGTGACAAAAGTTAACGTGGGCGGTGACCGCCTGCTGGATATCGTCTGCGGTGCGCCAAACTGCCGTCAGGGCCTCAAGGTGGCCGTGGCGACCGTCGGTGCAGTGCTGCCGGGCGATTTCAAAATTAAAGCGGCTAAGCTGCGCGGTGAGCCATCTGAAGGCATGCTGTGCTCCTTCTCCGAGCTGGGTATTTCCGACGATCACAACGGCATCATTGAGCTGCCGCTGGATGCGCCCGTTGGCACCGATATCCGTGAATACCTGAAGCTTGACGACAACACCATCGAAATCAGCGTCACGCCAAACCGTGCTGACTGCTTAGGCATCATCGGCGTGGCGCGCGACGTGGCCGTGCTGAACCAGACCGAGCTGAACGCGCCGGACATTGCGCCGGTTGAAGCAACCATCAGTGACGTGCTGCCTGTTCAGGTTGACGCTCCGGATGCGTGCCCGCGCTACCTCGGCCGCGTGGTGAAAGGCATCAACGTGAAAGCCCCAACCCCGCTGTGGATGAAAGAGAAGCTGCGCCGCTGCGGCATCCGCTCTATCGACGCCGTGGTTGACGTGACCAACTACGTACTGATGGAGCTGGGCCAGCCAATGCACGCGTTCGATAAAGATCGTATTGACGGCGGCATCGTTGTGCGCATGGCGAAAGAGGGCGAAACCCTGGTTCTGCTGGACGGCAGCGAAGCGAAGCTGAACGCCGATACCCTGGTGATTGCTGACCACAGCAAAGCGCTGGCAATGGGCGGTATCTTCGGGGGCGAACATTCAGGCGTTAACGACGAGACGCAAAACGTCCTGCTGGAGTGCGCGTTCTTCAGCCCGCTCTCCATCACCGGTCGCGCGCGCCGTCACGGCCTGCACACCGATGCGTCTCACCGCTACGAGCGCGGCGTTGACCCGGCGCTGCAGTACAAAGCGATGGAGCGTGCAACTCGCCTGTTGATCGACATCTGCGGCGGCGAAGCGGGCCCGGTTATTGACGTTACCCACGAAGCGACCCTGCCGAAGCGTGCGACCATTACCCTGCGCCGCAGCAAGCTGGATCGCCTGATTGGCCATCACGTTGCCGATGCCCAGGTGACCGACATCCTGACGCGTCTGGGCTGCGAAGTGACCGAAGGCCAGGACGAGTGGAAAGCCGTTGCGCCATCATGGCGTTTCGACATGGAAATTGAAGAAGACCTGGTGGAAGAAGTGGCCCGCGTGTACGGCTACAACAACATCCCAGACGAGCCTGTCCAGGCCGGTCTGGTGATGGGCAAACACCGTGAAGCCGACCTGTCCCTGAAGCGTGTGAAAACCATGCTGAACGACAAAGGCTACCAGGAGGTGATCACCTACAGCTTTGTTGATCCTAAGCTTCAGCAGCTGATCCACCCGGGCCAGGAGGCGCTGATCCTGCCTAGCCCAATCTCCAGCGAAATGTCCGCGATGCGTCTGTCCCTATGGACCGGGCTGCTGGGCACCGTCGTTTACAACCAGAATCGTCAGCAAAACCGCGTGCGAATTTTCGAAAGCGGTTTGCGCTTTGTACCGGATAATCAGGCAAATTTAGGCATCCGTCAGGATCTCATGCTGGCTGGCGCCATCAGCGGAAACCGCTATGAAGAGCACTGGGACCTGGCAAAAGGCACGGTTGATTTCTACGATATGAAGGGCGACCTGGAAGCGATTCTGGATCTGACCGGTAAATTATCTGAAATTGAATTCCGCGCAGATGCCATTCCGGCCCTGCATCCGGGCCAGAGCGCAGCCATCTACTTAGACGGCAAACGCGTTGGTTTTATTGGGGTTGTTCACCCTGAGCTGGAGCGTAAGCTGGACCTGAACGGCCGCACCATCGTGTTCGAGCTGGAATGGAGCCCGGTAGCAGACCGCGTGATTCCTCAGGCGCAGGACGTCTCCCGCTTCCCGGCAAACCGCCGTGATATCGCGGTTGTGGTCGCGGAAAATGTGCCCGCAGCAGATATTTTGGCCGAATGTAAGAAAGTTGGCGTAAATCAGGTAGTTGGCGTAAACTTATTTGACGTGTACCGCGGCAAGGGCGTAGCAGAAGGTTTCAAGAGCCTCGCTATTAGCCTTATCCTTCAGGATACCAGCCGTACACTCGAAGAAGAGGAGATTGCCGCTACCGTCGCCAAATGTGTAGAGGCATTAAAAGAGCGATTCCAGGCATCATTGAGGGATTGAACCTATGGCGCTTACAAAAGCTGAAATGTCAGAATATCTGTTTGATAAGCTTGGGCTTAGCAAACGGGATGCCAAAGAGCTGGTAGAGCTGTTTTTCGAAGAGATCCGTCGTGCTCTGGAAAATGGTGAGCAGGTAAAACTCTCCGGTTTTGGCAATTTTGATTTGCGAGACAAAAACCAACGTCCGGGCCGTAACCCGAAGACGGGGGAAGATATTCCCATTACAGCCCGCCGCGTGGTGACCTTCAGACCCGGCCAGAAGTTAAAAAGCCGCGTCGAAAACGCAACGCCCAAAGCAGAGTAATATGAACTAACCAAAAAGGCCGCCCACGCGGCCTTTTTTCTTTGCGCTCTCCGGCAAACCCGCCGTAAAATCAATGATATCTCACGCTACTATAACCTTACACATGCTTGATTTTGCCCATCTACAGTTCCGTTCCGATCGGCGTCGCCTGCTTTGGCTGGTGCTGTTGCTCACTGCCGCCGCGGGCGTGAGCCTGTGCGCCGGCGACAGATGGATTGGGCCTGAAAGCTGGTGGGGGCCTGACGGGCAGCTCTTCGTCTGGCAAATTCGCCTTCCGCGCACCGTTGCGGTGATGCTGGTGGGCGCAGCGCTGGCGCTGTGCGGCACCATTATGCAGGCGTTGTTTGAAAACCCTCTGGCGGAGCCCGGCCTGCTCGGGGTGTCGAACGGTGCAGGCGTGGGGCTGATTGCGGCGGTGATGCTGGGCGGGGGAGAGCTGTCAGGATGGAGCATTAGCCTCTGCGCCATACTTGGCGCACTGCTGATCACCGCAATCCTTCTTCGCTTCGCCAGACGGCACCTGTCGACCAGCCGCCTGCTGCTTGCCGGCGTGGCGCTGGGGATCATCTGCAGCGCGCTGATGACCTGGGCGGTCTACTTCTCGACCTCCTTTGACCTGCGTCAGCTGATGTACTGGATGATGGGCGGCTTTGGCGGCGTTGACTGGCACCAGGGCTGGCTGATGGCGCTGCTGGTACCGGCCATCCTGTGGGCGGCCCTGCAGGCGCAGCCGCTGAATATGCTCGCGCTGGGTGAAACCTCTGCCCGCCAGCTCGGCATGCCGATTGGGTTCTGGCGTAACGTGCTGGTGATCGTGATTGGCTGGCTGGTCGGCGTCAGCGTGGCGCTGGCGGGGGCTATCGGTTTTATCGGGCTGGTTATACCGCACATGCTGCGCCTGTGTGGCCTCACGGACCATCGAACCCTGCTTCCGGCCTCTGCGGTGGCCGGGGCCGTCACGCTGCTGGTGGCCGATATCATCGCCCGCCTTGCCCTGACGGCCGCAGAGCTGCCGATTGGCGTGGTCACCGCCACGCTGGGCGCGCCGGTCTTTATCTGGCTACTATTAAAATCCGGACGTTAAAAAACGACCTGTAAAACAACCTGAGGGAATGCTATGCAGTCAGATATCCTGAATACAGAAGTGACGACCATTGACGGCGAGAAAACCACGCTGGAAGGCTACAGAGGCAACGTGTTGCTTATCGTCAACGTAGCATCCAAATGCGGCCTGACGCCGCAGTACGAGCAGCTGGAAAATATTCAGAAGGCCTGGGAGAAAGACGGTTTCACCGTGCTGGGCTTCCCCTGCAACCAGTTCCTGGGACAGGAGCCGGGCAGCGAAGAGGAGATTAAAACCTTCTGCAGCACCACCTATGGCGTGACGTTCCCGATGTTCGGCAAAATTGACGTCAACGGTGAGGACCGCCATCCACTGTATGCGAAGCTGATCGCTGCCGCTCCTAAGGCCGTTGCGCCGGAAGGCAGCGGATTTTATGAGCGTATGGCCAGCAAAGGGCGCGCGCCGCTTTACCCGGACGATATCCTGTGGAATTTCGAGAAATTCCTGATCGGTCGCGACGGCCAGGTCGTTCAGCGTTTTTCGCCGGATATGACGCCTGAAGATCCGATCGTCATGGAGTCGATCAAGCTGGCGCTGGCGAAGTAATGTCATTACTGATGCAGCTCACGGACGTTGCCGAGAGGGGACGTCTGGAGCCAATAACCGGTACCGTCAATGCGGGAGAAATCCTGCATCTTGTCGGGCCAAACGGTGCAGGGAAGAGCACGCTGCTGGCGCGGATGGCAGGCATGACCGACGGAGAAGGGCAGATAACGCTGCTGGAGCATTCGCTTGCCGACTGGTCACCGGTCTCGCTGGCGCATCGGCGCAGCTACCTCGTACAACAGCAGGTGCCGCCCTTTGCGATGCCGGTCTGGCACTATCTGATGCTGCATCTGCACGACAAACAGCAGACGGCGCTGCTGACGGACGTGGCGGCGGCCCTCGGGCTGGAAGATAAACTCGCCCGGCATGCCAGCCAGCTTTCCGGCGGAGAGTGGCAGCGGGTGCGCCTGGCGGCGGTTATCGTTCAGATCCACCCGGCAGGTAATCCTCACGGGCGGATGCTGCTTCTCGATGAACCTATGAGCGGTCTGGACGTGGCGCAGCAGGCGGCGCTGGATACCCTGCTAAGCGCCCTCAGCCGAAAAGGCATCGCCGTGGTGATGAGCGGTCATGACCTCAACCACACCCTGCGCCATGCCCACCGGGTGTGGCTGCTGTCGCAGGGAAAAATGATCGCTAGCGGTCCGCGGGAGCAGGTGCTTACCCCGCCCAATCTTGCCCGCGCGTACAACATGTCGTTCCGCAGGCTGGATATAGAGGGACATAAGATGCTGATTTCTACCGGGCAGGCGTAACCGTTTCTTGCCTGTAGGCACATTTGCACGCTAAATTACGAAAAGAACAAAAAAAGCAGAGGATTCGTCTGAAAATGCGATTCTGGTTTCTCCTGATGGCAGCACTTTTTCTTGCGGGATGCAGTAGCCATCGTGCGCCGCCGCCTAACCCACGGCTTTCAGATTCGATCACCGTCATTGCCAGCCTGAACGATCAGCTGAGCAACTGGCGCGGCACGCCGTACCGCTACGGCGGCATGAGCCGCGGCGGCGTGGACTGCTCCGGCTTCGTCCTGATGACGTTTCGCGATAAGTTTGATTTACAGCTGCCGCGCGAAACGCGCAAGCAGGCGGAAATTGGCACTGAAATTGATAAAGACGATTTGCTGCCCGGAGACCTGGTTTTCTTCAAAACCGGCTCGGGTGAAAGCGGTCTCCACGTGGGCATATATGATACAGATAATCAGTTCATTCATGCCTCGACCAGTCGCGGCGTGATGCGCTCTTCTCTTGATAATGTTTACTGGCGTAAAAATTTCTGGCAGGCACGGCGTATTTAGTCTTTGTCGGATACTTCTCTTATGACGGCATGGTAAGTAATAAATCATGCCGTTTTTCTCAAATAAGATGCTTAAAGTTAAATTTACCTAAAATTAGCGCATCCTGTATGTGTCTGTTTTATCTAAAACTGGCTATTATTCTACAACCAGGATAAAATTATTTTAGATTCAGGGATAAATCTGAAAATTAATACGGAACTAATGAAATTAATCTTATTAAAATCAAGACAGTGGAATTGTGTCGGCAATTGCTCCAGGATGTCCTCTCTCATCTTTAATGCGGGGCGAGTGCAATGATTATTACGCTAGATAATGCTTACCAGTCTGAACTGCTGCTCCTGCCTGCCCGTAATAGCGCAGGTGAGCTGAAAGGTTTAGAAATTCTGGTTAACTTTACTGGCGTCGGCAGCGATGTGCGGATCCCTACTGAGCTTGTTATCCCTCGGCTTTCAGCGGCTGAAGAGTTAGCGCTGTTTAACGAAAAGCTGCAATTGCTTGATACCTGTAAACTGTTTTTTATTCAGCATCAGTTAATTGCATGGATCAATATTACACCTGTAATTGGTGAATTTTTATTAACTAATGGAAACGCTGTTTCAATCCTTGAGCGTTATCCGTTTCTTGAGTTTACTGTTAATGAGAATTATCCAGGTTTAAATAACGGAAAGGACGATCTGCAGCTGGCGAGAATGGCGATCCATTTTCCGCTGGTCCTGGCAAACTTTGGCGCAGGCGCCGCATCGCTCAAAGCGGTGTATGATGGATTATTTAAACGGGTCATTCTCGATAAAGGATTCATTCAGCAGCGCGCCCCGGAGCTCTCTTTTGAGCCTTTTATGCGCGCCATCCTCTGGCAAATCACGCCTCACTGCCAGTCTGTGATCGTCTCCGGCATTGATGACCACGCACTGCTGCAACGCGTTTTGTCTTTCAATTTTGGTGCGATGCAGGGCGCGCTTTGGCCAGCGGTCACCGCGGAGCACGTCACCACGCTGGTTCAGCAGCGATAACCCTGTCTTTCGCCCGTGTTTAAGTTCGGGCAAACCCTCTACACTAAAAGCAGGAGGACTTATGACCCTGTCTTTTACTGCTCACTGGCACGACGAGTTGCCGGGATTTTACACCGCACTCAAACCCACACCGTTACACCATTCACGCCTTATCTGGCATAACGATCGGCTGGCAGAAGAGCTCGCCATTCCGCCCGAGCTGTTTCAGCGCCCAGACAGCGCTGGCGTCTGGGGAGGCGAAATGCTTCTCGCCGGTATGCAACCTCTGGCTCAGGTCTATAGCGGACACCAGTTTGGCGTCTGGGCGGGACAGCTGGGCGACGGCCGGGGGATCCTGCTCGGCGAGCAACGGCTTCCCAACGGGGAGACGGTTGACTGGCACCTGAAGGGGGCGGGCCTGACGCCCTATTCGCGAATGGGAGACGGGCGTGCGGTACTTCGGTCTACGATTCGCGAGTGTCTGGGCTGTGAAGCGATGCATGCGCTGGGCATTCCCACCACCCGGGCGCTTTCCATCGTCACCAGCGAGACGCCGGTCGCGCGCGAAACCGTGGAAAAGGGCGCAATGCTGATGCGTATCGCGCAAAGCCACCTGCGCTTCGGTCATTTCGAACACTTTTACTACCGCCGCGAGCCGGAAAAGGTGCGCCAGCTGGCGGACTTTGCCATTCGTCACCACTGGGCGCACTGGCAGGACGAGGCGGATAAATACGTTCTCTGGTTCAGGGATGTGGTGGCCCGTACCGCAACCCTGATTGCCCGCTGGCAAACGGTCGGCTTTGCCCATGGCGTTATGAATACGGACAACATGTCGCTTCTCGGGCTGACCTTCGATTACGGTCCGTTTGGTTTCCTGGACGATTATCAGCCTGGCTATATCTGCAACCACTCTGACTATCAGGGACGGTACAGCTTTGACAATCAGCCCGCGGTGGGCCTGTGGAATCTGCAGCGGCTTGCGCAAACCCTGTCGCCGTTTATCGACGTTGATGCTCTCAACGATGCGCTCGACAGCTATCAGGACATCTTGCTGCGGGAATATGGCACGCTGATGCGCAACAAGCTGGGGCTGGTGACGCAGGAGAAGGGCGATAACGACATTCTCAATGGCCTGTTTGCCCTGATGGCGCGCGAAGGCAGCGATTACACGCGCACCTTCCGGATGCTGGGCCAGACGGAACAGCACAGCGCCGCCTCGCCGCTGCGCGATGAGTTTATTGACCGGCAGGCGTTTGACGACTGGTTTGCACAGTACCGCGCGCGGCTGCAGCAGGAGCGGGTGGATGACGCCACCCGCCAGGCGCAGATGAATGCAACGAACCCTGCGATGGTGTTGCGCAACTGGCTGGCGCAGCGGGCGATTGAGCAGGCAGAACAGGGCGAGTACGACGAGCTGCACCGTCTGCACGTGGCGTTGCGCACGCCGTTTGCCGATCGGGATGATGACTACGTCAGCCGCCCGCCCGACTGGGGCAAGCGGCTGGAGGTGAGTTGCTCAAGCTAGGGCGCGAGAAACACCTGCGGCGCGGCGTGAACCGGATGCCTGCCGACGAAGACCTGCGCGCCGTACCAGCGGGCCAGCGCATCGGCCTGCAAAACGGTTTCCGGTTCTCCCTGGGACACGATGCTGCCGCCATGCAGCAGCAGGATGCGGTCCGCCCACAGCGCCGCCAGATTCAGGTCGTGCAGCACCGCGCAAACGTGCAGATGTCCCCGGCGGGTCAGGGATTTCAGCAGGCGCAGCAGATGCTGCTGATGGTAGAGATCCAGCGCGGACGTGGGTTCATCAAGGAACAGCCAGCCGCGCGGGGCGCCCTCGCACCAGAGCTGGGCCAGCGCGCGGGCGAGCTGGATACGCTGCTGCTCGCCGCCGGAGAGTGCGGCAAACTGCCTGCCCGCCAGCGGTAAACAGCCGGTGATGGCCATGACCTCCTCAATCACCGACGCTTCAGGCGTGCGGGTCCAGGGCGCGCGCCCCATACCGACGACCGCCTCAACCGGCCAGTCAAATCCGAGCTGCGTATTCTGGCGCATCACCGCCCGGTAGCGTGCGAGTCTGTTCGGCTGCCAGTCTGCAAGCGGCGTGCTCGCCAGGCTGCACCGTCCGCCCGCAGGGTTAAGATAGCCGGTAAGCAGCCGCATTAGCGTTGATTTTCCGGCGCCGTTAGGGCCAATCAGCGCCACCAGTTCGCCTTGAGATAAGGTCAGCGACACGTCGTTAATCAGCGTGCGTTGCCCGGCGCGAAAAACAAGATTTTCTGCACAATAGCGTTCAGCCATGCGCGCCTCCGCGACGAAAGATAAGCCACAGGAACCACGGCGCGCCGAGAAGGCTGGTCAATAAGCCGACCGGCATTTCCGCCGGGGCGACCAGGCTGCGCGCCAGCGTATCGGCCACCAGCAGAAGCAGCGCGCCGACCAGCACCGAACCGGGTAGCACCACCCGGTGATCGGCGCCCAGCCACATGCGCACCAGGTGCGGTACCACCAGGCCGACAAAGCCGATCACGCCACTGACCGCAACGGCGGCGGCCACCAGCAGGGCGCTGCACAGCAGCAGGATCCGCTGCACGGCGGCAACCTCTACGCCGAGGTAGTGCGCCTCTTCATCGCCCAGCTGCAGCAGGTTGAGCGCACCTGCCAGACGCCAGATAACCAGCGCGGTGGGGACCATCAGCGACGCGACGGCCAGCAGCGTCGACCACTGCGCCTGGCCGAGGCTGCCCATTCCCCAGAGAGAAAGCTGGCGAAGCTGGGCATCATTGCTGAGCCATGACAGCACGCCGACGGCCGCGCCGCACAGCGCGTTGATGGCAATGCCCACCAGCAGCAGGCGCGACAGGGAAGCGTCACGCTGCCGGCTGAGCAGAAAAATCACGAAGGTGGCGGCCAGCGCGCCGAGAAACGCCGCCAGCATCGGGGCATACAGCATCACCAGCGCAGGCAGCGAAAGCGGGAGCACCACCCACAGCGCAACCGCAAGCGCCGCGCCGCTGCTGATGCCGAGCAGGCCCGGATCCGCCAGCGGGTTGCGAAACAGCCCCTGCATCACGCAGCCCGCCAGCGCCAGCGAACCGCCAATCGCCAGCGCCAGCAGCACGCGAGGCAGACGGATCGTCAGCCATATCTGGCGCAGCGCCTCGTCGGTACCGTTCCACAGCAGGCTCACCGGCAGACGCAGTGCGCCAATACCGCTGGCCGTCAGCGTCATGACGACCAGCAGCGCGGCCAGCATCCACAGTGACAATGCGGCTCGCCGGGACATCAGGGCAGCTGCTCCGCGTTGGTTCGCAGCTGCTGGATGGCTTCCGGCGTTCGCACGCTGAAGCCCAGCAGCGCCATATCGTCAATCGCCAGCACCTGCTTATTCCGTCCCGCCGGGGTTTGCGCCAGGCCGGGCAGCGTCCACAGATTCGCTTCACCGCCCAGGGCGTTGAGGCCGTCCTGAGAAATCACCACCAGATCGGGACGGCTGGCGATCGTGCCTTCCTGAGACAGCGGCTGATAGCGGGTGAATCCCTGCATCGCGTTCTGCAGCCCCGCCGCACGAATGGCCGCATCCGCACCGGTCTGTTGTCCGGCCGCCATGGCGGTCATCCCGCCGTGGTTGAGAATAAACAGCACCCGTTTATTGAGCGGTGACGCGGGCAGCCCCGAGAGCGACTGACGCAGCGCGCTGCGCAGCGCTTCCCCCTCGGCCTCGCGGTGCGTCGCTTCAGCGACGATCCGCACCTTTTCGTCAATCACGCTCAGGTCGTTACGGGCAGGCACCGTGATAACCCTGACGTGGCTTTGCTCAACCTGCTTAAGCGCCAGAGAGGGCTGCGCCTGGGCGCTGGCCAGCACCAGCGTTGGGCGCATGGATAAGATCCCTTCCGCGTTGAGCTGGCGCAGGTAGCCCACGTCCGGCAGCGCGGTCGCCGCCTGCGGCCACTGGCTGGTGCTGTCGCGCGCCACCAGCGAAGAGGCCGCGCCGAGCGCATAGACAATCTCGGTGACGTCGCCGCCGAGGGTCACGATTCTCTCCTGCGGCGTAGCAAACGCCAGCAGGGGCAGGGCGCTGAGCAGGGCGAGCCAGCGCGTCATGCGGCCAGCCCTTTCGCGGTTAAGGCGTCAACCTGGCTGCGCCACTGGCTCTGCTCCGGTTCGCCTTCGGTACGCTGGCCGTACAGCTGGGCGATTTGCGTTCCGTCGGCAGCAAACAGCTCCAGGCTGGTCACGTGCCCGTCAGCCGTCGGCTTGCGCGTGACCCAGCTTTCCGCAATGGAACCTTCAAGCAAATGCAGGGTAAAGGTCGGGTTAAAGATGTTCAGCCAGCCTTTCATCGGCGTCAGCGTTTCCACTACGCCGGTGAAGATCTGCACGCAGCCGCGGTTGCCGACAAAGATCATGATTTCGTTTTCGTCCCGATGGGCCGCTTCCAGCAGCTGCGCCAGCGCGGCGTTTTCTACCCGGCAGGCCAGATCGTCACCCACCAGGCGAAACGCCTGCTGACGGCTGAGGTTATGACGCTTCAGCAGGCCGAAGAACTGGTGGACGTCGGTCATGGCGCGCCACTCTGCGTCCACGAGCGCGGCTTGTGCGTTTTCTGCGTGGGCCGGGAGATCGGCTGCCTTCAGCGCCAGCGGTGGATTATCGGCAATGATGAAGCGGGTCAGCACGTCGCCCCAGGCGGAAACGTCGGTGTTGTCCGTGGCGTAGATCTTCAGCAGGGCATCGCCCTGGTGGTCGAAGAACTGAATGCTCTGGCGCTCGCCGCGGGCGGTGGCTTCACTGATGTGAAACGCGCTCGCCCACTGGTTGAGGAACAGGCGCAGATCCAGCGCGCGCGGGTTCAGCACCAGCCCGGCGTGGCCGTTCAGGTGCTGGTTGGTGAAGTGCCCAACCTGCTCGTGCACGGCGTAGTCGTTGCGGCAGATGCATTTGGTTTCGCCCACGGCTTCCAGCGCGCCTAAAATCTCGCGGATCTCACCGCGCAGTCGCCAGGCGTCGTGGCCCACGCGGGCAAAGGTCAGCTCTGCTTCACTGATGTTCATTAACCCTGCGACGTCGCGCGCGTACTTACCGGGATTGGCTTCTTTTAGCTCAAGCCAGCGAGTGTAGTGATTCATTATCTTATCCTTCTGCATAGTTGCCCGACGGGCATTACCACTGATAGCTTACGAAAATCTTGCCGTTACGACCGTCCTGCGGAATGCCCTGAGGTGACCAGTATTCTTTGTCAAAGGCGTTGCCGAGTACCAGCGTGGTGGTCACCCCTTTCAGCTTCTCCTGCCCTTTATAGCTCACGTAGAAATCGTTGACCGCATAGCCCGGCTGCTTGCTGTAGCTGCTGCTGATATGCGTTGAGCGATCGACAAAGGTGCCAATCCAGCCGACGGAAAAACCGCTCTGCGCCACCGGAATGTCCAGCCTGCTGGTGACGGTGTCCGGGTTAATGCTGGAGATGTACTCGCCCGTATCGGTATCTTTCCCGCGCGTGCGGTTATAGGCCAGGTCGAGGTTGAAGAGGTCGGCAGAGTATTTTGCCATCATGTCCCAGCCCCAGATTTTGGCGTTCGGGACGTTATAGGACATGGTGGTCGCGGCGGCAAAATCGACGGTGGTGGAGATATAGTCCCTGGCTTTGGTATCGAAGTAGCTGGCTTTAAGCTCCAGCGCATCGCTGGCAAGCATCAGATCGTCAAAGCGCAGGCCAAAACCAAACTCCTGCGTTTCGTTGGTTTCCGGACGCAGGTTCGGGTTCGGTACCCAGTAGTTGGTATAGAACCGGCCAATGGAGAAGTGTTTGGCGTCGTTATACATCTCGCCCATGGTCGGCGCGCGGAAGGCCTGTGCGTAAGAGCCAAACAGCATCAGCCAGTCGGTTGGGCTGACGGTTAACCCGGCGCGGGATGACCACTTATCGGCATCCACATCGTTATAGCCGTCGCTGCTGCCGCGGTAGTTGTCATACCGCGTGCCGCCCAGCAGGGTAACGGGCAGATCGCGAAGGGTGATTTCGTCCTGCAGCCAGCCGGAGCTGAAGTCGATTTTCGCCTCCGGGAAGCCGGTGGTCGCACCGCCAGGGTGCTGTTCCTGACGGTAGTATTCCCCGCCGTAGGTTAGCAGATGTGCGGCAAAGGTGTCGCTGAACAGGCGGGTGCGGTTTTCCACCTTGCCGCCTCGGGTGGTCTGCTTGCGGAACTCACCGCTCCCGTCGATATTCTGGGCATTAATGCGCGCTTCGGACCAGTAGACCTTCGCGTCGGCGTTCAGCAGGTCGTTCCCGGCAGGGGCGATGCGGTAACCCAGCTGCGCATCGCGCTGAATGGTGGAGCGGTCGGTCATCGGGTTACTGCTGTCCGCCCCGGTCGTTTGCGGGTTTTTCGGCTCCTGTGCGGCGTTGTTGTAGTAGCGCAGGGAGCCGCTCAGGGTCTGGGCCGGGTCGATTTTCCAGCTGCCTTTCGCCAGCATGTTATTGATGGATTCGTCGTTTGGCGCGGTCTTACCGTCACTCTGGCGGATATCACCGCGATCGCGGCTGGACCAGGAGAGCAGACCGTCCAGCGTATCGGTGCGCCCGTAGGCGCTGGCGCCCATCCCGAGGCTGCTGTCGCCCGTCGCACCCGTACCAAACACGCGGTAGCCGCTGTGTTTACCCGGTTCCAGCAGGTCTTTGGCGTCAACGGTGTCATAGGAAATCACGCCGCCCAGCGCGCCGCTGCCGTAGAGAAGCGCGGAAGGACCGCGCACGACTTCGATACGTTTGATCAGCGCCGGATCGAGGAAGGTGCTGTTCAGGTGGCCGGTATCGGTTCCCTGACGCACGCCGTCAACCAGCATCAGCACGCCGCGACGGTCATAGCCGCGCAGGTTCACGTCCTGCCCGTTGGTACGTCCGGTGCCGTCCAGCGTCAGGCCGGGGACGTTACGCAGCAGGTCGGCCGCCGAGCTGGCGGTCTGTTTCTCCGGCGCGCTGGCGTCAATCACGCTCACCATCATGGGGGCTTCAAAGGCGCTGCGGGCGTTGCCCGTGGCGGTGACGGTAATATCGTCCGTGGCGGCAGCTGCCGCGGTCGGCAGGGCGCTGACGATCGCCAGCGCCAGAAGTGACGGGCGTAAAGACGCGGAAGGCAGGTGTGGCATAGCAACTCTCCATAAAGAATCGAAAGCGCTGGCTGCCTGGGGATGACCTGGGTGGCTGGCGAATGTGTTGGTTTATTTTGTGAGGATCAATTTTCCGGCATTCGTCTGGCGCAGCAGGTAGTGCTGACCGTCATGCTCGATAATCACCCGGCCCTCATCACCCAGCAGGCTTTTGCTGTCGATGCGACGATCGGTGGAGGGAGGGGCTGTGTGTGTTTTTGCTGGCGTTGCCGCACTGTTATTTGTACGTGACATAATGTTTATAAATAACAATCAATGTAACAATGATAATCATTATCAATAAACTGCAAATTCACGGCAAGCGTTTTTGTGAAAATTGTGTGACGGGATCAATATTGCGTAGTGAAAAGCCCGGTGGCGGCTTTGCCTTACCGGGCCTACAGCGGCACGAACCGTAGGCCGGGCAAGCGCAGCGCCACCCGGCGGGTATTAGAAGCGCGTATCTACCGCAGACGCCAGCTTATCCATTAGCAGCTCGCTGTCTTCCCAGCTCAGGCACGGGTCGGTGATTGACTGGCCGTACACCATCTGCTGTCCGGCAACGATTTTTTGCGTGCCTTCTTTGATAAAGCTTTCCGCCATAATCCCGGCAACGGCGGTGGAGCCGCTGCGGATCTGCTGGCAGATCTCATCGCAGACGTCCAGCTGGCGGCGATGCTGCTTCTGGCAGTTGCCGTGGCTGAAGTCCACCACCAGATGTTCCGGCAGGTCGAACTCGGCCAGCGTTTCACAGGCCGCCGCAATATCTTGGGCATGGTAATTGGGTTTCTTGCCGCCGCGCATAATGATGTGCCCGTACGGGTTACCGCTGGTCTGGTAGATGGTCATCTGGCCGCTTTTATCCGGCGACAGGAACATGTGGCTGGCGCGTGCCGCGCGGATGGCATCCACCGCGATGCGGGTATTGCCATCGGTGCCGTTTTTAAAGCCGACCGGACAGGAGAGGGCGGAGGCCATTTCGCGGTGGATCTGGCTTTCGGTGGTGCGCGCGCCAATCGCGCCCCAGCTGATCAGATCGGCGATAAACTGCCCGGTCACCATATCGAGAAACTCGGTCGCCGTCGGTACGCCCAGCTCGTTGACCTGCAAAAGCAGCTTGCGCGCCAGCTCGATACCGTGGTTCACGCGGTAGCTGCCGTTCAGGTCAGGGTCGGAAATCAGTCCCTTCCAGCCCACCACGGTACGCGGTTTTTCAAAGTAGGTGCGCATCACAATCTCAAGGCGATGCTGGTACTTATCCCGCAGGCCCTGAAGCCGTTTGGCATAATCCATCGCGGCATCCAGATCGTGGATGGAGCAGGGACCAATCACCACCAGAAGACGCTTGTCTTCGCCATTGAGGATTTTTTCAATGCGGCGGCGGGAAGCCGTCACGTGTTCCGCGACGGCGGCGGAAACAGGATGCCGCTGGGCCAGTTCAGCCGGCGTGACCAGGCTGTCAATGCGCGCAGTGCGGAGTTCATCGGTTTTATTCATGGAATGTCTCAGAAAATTTTTGCTTCATCGGCAGACTACCGGGAAGTGATGGGCATCACCTTAAACCAATCCCTGCTGATTTCAAGTCGGGGCGACACCGCCCCGTGGTTGCCGATGATGATACCTGAATCTGAGTTAATGTACTAGCATATTAGTACATGCGGCGATTAAGCCCCATGATGTCGAGAATTTTGGTGGCAATTTCTTCTACCGAATAGTTGGTGCTGTTCAGCCACGGGATCTGGTTTTTACGGTACAGCGCTTCCACTTCGGAGACCTCCATCCGGCACTGGCGCATGGAGGCGTAGCGGCTGTTCTCGCGGCGCTCTTCGCGGATGGCTGCGAGACGCTCCGGGTTGATCGTCAGGCCGAACAGCTTGTGCTGCAGCGGCTTGAGGGCGGCGGGCAGCACCAGGTTATCCATATCGTCAGCGATGAACGGATAGTTGGCGGCGCGAATGCCAAACTGCATCGCCAGGTAGAGGCTGGTCGGAGTTTTGCCGCAGCGGGAAACGCCAAGCAGGATCACCTGCGCCTGGTCGAGATTACGCAGCGAGATACCGTCGTCGTGGGCAAGGGTGTAGTCAATGGCGGCGATACGCGCGTCGTACTTGGTCAGGTTGCCGGGGTTCAGCCCGTGGGTACGGTGGGCGATGGGGGTCGGGTCGAGCTTAAGCTCGCTCTGCAGCGGCGCCACCAGCGCCTGCACGATATCCTGACAGAAGCCTTCGCTTTGCAGGATGATGGCGCGAATTTCGGGGATCACGATAGAGTAGAAGACCAGCGGGCGAACGCCGGTCTGCTGGTAGATGGCATCAATCTGGTCCTTCACCGCTCTGGCGCGGCTCTCATTTTCGACAAACGGCAGCGTAATGCTGTTGATCGATACGGGAAACTGCGACATCACCGCGTGGCCCAGCACCTCGGCGGTGATCGCCGTACCATCAGAAATATAAAAAACGTGACGATCGACAGCATTATCCATTTTACCCACCCTGAATATCAGACGTAATTGTCTGAAAGCATAAATTAAAAAAGTAATTTACACAGCAAAGAACTTATCTGAATTATGAATGAAACGCTGTTTTTGGTTTTCCTGAAAAGCGGATTTCATTTTTCAAATAGCGACTTTATTTTTGGGGTTTCTCGCTGAATATACAGGAATCATCGGGTTAATCGTTGATGGGAAAGTATCCGAAAAGTTGAAAATTTAAATTGCTTACACGATTCACCGTTTTTTTAGCGCAAACAAATATGCCAGTATAAATACGTAGTCAGGTGTTTCTTACTCCGATCAAATATCACAAAAGGATTGTTTCGATGTCCAACAATGGCTCGTCACCGCTGGTGCTTTGGTATAACCAACTCGGCATGAATGATGTAGACAGAGTTGGGGGCAAAAATGCCTCCCTGGGTGAAATGATTACAAATCTGTCGGGTATGGGTGTCTCCGTACCGAACGGGTTTGCCACCACCGCCGATGCCTTTAACCTGTTTTTAGACCAGAGCGGTGTTAACCAGCGCATTTACGACCTGCTGGATAAAACGGATATTGATGACGTTACCGAGCTTGCGAAAGCCGGGGCGCAGATCCGCCAGTGGATCATCGACACACCTTTCCAGCCGGAACTGGAAAAAGCCATTCACGACGCGTACAGCCAGCTCTCTGCTGACGATGCGCAGGCCTCCTTTGCCGTGCGCTCCTCTGCCACCGCAGAAGACATGCCGGACGCCTCGTTTGCCGGGCAGCAGGAAACCTTCCTGAACGTCCAGGGTTACGACGCGGTGCTGGTGGCGGTGAAGCACGTGTTTGCTTCCCTGTTCAACGACCGTGCTATTTCCTATCGCGTGCACCAGGGCTACGACCATCGCGGCGTGGCGCTCTCCGCTGGCGTGCAGCGCATGGTGCGCTCCGACGTGGGCTCATCCGGCGTGATGTTCTCCATTGATACCGAATCCGGCTTCGACCAGGTGGTGTTTATCACCTCCGCGTGGGGGCTGGGTGAGATGGTGGTGCAGGGCGCGGTCAACCCTGACGAATTCTACGTGCACAAGCCGACGCTGGCCGCTGGCCGTCCGGCGGTGGTCCGCCGCACCATGGGCTCGAAAAAAATCCGCATGATCTATGCTCCGACCCAGGAGCATGGCAAGCAGGTGAAAATTGAAGATGTACCGCAGGAGCAGCGCGATCGCTTCTCGCTGACCGACGCCGAAGTGCAGGAGCTGGCGAAGCAGGCGGTGCAGATTGAAAAACACTACGGCCGTCCGATGGATATCGAATGGGCGAAGGACGGTAACACCGGCAAGCTGTTTATCGTGCAGGCGCGTCCGGAAACCGTCCGCTCGCGCGGCCAGGTGATGGAGCGTTACACGCTGCACGCCCAGGGCAAAATCGTCGCGGAAGGCCGCGCCATCGGTCACCGCATCGGTGCCGGTCCGGTCAAAGTGATCCACGACATCAGCGAGATGAACCGCATCGAGCCAGGCGACGTGCTGGTAACCGACATGACCGACCCGGACTGGGAACCGATCATGAAGAAAGCGGCGGCTATCGTCACCAACCGCGGCGGACGTACCTGCCACGCGGCGATCATTGCCCGCGAGCTGGGTATTCCTGCGGTTGTCGGCTGCGGTGATGCCACCGAACGCATGAAGGACGGGCAGAACGTAACCGTCTCCTGTGCCGAAGGCGACACCGGCTACGTGTACGCCGATATCCTCGACTTCAGCGTGAAGAGCTCCAGCGTGGATACCATGCCGGACCTGCCGCTGAAGATCATGATGAACGTCGGCAACCCGGACCGCGCTTTTGACTTTGCCTGCCTGCCGAACGAAGGCGTGGGCCTGGCGCGTCTGGAATTTATCATCAACCGTATGATCGGCGTTCACCCGCGCGCGCTGCTGGAGTTTGACGATCAGGATCCGAAGCTGCAGAACGAAATCCGCGAGATGATGAAAGGCTACGACTCGCCGAAAGAGTTCTACGTTGGCCGTCTGACCGAGGGGATCGCCACGCTGGGTGCCGCCTTCTACCCGAAACGCGTGATCGTGCGTCTGTCTGACTTTAAGTCTAACGAATACGCCAACCTGGTGGGCGGCGAGCGCTACGAGCCGGAAGAAGAGAACCCGATGCTGGGCTTCCGCGGGGCCGGACGCTACGTGTCCGACAGCTTCCGTGACTGCTTCGCGCTGGAGTGCGAGGCGGTGAAGCGCGTGCGCAACGACATGGGGCTGACCAACGTCGAAATCATGATCCCGTTCGTGCGTACCGTGGATCAGGCGAAAGCGGTGGTGGACGAGCTGGCGCGTCAGGGGCTCAAGCGCGGCGAGAACGGGCTGAAGATCATCATGATGTGCGAAATCCCGTCCAACGCCCTGCTGGCCGAGCAGTTCCTGGAGCACTTCGACGGCTTCTCTATCGGCTCAAACGACATGACGCAGCTGACGCTGGGTCTGGATCGCGATTCCGGCGTGGTTTCCGAGCTGTTCGACGAGCGCAACGAGGCGGTAAAAGCGCTGCTCTCGATGTCCATCCGCGCGGCGAAAAAGCAGGGTAAATACGTTGGGATTTGCGGTCAGGGTCCATCCGACCATGAAGACTTTGCCGCCTGGCTGATGGAAGAGGGGATTGATAGCCTCTCCCTGAACCCGGACACCGTGGTGCAAACCTGGCTGAGCCTGGCGGAACTGAACAAGTAACGCCACGCTGACCGTAAAAGGCGAGGAAAGTATTCCTCGCCTTTTTTATTTCCCCCTCTTATTTGCGCCCCATCACAAATAAAGTAAAAAACCAAATATCATAATTTGTCTGTCAATTTAGACAATTGTTAGCGCGCAAACCGTTGCTAATACTTGGGCCTTACTGCGCATTTCCCTTAAGAATTTGCGCAACTGGTTGAAATACGTTTTAACCTGATAAAAAGGCCAATAACAATGACACTCTCCTCTGTACTGCATACCAAAGATAAAATAGGTTATGGCTTAGGCGATATGGCCAGCGCGCTGGTCTGGCAAACGGCCACGTTATTTCTCGCCTATTTCTATACGGACGTTTTCGGTTTACCCGCGGCCATTATGGGTACCATGTTTTTAGTGGTGCGCGTGGTCGATGCGTTTGTCGACCCGTGCATTGGCGCGCTGGTTGACCGCACCCGGACGCGACACGGGCGCTTTCGTCCCTGGCTGCTGTGGTTTGCCATCCCGTTTGGCGTGAGCTGCCTGATTACCTTCTACGTGCCGGACGTCGGGCCGACGGCAAAAATTGTCTATGCCTGCCTGACCTATGCCCTCTTGAGCCTGATCTACTCCGCCATTAACGTGCCTTACTGCGCCATGCCGGGCGCGCTGACGCTGGACCCGCGCGAGCGTCACTCCCTGCAGTCGTGGCGCTTTGGCCTGTCGTTTATCGGTGGGTTGATTGTGACGGTGATTGCCCTGCCGCTGGTTTCGTTGCTGGGCCAGGGCAACGTGCAGAAAGGCTATTTCTTTGCCATGAGCCTGATGGGGCTGCTGGGCATTGTGCTGTTCTTCTGCTGCTTCCTGATGACCCGCGAGCGTTATTCTCCGCGCAACGATTCCTCTGGCTCCATGCTTACCGATTTAAAACTGCTGGGCCGCAACAGCCAGTGGCGCATTGTGTTTCTGTTTAATATTTTGCTGTTAACCGCGGTGGTGACGCGCGGCTCCGCCACGATGTATTACGTGAACTATGTGCTGCTGCGTCCGGATCTGGTTTTTGCCTTTATTGTTTCCGGCATGGTGGCCTCCTTAAGCGGCGCATTATTATCCGAACGGCTGCTGGGGAAATTTGACCGCGTCCGCGCCTATCAGTGGACGATTATTTCCTTCGTCATCTTCGGTGCGCTGATTTTCTTCCTGCCGCCTTCGCAGGTGTGGCTCATCTTTGGCCTCAACATCGTCTTTAGCTTTGTGCAAAACCTCACCACGCCGCTGCAGTGGACCATGTTCTCCGATGTGGTCGACTACGAAGAGCACCGCAGCGGTCGTCGCCTGGACGGCCTGGTCTTCTCCACCGCGCTGTTTGCCATCAAGTTTGGCCTGGCGCTGGGCGGGGCGGTGGTCGGCTGGGTGCTGGGCATGGTGGATTATGCCCCGGGCCAGGCAACCCAGACGCCGCAGGTGCTCTCGACCATCAACGCGCTGTTCACCCTTATCCCGTGCGCGCTGTTCCTCTGCATGGTCGCGCTTCTCGCCATCTACAAGCTTAACAGCCGGCTGGTGGATGCCATCGCCCGGGAGCTGGCCAGCAAGCGTGACGTCAGACCCGATGCGGGGCAGCTCAGCCCGGCAACCCCTTCCGCACTACAGGAGTAAAACATGACGGCTATCTATAAGGACGCGGGACGTCCCGTGCACGAGCGCGTTGCCGATTTACTGGCGCGCATGACCCCGGAAGAGAAGTTCGCCCAGATGCATGCGTACTGGCTGATCCTCGATGAAAACGGCAACCACCGCGAGCGCAGCGATCTCAGCGACGAATTCGCTGGCGTGAGCGAACAGGCGTCGCTGAGCGAAAGGCTGAAGCTGGGCGTCGGGCAAATTACGCGCCCGCTGGGTACCCACATCGTTGACGCGAAAACCGGCGTGCGCGCTGCCAATCGCCTGCAGCGCATGATGCTGGAAGAGACGCGCCTCGGCATCCCGGCGCTGTTCCATGAAGAGTGTCTGGTGGGGCTGCTGTGCAAAGACGCCACGCTGTTCCCGTCGTCGCTGAACTACGGATCGACCTGGGATCCGGAGCTGGTACAGCGCGCGGCAGAGCAGATAGGCAAAGAGGCGCGATCCGTGGGCTGCCAGCAGGGGCTGGCGCCGGTGCTGGACGTCTCCCGCGACGTGCGCTGGGGGCGAACCGAAGAGACCTTCGGGGAAGATCCCTGGCTGGTGGGGGTAATGGCAACCGCCTACGTGAAAGGGTTGCAGGGCGACAAGCGCGACCTGCTGGCGACGCTCAAGCACTACGTGGGCCACTCGTTCAGCGAAGGGGCGCGCAACCATGCCCCGGTCCACCTGGGGTTTAGCGAGCTGAACGACACCTTCCTGCTGCCGTTTGAAATGGCGATCAGGCTGGCTAACGCCGGTTCGGTGATGCCTGCTTACCACGACATCGACAATCAGCCGGGGCACAGCGACAGCTTCCTGCTGACCACCGTCCTGCGCGAACGGTGGGGCTTCGACGGCATCATTGTGGCCGACTACGGCGGCGTCAGCCTGCTGCACCAGCACCACGGGATTTCCCACGATGCGGCCGAATCCGCCGCGCTGGCGTTTAACGCCGGGCTGGACGTCGAGCTGCCGAAAGACGACTGCGCGCGCCATCTGGCGGACGCGGTTGAGCGTGGGCTGATCGCTATGGAAAAAGTGGATGAGATTGTGACGCGCGTGCTGACCGAAAAATTCCGCCTCGGGCTGTTTGAGAAGCCGTATACCGATGAAAACGGTATCGATCTGCAAAATGAGAGGACCCGCCGGGTAGCGCGAGACGTGGCGACGAAATCGCTCACGCTGCTGGAAAACAACGGCATTTTACCGCTTGGCGGCAAACCCCGCGTGGCGGTGGTGGGGCCGACGGCAGACGATCCGCTGGCGTTACTCAGCGGCTACAGCTTCCCGGTGCATTTGATCATCAGCGATATGGTTGAAGAGACCTCGCAGGTGACGACTCCGCGCGCGGCGCTGGAACACTACCTCGGCGCGTCGCAGATCCGTTACGCTAAAGGGTGTCACATCATCGAGAAACGCATGGCGGGCGCGCCGGTCTTCCCTGGCGACAGCGGCGGCAAACCGATGCAGCAGTCGCCGGTCTCGCAAAGTACCGCCCTGATCCCCGAGGCGGTAAACGCGGCGCAGGAGAGTGACGTGGTGGTGGCCTGCGTGGGGGATCTCGCCGGGCTGTTCCAGAGCGGTACCGTGGGGGAAGGTTCCGACACCGACTCCCTGAACCTGCCGGGCGTGCAGCAACAGCTGCTGGAGGCGCTGGTGGCGACGGGTAAACCGGTGATTGTCGTGATGACCGGCGGGCGTCCGTACAACCTGCAGGGGCTGGAGGATAAGGTCGCGGCGCTGCTGATGGCGTGGGCGCCGGGGCAGGAAGGCGGCTGGGCGATTGCTGACGTCTTAACGGGACGGGCGGAGCCGCAGGGGCGCCTGGTGGTGAGCGTGCCGAAAAGCGCCGGGGCAATGCCGTATTACTACAATCACAAGCTCAAAAGCGGCGGCACGCCGTTTGCGTTCCACTTCGGATCGCGTTACCCGTTTGGCTTCGGCCTTGGCTGGACGACGTTTAGCTGGGGTGCTGCCCGCGTCGCCGAAAGCCGCGTGCCGGTCGACGGCGAGGTGACGCTGAGCGTAGATATCACCAACACCGGTGAGCGCAGCGGCAGCGAGGTGGTGCAGGTTTACGTCAGGGATAAGGTCGCCACCCAGGTGCGGCCGCTCCGGGAGCTGAAGGCCTTCCAGCGCGTTACGCTCTCGCCGGGCGAAACCGCCACGCTCACCTTTACGCTGCCGGTTGAGATGTTCAACTTCACCCGTCGGGACGGGAAACGCATCGTTGAGCCGGGGGAGTTTGAGCTGCAGGTTGGCGCATCGTCGGCGGATATCCGCCAGGCGGTGACGGTGAATGCAACGGGGGAAACGCGGGTGTTGCCCGCGAAGTGGCGGATGCTGAGTACCTGTGAGGTGAAGCGCGCGTAGTCAGGACAAAAAAAAGCCCATCGTGGGAGATGGGCAAAGACTACACACAGCAATTCGTTGTTTCACTCAGGGGATTTCCATGCTTATAAATCAAGGTGTTGATCTATAACCGTGCCCTAATAGTAGGCATGTCATCTTTTAGCGTCGATCGGATTCGTCTCAATAGTTTAAGAGACGTAAAGATTTCTTGAGATTTATGGCGCGGTAAATGCTGAAACAGCGGGTCTGACCAGTGTGCAACGAATAAATACTTTAGCAGCGTTAAAGTATTGTGAAGGAGTATGTAGGCCGGGTAAGCGTTAGCGCCACCCGGCAAAAAACTCAATGCGTGTTCTTCTCTTCCAGCTCTTCCAGTTCGCTCAAAATCACGTCCGGATCCGTCCCCGGCGGCGGAATTTCATGCACCCAGGCTGAGAACAAACGCCAGGTGACGGCGAGCAGCACGGGGCCGATAAACAGGCCAATCATGCCGAAGGCAATCAGACCGCCAATCACCCCGGAGAGGATCAGGATCAGCGGCAGGTCTGCACCCATGCGGATAAGGATCGGGCGAATGACGTTATCCATGGTGCCGACCACGCAGCTCCAGACCAATAGCACCGTTCCCCAGGTGGTATCCCCCGTCCAGTAAAGCCAGATAATGCAGGGAACCAGCACCAGCAGCGGCCCCAGCTGCGCAAGACAGGTCATCAGCATGACTACGGTGAAGACGGTGGCGTACGGTACGCCGGAAATCGCCAGACCGATACCGCCCAGCACCGCCTGCACCAGCGCGGTCACTACCACGCCCAGCGCAACGGCGCGCACGGCCTGCGCTGCCAGCAGGACCGCCGCGTCACCGCGCTTGCCCGCCAGGCGGGTGGCAAAGTGACGAACGCCTAACGCCACCTGCTCGCCGCGCCAGTAGAGCAGGGCGCTAAAGAGCAGCATCAGGGTACAGTGCATCATAAAGCGGCCGATGTGCGCCGCCTGGCCGACAAACCAGGTGGTGGTGGTGCCGATATACGGGCGGACTTTTGCCATCAGCGCGCTGCCGCCCATCTCCAGCAGGCCGTGCCAGCCGCTGTAGAGCTTAGCGCCCACCACCGGGATGCCGTTCAGCCAGGCGAGATCCGGCAGGGTCAGGTCACCGCTGCTAATGGCGCGAATAACCGGACCGCTGGAATCCACCAGGCTGTTAACCAGTAGCGCAATCGGAATAATAAACAGCAGGAACAGCAGGAGCGTCATGACCAGCACGGCGAGCCCGCGACGGCCAAACAGCAGCTTCTGCAAACGCAGCAGCAAAGGCCACGTGGCAACCACAACGGTTGCGGCCCAGGCAAAGCCGAGGATAAAGGGTTGTACGATCCACAAGCAGGCAACAATCATGAGGGCCAGGAACAGCACCGACAGCAAAATTTGCGCAACATCCCTGGGCTGGCGAACATTGACCATAAATGAAACTTTCCTTAAAAGAACGCCAGTACAACTGGCGGAAACGTAAACCGCGTCTCTGTCATCATTAACGATCTCAGCGGTTTTTGACAGGCGGATTTTGCCTGTAATTCTACGAAGCACATAAGAAAAAAATGTGATAAAACTTTCCGGACACAACGCAAACGATTTCACATTACTCTAATTAGGGTCGACGGTCATGATCCCACAGATTTCTCAGGCACCTGGCGTCGTTCAGCTGGTGCTTAATTTTTTGCAGGCACTGGAGCAACAGGGTTTTACGGGTGATACCGCCACGAACTATGCCGACCGGCTGACGATGGCGACCGATAACAGTATCTACCAGCTTCTTCCCGATGCCGTGGTTTTCCCTCGTTCAACGGCTGACGTCGCGCTTATCGCCCGGCTGGCCACGCAGGAGCGCTTTGCCCCGCTGGTCTTTACGCCGCGCGGCGGCGGCACCGGGACCAACGGGCAGGCTCTGAACCAGGGCATCATTGTTGATATGTCGCGCTACATGAACCGCATCATTGAGATTAACCCCGAAGAGGGGTGGGTGCGGGTCGAGGCGGGCGTGATCAAAGATCGGCTTAACCAGTACCTGAAGCCTTACGGCTACTTTTTTGCCCCGGAGCTTTCCACCAGTAACCGCGCGACCCTGGGCGGGATGATCAACACAGATGCCTCCGGCCAGGGCTCGCTGGTCTACGGTAAAACCTCCGATCACGTGCTGGGCGTGCGTGCGGTTCTGCTGGGGGGCGATATCCTCGATACCCAGCCGATGCCGGTCGAACTGGCGGAAACGCTGGGCAAAGATAACACGGCCATTGGGCGCATCTATCGTACCGTGCTGGAACGCTGTCGCGACAACCGCCAGCTGATCCTCGATAAATTCCCCAGGCTGAACCGCTTCCTGACCGGGTACGACCTGCGTCACGTCTTTAACGACGATCTGACCCAGTTTGATTTAACCCGCGTGCTGACCGGCTCCGAAGGGACGCTGGCGTTTATTACCGAAGCGCGGCTGGATATTACCCGGTTGCCGAAGGTGCGCCGTCTGGTGAACGTCAAGTATGACTCGTTCGACTCCGCGCTGCGCAATGCGCCGTTTATGGTCGAGGCGAAAGCGCTGTCGGTAGAGACCGTCGACTCCAAAGTGCTCAATCTGGCCCGGGAAGATATTGTCTGGCATTCCGTCAGCGATCTCATCACCGACGTGCCGGATAAAGAGATGCTCGGCCTCAATATCGTGGAGTTTGCCGGTGATGATGCGGCGCTGATTGAGCACCAGGTCACCGCACTTTGCCAGCGTCTGGATGAGCTGATTGCGCAGGACGAAGGCGGCGTCATCGGCTGGCAGCTCTGTAACGATCTTGCCGGGATTGAGCGTATCTACGCGATGCGTAAAAAAGCCGTCGGCCTGCTCGGGAATGCGAAAGGCGCAGCGAAGCCGATTCCCTTTGCCGAGGATACCTGCGTGCCGCCTGAGCATCTGGCGGACTATATCGTTGAGTTTCGCGCCCTGCTGGACAGCCACGGCCTGAGCTACGGCATGTTCGGCCACGTCGATGCCGGGGTATTGCACGTGCGTCCGGCGCTGGACATGTGCGACCCGCAGCAGGAGATCCTGATGAAGCAGATCTCCGACGACGTGGTGGCCTTAACCGCCAAATACGGCGGCCTGCTGTGGGGCGAGCACGGGAAAGGGTTCCGGGCGGAATACAGCCCGGCCTTCTTCGGCGAACGGCTCTACGCGGAGTTGCGCAAGGTGAAAGCGGCTTTCGACCCGCATAACCGCCTCAACCCGGGGAAAATCTGCCCGCCTGAAGGCGTGGACGCGCCAATGCTGCAGGTGGATGCCGTCAAGCGCGGCACCTACGACAGACAGATCCCGATCGCGGTCCGCTCCTCCTGGCGCGGCGCGATGGAGTGTAATGGCAACGGCCTGTGCTTTAACTTCGACGTGAAAAGCCCGATGTGCCCGTCAATGAAAATCACCAGCAACCGGATCCACTCGCCGAAAGGGCGGGCGACGCTGGTGCGCGAGTGGCTGCGTCTGCTGGCCGACCGCGGGGTGGATCCGCTCAGGCTGGAACAGCAGCTGCCGGAAAAACGGGCCAGCCTGCGCTCGCTGATTGAGCGCACCCGCAACAGCTGGCACGCCAACAAGGGCGAGTATGATTTCTCCCATGAGGTAAAAGAGGCGATGTCCGGCTGTCTGGCCTGTAAAGCCTGCTCCACCCAGTGCCCGATTAAAATCGACGTGCCGGAGTTCCGCTCGCGCTTCCTGCAGCTGTATCACACCCGTTACCTCCGCCCGGTCCGCGATCATCTGGTGGCGACGGTGGAAAGCTACGCCCCGCTGATGGCGCGCGCGCCGAAGACCTTCAACTTCTTTATCAACCAGCCGCTGGTGCGCAAGCTCTCCGAAAAACACATCGGCATGGTCGATCTGCCGCTGCTGTCGGTGCCGTCGCTGCAGCGCCAGCTGGTCGGGCACCGCTCGGCGAACATGACCCTGGAGCAGCTTGAGGCGCTTACCCCTGAGCAAAAAGCGAAGGTGGTGCTGGTGGTGCAGGATCCGTTTACCAGCTACTACGATGCGCAGGTGGTGGCTGACTTCATCCGCCTGAGCGAAAAGCTGGGGTATCAGCCGGTGGTGCTGCCGTTCTCGCCCAACGGCAAGGCGCAGCACATCAAGGGCTTCCTGACGCGTTTTGCGAAGACCGCGCAGAAAACCGCTGACTTCCTGAATCGCGTGGCGCAGCTCGGGATACCGATGGTCGGCGTCGATCCGGCGCTGGTGCTGTGCTACCGCGATGAATACAAGCAGACGCTGGGCGACAGGCGCGGCGATTTCAACGTCATGCTGGTGCACGAGTGGCTGCCGACGGCGCTGGAAGATAAGGCTGTTCAGGACGTCAGCGGCGAACCGTGGTATCTGTTTGGACACTGCACGGAAGTCACCGCGCTGCCGGGCGCACCCGCGCAGTGGGCGTCCGTCTTTGCCCGCTTCGGGGCGAAGCTGGAGAGCGTCAGCGTGGGCTGCTGCGGGATGGCCGGTACCTACGGGCACGAAGTGAAAAACCACGCCAGCTCGCTCGGCATTTACGAGCTGTCCTGGCATCAGGCGATGCAGCGTTTGCCGCGAAACCGCTGTCTGGCGACGGGCTACTCCTGCCGCAGCCAGGTAAAACGGGTTGAAGGTAACGGCGTACGCCACCCGCTGCAGGCTTTACTGGAGATAATTGGATGATCTGGAAACGTGCCGTGACGCTGCAGGCGCTGAACGCCATGGGCGAGGGGAATATGGTGGGGCTGCTGGATATCCAGTTCATCCGCATAGGCGACGCTGAAATTGAGGCCACGATGCCGGTCGACAGTCGCACCCACCAGCCGTTTGGCTTATTGCACGGCGGCGCGTCCGTCGTGCTGGCCGAAACGCTGGGCTCGGTGGCGGGATATCTCTGTACCGAAGGGGAGCAGAAGGTAGTCGGGCTTGAGGTGAATGCTAACCACATTCGCTCGGTGCGCAGCGGGCGCGTGCGCGGCGTTTGCCGCGCGCTGCACGCCGGAAGCCGCCACCAGGTGTGGCAGATCGATATTTTCGACGAGCAGGATCGCCTGTGCTGCTCGTCGCGTCTGACCACGGCGGTTGTGTAAAGTTTTCAGATGTTTTGCCTTTGGTCAAAAACTAGCCAGCAGGTTGTGATATACTGGTCAGGTTTTGTACATAAGCGAGGACATCATGGATACTGAAATAACCCCAACACAGCTGGCAATTGAATATTTACGTCGCGATAAGAGCAACCTGTCTCCGGCGCAGTATCTGAAAAAGCTAAAACAGCTTGAGCTGGAATTCACAGATTTGCTGGCGCTCTCTTCAAACGAGCTGAAAGAAGAGATCTACTTTGCCTGGCGGTTGGGCGTTCACGTCCATTGAGTATATGAGAATAAAAGGGCCGCGAGTGCGGCCTTTTTTGTGCCTGACATTCAGTATCGGGCGGGAAGCTTGTTGATTTTAATGAGCCTGCCTTCTTCCATTTCGATAAACCCGCCGGTTTTTAAATCCGCCAGAATGCGCATCACGCCGCTGCGGGAAAGCTGGGTTTTCTCCCTGATATACCTTTCCGCCGTCACGCTGAGTCGATAACCCTCATCCTCTTCCATCAGCTTGAATAGCTGCTGGCGAATCATCTCATACGCCGTGGGCGCGCCCTGCGGCATCACGTTGTTATAAAGACGGCTATACACAAACATGAGCTGTTGAGAAAGCAGGCCCCACAGCGCCTTCTCCTGGATAATGTCATTCACCCGCTCGGCGGTGAGCGTCCCTATCAGGCACGGGCTGACGGTCTTAATATAATCGTTGAAATAGATGTCGGTCAGGTTAGCGAGGCCGAACACGGCGGGGCTGCGGGCCGTAGACAGCATCATGTCATCGCTTCTTCTGTAGATAGCGATCGTCCCCTCAAGAATTAAATAGCACATACCCTGACCGTTAATTTGCAGGTCAAACCGCTCGCCGCGGGCGGCGCGTTGCGTTGTGCACTCGGGCAGCAGGTATGAAATAAGTTCTTGCGCGTAGGGAGAACCCCGTTGAGACTTTTCTGGAAGGGACATGGTCGCCGACAACCTTAAAAATAACCTGGCTAATTATAGCGCTTCTCCTGGGGACAGGCACGCTGGCTATCAATATTTTCGCGGCAGATGGTGAATCTCCAGAAGCACCCCGCGCTCCATGGTGATGTACTTCCCGGTCCTCAGTTCTGCCAGAATACGCATAATTCCACTGCGCGAAAGATAGGTCCGGCTTTTGATCCAGGCGGCCGCCGTCGTATTTTTCCGTATGGCATCGGGCGCCTGCATGAGCTCAACAAGCTGGAAGCGAATGATGTCGTAGGCAGACATTTGCGATATTTGCGCACAGTGCTCATACACCCGTGAGGCCGTATAAATAAGCAGCTTTGAAAAGTGCTCCCATAAATCCTGCTGGGAAACGATCTGGTTAAACGTCTCCAGCGACACGCGGGCGATTTCTGCCGTCTCCAGAGCCCTGACGTAAAGATGTTCCGAAGAAAATTGACTGCTGACGCCAAGAATAAAAGGCGCTGATTCAGAGTTTAAAACAATACCGTCGCCGCGACGATGAAGCGCCACGCTGCCCTGCAGAAGTAAAAAACACTGCCGCACGTCATCTTTATAATAATGTACGGTTTCTCCCCGACAGACGATCGTCCTTTTCGCCGCAGGTAGCACTGAGTTAATCAGCGTATCTATATGGATAAGCGGTTTTAAACCAAGAACGGTCGAGCCGTGGTTATTCAATGACGTGGTTAAACGCGTATTCATACGATACCTCACAGCGACTACGGGCGATCATTTTTTTACCTGGTGGAGAATTATCTTAAAAGAGAAGGGCTCAGGGAATGTTTCTGCGAGGTCTAAAAGTAGACCAACGAGTTCGTGATAACTAAGGTGTTGAATGAAAACACAAAGGCGTATGGGTCTACTAATAGACCAGAAATATATGACCCGGCGAGGCTGCAAGAAATGTTGAATTTACGTTAAATCAGAGTCTACAGCTAGACCATTAAAGAGTTGTATTCACCAAAATGATTATATAAATTTTAACCAGTCAGTCAGAAAGACCTTATGAATTTAATTAAAAATAAATGAATTCCCGGTGATTCATTTATCAACTTTCTGCTGCGTGAGTTTCAATAATAAATAAAGTTATCCCGTTAACAGGAAAATGAAGATGATGAAAAAGAATATTATTTTAGCGATGGTAGCGACAGGTTCTGCCCTAATGATGGGCAATGCACTTGCTGCTGCAGGAACCGTTAATTTTAACGGTAACATTCTGGATTCCGCCTGCGATGTTGCGGTTGCCTCTCAAAACCAGGTGGTGGTATTAGGCGATTACAATAAAACAGAGTTTCCGGCAACAGGCTCCAGAACGGCGGCAACGAAATTCGATATCGTCCTGAAGAACTGCCCGGTCACGGTCACCAGTGCCAAAGTCCGTTTTGACGGCACGCCTGACCTGACTAACGCCGATCTGCTGGCGATTGATACCTCCGTCGCCGGCGCGGCAACGGGCGTTGCTATCAATTTGATGACCGCCGATAAGGCGGACCTGCCGCTGCACGGCAGTAACAGCTATAGCTATGCGTTAAGCAGCAGCGCCGATAATACGCTCAATTTCTATGCGCAGTATATTTCAACGGCGGCATCGGTGACTGCCGGTCCTGCAAACTCCGTGGCTAATTTCTCCGTTGTTTATAACTAGTCATTAAGCAGAATTCAAGTCGGTTCCACGACGTTCTGCGTGGGGGCAGCAGCTGCCCCCGTGTTTCAAGAGGTGTAACATGAATTTTATTAGCAAGGCCCTGCTCATTACTGCCGCCCTGACGGCAGCGTGTTCGAACGCTTTTGCCGGGGTCATTATTGGCGGAACCCGCGTCATTTTTGACGGGGGAAAAAAAGAGGCGTCAATCAGCATTAATAATGCCGACAGCGTGCCTTACTTGATCCAGTCCTGGGTTGAGATGCCAGAGGGCAATGCTAATAAAACGCCTTTTATTATTACGCCGCCTTTATATCGACTGGAGGGCAGTCAGCAAAATATTGAGCGTATTTTACTTTCGGGTTCGCTGCCTCAGGATAAAGAAAGCCTTTTCTGGCTGAATATTAAGGCGATACCGTCTGCCTCTAAACAGGCAAACTCGCTGCAAATTGCCGTGAAAACCCGCATCAAGCTGATTTATCGTCCGGCAGGTCTGAAGGCGTCAACACCGGAAGACCAGGCAAATAAGTTAAAGTGGTCGCGTAGCGGAAATCAACTGATGGTCACCAACCCCACGCCCTATGTCATCAACTTTAATGAAATAAGCGTCGGTAATAAAAAGCTGGATCAGGTTTCGTGGGTGGCGCCTGGCACAATGGCGGCATTTACTTTACCCGCAGGTGCCGAGGGTAAAAATATTTCATTCAAAGTCATTAATGATTACGGCAGCCCGGGAATATTACATCAGGCCAACTTTTAATTTATCAAAAGCGGCGACCCTCATATCAGATCAGGTTAATGATGATGGCAATGAAAACGAGAAAAATGCAGCCTGCGCGTCTGGCAATCTCTATCGCCTTTGCGCTGGTGAATGCAGTGCAGACGGTTTATGCCCGCGATTCTTTCAACGCCGAACTGGTTGAACTGGACAACCCGGGCGCGGGTAAAGCTGATTTATCTGCTTTTGAATCAGGTTCGCAGGCACCAGGGAAATACCACGTTGACATCATCCTTGACGACCAGCTCATTGAGACCCGCGATATTGATTTTACCCTGGAGAAAGGTGGGGAAGAGGGCGATAGCCTCCGGCCCTGTCTGAGTATTGAACAGCTCAACGGATGGGGCGTCAAAACCGCGCTTTTTCCCGACTTAGCCAGCAAGGGGGGATCCTGCGTCAACCTGCGTGCGATCCCTCACGCCAGCACCGATTTTCAGTTTGCCGCCCAGCGGCTGATTATCAGCATTCCCCAGGCCGCCATTGACCTGCCGGCACGCGGGTATGTCTCGCCCGCGCTGTGGGATGAAGGGATGACCGCCGCCATGTTGAATTACAGCCTGAGTGGCGCAAACAGCTGGGCAAAACAAAACGGCAGCGAAAACAGCCACGGTCAGTATGCCAACCTGCGCCCGGGCCTCAACGTTGGCCCCTGGCGACTGCGAAATTACACCACCTGGTCGCGGGATGAGTCCGGTCAGGACAAATGGGATACCGTCTACACCTACGCACAGCGGGCCATCATTCCGCTGAGGGCGCAGCTCACTCTTGGGGATAGCGCCGCGCCAGCCGACGTGTTCGACAGTATGCCGTTTCGCGGCGGACAGCTGGCTTCGGATGACGACATGCTCCCGGATTCGCTGAAAGGCTATGCGCCCGTGGTACGGGGAATCGCGCGTACCAATGCCCAGGTGGTGGTGCGCCAGAACGGCTATCAGATTTATCAAACCTACGTGGCACCGGGCGCTTTTGAGATTGCCGATATGTACCCCACGGGCGGGGCCGGGGATCTGGACGTCACCGTAAAAGAGGCCGACGGCAGCGAGCAGCATTTCACCCTTCCGTACGCCTCATTACCGGTTTTACAGCGCGAGGGACGGTTCAGGTATGCGCTAACCGGCGGGCAATACCGTTCCTATAACGGCAGCGTGGATAAGACGCCTTTCGGGCAAATCACGGGCATTTATGGTTTGCCCTATGGGCTCACGCTCTATGGCGGGCTGCAGGAGTCGAGCAAATATCAGTCGATCGCCACAGGGGTCGGGAAAAACATGGGGGATGTCGGCGCCATTTCTGCGGACATGACCCAGGCCTGGTCCACTCCGCAGGGCGGTGAGAAATCCAACGGTCAGTCCTGGCGCGCGCGCTACAGCAAAAGCGTTGTGGCTACCGGCACCCATTTTTCGATTGCGGGCTACCGCTACTCGACCCGCGGTTACTACGGCATGCAGGAGATCCTCGATTCCTGGGGTGACAGCGCCGCGCTTCAGGACCGCCGCCGCAACCGGGCCGAGCTGACGATGAGCCAGACGCTGGGTACCGGCCTGGGCTCGCTGACGCTGAGCGCGGCCCGCGAAGACTACTGGAATTCCGGTAAAACGATGGCGTCATACAGCCTGGGTTACAACAACGACTGGCACAACATCAGTTACGGCATCACCTGGACCTACAGCAAAAACGGCAGTGCGGGCGCAAGTGATGGCAACAAACGCTACGACCACGACCAGCTCCTGGCCTTTAACGTCAGTATTCCGCTTGAGACATTTTTGCCGCAAACATGGGCTAACTATGGCGTGAGCACCGGCAAGAATAGCGGCACCACGCACAATATCGGTCTGAACGGCGTGGCGCTGGAAAACCACGCCCTGAACTGGAACGTGCAGCAGGGATACGGCTCGGACGGCGTTGGCTACACGGGCAATATGAACGGTGATTATAAGGGCACCTACGGTGAAGTCACTGCGGGCTACAGCTATGACAAACACAGCGAGCGTCTTAACTACGGCCTGCAGGGCGGGATCCTGGCCCATCAGGACGGAATGACGTTCTCCCAGCCCCTGGGTGAGACCAATGTTCTGATTCGCGCCCCGGGCGCGCGCGGCGAAGATATTCGCAATCAGCCGGGCGTCAAAACCGATTACCGCGGGTATACGGTGGTCAGTCATCTCTCCGTTTACCGTAAAAACGACATCACGCTTGCCCCGGAAAGCCTGCCGGATGACGTTGAGCTGGATATTAACACCCGGACGGTGACCCCAACGCGTGGCGCGCTCGTTTTGGCGGACTATACGGCGAAGGTGGGGCGGCGGGTGTTATTTAACTTAATGCATAACGGCCATGCTGTTCCCTTTGGCGCAATGGCAAGCCTGAAAGGCGCCGACGGCAGCAGCGTTATTGTTGGCGATAAAGGCCAGGCCTATCTCACCGGCCTGGCGAGTCAGGGCACCGTCCTCGTCGCCTGGGGAGCGGAAAGCGATCGGCAGTGCCATGCGCCTTACGCACTTTCCCCAGCGCCGTCGGCGGGGGGAATTACCGAAATTAACGTCACTTGCCTTTAGGGTTTTTAAAATGCGCTTAATTTACATGCTATTCCTGCTGTCGATCGCAGCAGGCTGGAACAGTGCCCGGGCAGGAACCTGTACGACAATTACGCCACAGGAATCCACGCTGTCCATCGGCACCCTGACGGTACAGCGCGATGTCGCGGTGGGCACGGTGATTTTTTCGCGCAATGCGACGGTGACATCGTCATATTTAACCGGCTGCACCAATCCATTAATGCTGGGATTTAGCATGCGATACCTTAATGCGACGCCGAGCGCGTATGGTAATCACGTCTATGACACCAACGTAAGCGGCATTGGCGTGCGTTTTTCTTCGGGGAATTATTTTGAAAACCCGACCAATGCCTTTTCCTATAACGCGCAGGCCAGTTATGTCGAATGGTGGGGCGGTAAAATAGAACTTATCGTGACCGGACCGGTCGCGTCAGGAGCGCTGACGCCGGGCGTGCTGGGCGTGGTGATGCTGCAGGGCAGTGACGGCGTTTACCGTGATGGCCTGACGACCACCCTGCTGGGCGGAACCATTAACGTACTGGCCTGCACTATTACAACGCCGCAGCTGACGTTTCCGATAGGGGATATCTCCGCCGCGGTTTTTGGCTCAACGGTAGGCACCACGCCTGCGGGGGCCCAAAATACGCAGAATCTTGGGCTTAACTGCGATGCGGGAGCTAACGTCAACGTATCGCTCAGCGGTATTCAGCATCCTGACGTGGCGACGACGAGCGTGCTGGCGCTGACGGGGCAAGGCAGCACCGGCACGGCGAAAGGCGTTGGCGTTCAGCTGCTCTACAACGGTACGCCTCTTTCACTCAACGCGCGTCTGCCGTTAAAACTCGCGGCTGGCGTCCAGGAAGCGTTCCCCTTAACGGCGCGGTATTACCAGACGCAAACGACGGTAGAGCCCGGCACCGCAAATGCGTCAGCAACCTTAAATTTGACCTACCAGTAAAGGGGATGACGATGAATATCATGCGCACGGCAGCGTTCCTCGCGGCGGTAATAAGCGGCCATGTTATTGCCGCGGACAGCGTTAACGTCAGCGTCACCGGCAATATTGTTGCCTCTCCCTGCGTATTTAATGGAGGGAATTCCCGTCTGGACGTTAATCTCGGCAATATTCAGGCAACCAATATGGTTACGCCGGGATCGCTTTCCGATCCGGTTGCCTTTGATTTGTTGTTCACTCTTTGCCCGGTGGGCACCCGCAGCGTAACCGCAACCTTTAGCGGAACGCCCGATCCGGTTGCCGGCGCTGGCTACTACAAGAACAGCGGCACGGCGGAAAACGTAGCCATTGCGATGATGGCGATGGGCAGCGATGTGCCCCTGGGGACGGGATCAAGCCTCACGCAAAATATTGCTGCAGACCGAACGGCGACGTTACCCATGCAGGCGAGGGTTAAATCGGTTGCGGGTGGTGCAACGCCGGGGACGATTAGCGCGGCTGTCGTTCTTACCCTGCAGTATAACTGATACGCTTTTGACTAATGGAGATAACATGTCTTTTATCCGCCTTATGTTGAAGGGATGTATCGTTCTGGTCCTGCTGTCGTCAATTATCTGGGCCTTTAAAGAGCCGGTGATTAAAACGACCGACTGGGACCAGAGCGATAATGCGCTTGCGAAAATTGAGTGCCATGCGATCGCCGACCTGTAATCAACTAAAACGTCTACCTTAACTCTTTATTTTTAACGATGCCGTGGCATAAAAATGGTCAATATTTTAATAAGCGAGACTGACATATTGTTCCAGTCTGGCCTGCAGTATTTATTTAGGGATTTTTTCTCACATGTCGCGCAGCAGGACGTAACATTTACATTTGATTTTACAGCGGACAGCATCAGCACGGCTGATGTCATTGTGCTTGCGCTGTGCCAGGGTGAATACTTTACCTGTTTTCCCGAGCTGCAGGCGCGCCGACAGGGCATCATCATCGGGATTGTCGAAGAGGATGCCGGGGTAAAAGCGCTGCCATCCTGCTTTCAGGATATTATTTTCATTTCAAGAAGAGCGTCCCTGTCGCAGGTACGTCTGGTGCTCCTTAACGCCTGGAGGATAGCCCTGTTAAATAAATACCGGCATCCTTCCTTTTCATGTTTTGAATGCCAGCAGAAAACATTATCACCCCAGCAGGTTCGCATTATGATTGGCTTCTATAAAGGGTTGACGGTGACCGACATAGCGAATGAGTTATGCATCAGTGATAAAACGGTTTTTACGCATAAATATATGCTGATGCATAAATTTCATTTACGCAGTGATTATGAATTAATAAAGCTGCTTAACAGAATGGCAGAGAAGAATAGCTGGGAAAATATCTTTCACCAGTATCTGAACCGATAATATCCAGGATTGATATGTTGACTCGTCTCGCTGATAACACGGTGGCGCTAGCCCTTTGTCTTTTTTGCTGTCCGGCATTTTCTGCGGGGCTGGTGGTTAATGACCGCGCCCTGCGTGACGATCTGGCATGGTTGTCCGACCGCAAGTTAATCCGCCTTGACCTCTCAACGTGGCCCCTGAGTGAGGCCGCAATACAAAATGCGCTGTTAACGCTCGGTGACAGCGAGGATCCCGTTAATCAGCGGGTTACTCACCGGATTCAAAAACGGTTACGGCAGCTCAAATCGTCGGTACAGGTTTCGGCTTTTGCCGCGACGGGTCGCGACCGGCTTCCGGCGGGTATGGACGCAGAGCATACCGCGGGACAGTCGTTTAGCGCGGCTATCGGCATGAATGAGAGTGACTGGGATATTACCCTGAAGGGAAATGTTGAGAGAAGGCAGTGGATTGCCGACGCGTCCAGCGTTAACCCAAACGGCAGCTATGCGGCGTGGCGTCTGGCTAACCAGTGGTTAAGCTTCGGCGAGATCCCGCAGTGGTGGGGCCCTGGAAATGATGCCAGCCTGATCCGCTCTGATTCAGCACGCCCGGTGGTGGGGGTGATGATGCAGCGTGATGAGCCCCAGCCGTTTGAGAGCCCGTGGCTTGCAGGGTTGGGAGCATGGCAATATCAAATTTTTACGGGACAGATCCGACAATATTCGCATCCGGAGCATCCGAAGCTTTCAGGAGCCAGAGTGGCCTTTGCGCCAGGTAACGCGCTGGAACTGGCGCTTTCCCGCGAGATAATGTGGGGAGGTAAGGGGCGCCCGGAAAACTACGCGTCCTTCCGGGACGCGTTATTCGGGCAGGATAATACCGGAAACCAGAAAAACGATCCGGGAGACCAGCTTGGCGGCATCGATTTTCGCGTGCATTTAGCCAGCCTGCTCGCTATGCCGGTGAGCCTGTATGGCCAGGTTGTGGGTGATGATGAAGCGGGATTTTTGCCCTCCCATAATACCTGGCTGGGCGGCATAGAAGGCCACAATGTCGCGGGAAATAGCCAGATGAACTGGGCGCTTGAAGCGGCGGATACCCGTTCGCAAATGAAAGAGACCGGGACGATCTATTATCACTACTGCTATCACGGCGGTTTTTATCAGCAGGGCTGGCCGCTGGCCGATGCGCTGGGCGGTGACGGCACGCAGTTCGCGGCGCGCGTGGAGTGGGTTTTTGAGAACGATCGGCGGTTTAGCCTGCGTGGCATAAGGGCTCGACTGAACCGTACGTCTCAGTCGTTTAACCAGGCTTATCCCCGTAACGAGACGCTGCAAGGGATCGAGGCGTCCTGGCTGACGCCGATCTCCGATGGCGTGACGGTATCTTCAGGAGCATGGTTCACGCAGAGCGACCGGGAGCGTAACGATACGGGCCTCCGGCTGCAGCTTTTCTTCTACAGTGAACCCTGATTTATCGCGAAGCCGTCGTCCGTGCCGGGCAGGCGACACCGCCGCCCGGCATTTTACTCAGACATTTACGGCATTAATCAACCGCGTTTTCATCGTTTGATAAGAGGAAGCGGCAAAATCCTCCGCCCAGCGCTGGTCCTCTATCGCCTCCAGCTGCACCGCGCAATACTTTGTTTCCGGCGTTTTGGAGATGGGATCGAGATTATCCTGAGTCAGCTCGTTGCAGGCGCCAATCCACCACTGATAGGTCATATAGACGGCCCCGGCGTTGATGCGCTCGCTGATGCTGGCGCGGGTAATCACTTTGCCGCGACGCGAACGCACCCAGACCAGTTGACCCTCCTCTATGCCCCGTTTTTCCGCATCGGCAGGATGCAGCTGCACCCGACCCGGCTCGTCGGCCAGGCTCTGCAGCGCGGCGCAGTTCCCGGTCATCGAGCGGCAGGAGTAGTGTCCCACTTCACGTACCGTACAGAGCACCAGCGGGAAATCCGCATCCGGGGTTTCCGCCGGCGCGCGCCACGGTGCGGCGAAGAGCTGTCCTTTACCTGTTGGGGTGTCGAAATGATTGCCTTTGTACAGATACGGCGTGCCGGGATGATCCAGCGTCGGGCACGGCCACTGCACGTGACCCATCTCGCCCATTTTTTCATACGTCACGCCGTAGAAGAGCGGGCACAGCTCGCGCATCTCATCCCAGATCTGCTGATCGGAGTCGTACTGCATCGGGTAGCCCATCTCGGTGGCGAGCAGGCTGATGATTTCCCAGTCGCGCTTGACGTTGCCGCTGGCTTCAATGGCTTTGCCAAAACGCTGGAATCCCCGGTCGGCGCAGGTAAAGACGCCGCCGTGTTCACCCCAGGAGGTGGCAGGCAGCAGAACGTCCGCCACTTCTGCCGTTTTGGTCATAAAGATGTCCTGAACCACGACAAAGTCGAGCGCCTCAAAGCCGCTGCGCACCAGGCCGAGATCGGCTTCGGTCTGAAGCGGATCTTCCCCCATGATGTAATAGGCCCTGATCTTGCCTTCCAGCGCCAGGTGCGGCACTTCGGTAATGCGCGTCCCGACCCGATCGTCCATTTTATTGACGTCGATTCCCCAGGCGTCGGCGAACTTCTGCCTGACCGCCGGGTCGGTCACCTCCTGATAGCCGGGGAACATGTTCGGCAGTACGCCCATATCGCAGGCGCCCTGGACGTTGTTTTGGCCTCGCACCGGCCCGACGCCGACGGCAGGGCGGCCGAGGTTGCCGGTCAGCAGCGCCAGGCTGGAAAGCCCTTTGACCACATCCACAGCTTGACCAAACTGGGTCACGCCCATCCCCCACATCACGGTAGCGGAAGGGGCCGCCGCGAAGGTGCGCATCGCCTGGCGAACGTCGCGGGCGGGAATGCCGGTAAGATGCTCAACCTTTTCAGGCGCATAGTCCTTAACCGTTTGCCGGTAGGCCTCCAGTCCTTCCGTAAAGCGCGCCACGTAGTTCTTGTCGTAAAGCTCCTCTTCCAGCAGCACGTAGCCAAAGGCGTTAACCAGCGCCATGTTGCTGCCGTTTTTCAGCTGCAGATGCTGGTCGGCGATACGCGCCGTTTCGATGCGTCGCGGATCGCAGACGATAATCTTTGCGCCGTTTTCACGCGCTTTCAGCACCCGGCGGGCAACGATAGGGTGGGAGTCCGCGCAGTTATAGCCGAATACCAGCAGGCATTTTGAGTGTTCAATATCGTTGATGGCGTTGCTCATTGCGCCGTTGCCGAGCGTTTCCTGTAAACCGGCCACGGACGGGCCATGGCAGACGCGCGCGCAGCAGTCCACGTTGTTGGTGTTCAGCACCGCGCGGGCAAATTTTTGCATCACGTAGTTCGTTTCATTACCGGTTCCACGGGAGGATCCGGTGGTCATGATCGACCGCGGACCGTGCTGTGCTTTAATGCTGCCGAGCCTGTGGGCGGTGTAGCGGATAGCCTCTTCCCAGGTAACGGGGGTGAATGCCTCGCCCTTGTGGTAGCGGATCATCGGCTGGGTCAGGCGTGGGGTGAGCAGACGGGTATCGTTAAGGAAGTCCCAGCCGTAAAATCCTTTCAGACAAAGGGTGCCCTGGTTTGTGACGCCCTCTGCGGCTTCGGCACGAATGATACGGTTATTTTCAACGACAAGGTTTAATTTACAGCCTGCACCACAGTATGGGCAGACGCTGGCGATCTTTTTCATCAATAACAGACCTGTTAAGAAATGAAGCAAAGTTGACTGGTGGATCCAGTCCCGTAAGCGGAGGTAAGCAGGAAGCGTGCCAGCTTGATTTTGCTTGTTTTACAGGGCGTGATGGGGGAGGTCGCGTGTCATCGTCAGAGCGATCGTCAGTTTTGACGATGACACGTGGGGGGAGTGGAGAGAATGAGCTTACAGATCGTCCATCGTGTAACCCACCACGATTTCCAGCGTTTTACGAATTACATCCGCCTGAACCACGTCGTGGGTGGCTTCGAGCGTCTGGATCAGCCAGAGGATGATCGCTTTATTGGACAGATGGCCTTCTGAGGCCAGGACACAGCGTACTGCAGTAGAAAAAACAGCGGACTCTTCAGCAAAACGATCGCCTGCGTGACGGAAATATTCCGACAGCGCACTGTCCAGGAAAGCAGAGTGGAATTCGGGTTGAAGCTGAATATTTTGTCTCATTTGTTCTCACCGTAGCTGTTAAGTTGCAGTCAATGTATTTTTTTGGGGTCGGACGGTTTTCCACTTCCAAATAACGGCACTACATTGTCTCTGTTATCGTTGAGAGGTCCCTCTCTTTTCGTTCGTCCTTGCGCGGTTCTGCGACGTGTAAAGGCGGTGCTGTTTGAGCCGATCTCGGCAATCACCACCGCAAGTGTCTCCCGCCGCCGGGGATCCTTTTCATGATCTTTCATTACCCGCAGACGCTGCAGCAATCCTTCGGTTGTCACTGGCCCCCGCTCTTTCAGGAGTGAAAGAACGGCCTCACCGATTAGCTGGTCGATCAGTCTTTCTGCGTCACTGCTATTCATAACCTCACCGTTCGAAGAGCAGACCAAGCAGCATGTGGTAATGCTCTTCCTCTTCCGGCCCATCGGCCTTTTCGAGGCGGCTGAGCAGTTTGGTACAGAGCGATTTGCGATTAAGGTTTCGCCCGTCGCTGAGAATTTCGACAACTACCTGGCCCAGCGTCTCCTGTTGGGTAGGAAGCGTCGCCTTTTCGAAGTACTGTGCGATCGCTGCTGCCGAATCTGAGACGTAACCTTTCTGCTGCATGTTTCGCTCCTGTAAAATTTTGTAATTACTAACGTTACAATTAAGGTATACATAATTTCTAAATCTGTACATAGAAAATGTACAGATTTTTAATATTTTTATGATATATTTTATAAAATCCTTATTTTTCATAATATTAAAAGCGTGTCACGAAGCGGTAACGTTACAGAATATATTGTACAAAAAGGCTGGTCGCTGATAAGTTGTACATCGCAGAAAAAAGTATCATTAACTGCCGTAAACGATTGAGATGTAAATTATTTGTCGGCCAATTAATGTGCTATAAATGATTCTTATCCACCTTTTTGGTGGTCAAAACCCTAACCCCAGGAAAAGCATGCTCACTACCATCATTTACCGCAGTCATATCTGCGAGGACGTTCCGGTGAAAGCGCTGGAATCAATGGTCGCTGCTGCAAATAGTAAAAATCGGCAATCCAATGTCACGGGGATCCTGCTGTTTAACGGCACACATTTTTTTCAATTGCTTGAAGGGCCAGTGGAACACGTGTCTGCCATCTATGAGCAGATCTGCAACGACCCGCGCCACCATAACGTGGTAGAGCTGATGCGCGATCACGGGCCTGTCCGACGCTTTGGCAACGTGGGTATGGAGCTTTTTGATTTGCGCAACTTCGACAGGGACGAGGTACTGCAGCAGGTGCTGAACAAAGGCACGACGCGCTACCAGCTGACGTATAACGATCGCCCTCTGCAGTTTTTCCGCACCTTTGTTGAGGCCACGGAAAAAGCCAACTACTTTGAGCTGCCGCCGGCGGATTCATGGGATTTCGTTCCCGAAGAGACGGCCTTGTCCGCGCAGCCGGAGGTGGTCGCGAAGGGGGCAGACTGCAGCTTTGCGTTTCAGCCGATAGTTGACCCGTTTATGCAGCAGGTCGTCTCCTGGGAGGCGCTTATCCGCACGCCTGACGGCGACTCGCCGGGAGCCTATTTCGCTCATCGCCCCGACGTCTATGCCTCGGATTTACAAAGCAAACAGGTGGCGCTCGCCATGGCCAGCGCGCTGGGGCTGCAGAACCAGACGCTATCCCTGAACCTGCTGCCCATGACGCTGGTTAACATCCCCAACGCCGTGGATTTTCTGCTTACCGCGATTGAGGCAAACGGGTTTGTACCCGAGCAAATTGTGGTGGAGTTTACCGAAAGTGAAGCCATTTCCCGTTTTGACGAATTCACCGATTCGGTCAGGCAGCTTAAAAGCGCCGGCATCAGCGTGACGATCGATCACTTTGGCGCCGGTTTTGCGGGGCTCCAGCTGCTGGCCCAGTTCCAGCCGGACAGAATTAAGATTAATCGCGATCTGGTGGCAAACGTGCATAAAAGCGGTCCCCGGCAGGCCATCATTCAGGCGATTATCAAATGCTGCTCCTCGCTTGAGATCCAGTTCTGCGCGGTGGGCGTGGAGAAGGCGGAAGAGTGGATGTGGCTGGAATCTGCCGGAATTTCCCAATTCCAGGGCCATCTTTTTGCCAGCCCCCGGCATGGCGGTATTCCGGCGATTGCGTGGCCTGAGAAAAAGTTCGAATTCTGATAAAGCTGTACATGCCAGGCAGAGTTAACTGTACGAATGGCAAATTTTATACAACAATGTATTAACAGGTGAAGGGGCAAGCAGCCCGTTCACCTGAGCAAAAAGCGGTCTTAGTTATACAAATGATATGTACAATCTGATAAGGTTGGTGTAGTTAGGTATGGAAGTTCTGAGCGTGAGGGAGTTAATGGCCTATTACAGTATCGGCGAAGTGGCCGAACGATGCGGTATCAACCCCGTTACGCTGCGTGCCTGGCAGCGCCGTTATGGATTGTTGAAGCCGCAGCGCAGCGAAGGGGGTCATCGTCAGTTTGACGATGAAGATATCCTGCGTATTGAAGAGATCAAACGCCTGATGAAAAGCGGCGTTTCGGTCGGAAAAGTGAAAGCCTTGCTGGAAAACAAGGAAGTGGTGACGCAGGGCAACTGGGTCTCTTTCCAGGAAGAGATGATGACCGTTCTGCGCTACGCCAGCCCGGCAAAGCTGCGTGCCAAAATAGCCGAGTTCCGCCGCGATCACGCGACGGACGCGCTGATTGACAATATCATCTCACCCGTCCGTCAGCGAATGAACCAGGATCAAAATACCGTGCGTCACATGGCGAGCCTGCTCGACGGCGTTTTGATTGAATTCGCGATCGCCATCCTGGCGGAGTCCCGAAAAAAAGCCGGTAAAGACGCTCTCCTGATTGGCTGGGAATGCGACGATCGCACCCACCTGTGGCTGGAAGCCGCGCGTCTGTCACAGAAAGGCTGGCACATTGACGTCCTGGCAGAACCCATTGATTCGCCGCGTCCTGAACTGTTCCCGGGGCAAAAAATCTTTGTCTGGACGGGAAAATCCCCCACGCCCCGTCAGCAGGAACAGCTCGATCACTGGCGTGAGCAGGGATTTGCTGTCACCTTTCATCACTGAGTGTAAGAGGCCTTGAGGGCCTTTTTTTATATCCGGCGATACGACAAGAATATTTGCGAAGAGGTATTGCACAAGTGCTCCTGTCATATCGTCGATATTTTCCTGGAGAGTAAAATCAAATTTAAGTATTTTTAATCCCACAAACTATCAGTGGTTAATATCATAATTTCCTACTTACTTGCTTAAAGGAACTAAGAATGAGTTGGAATAAAGACGCTGCTGTTTCACACCTCCGGTCACGCGCCCTCGGTCGCTCCCATAATGAATGTGCTACCTTTACCAGGGAGGCTATAGCTGCTGGCGGTATACGGCTCGAGAGAACGCTAAATGCAAAAGACTATGGGCAATCATTATTGCGAGCGGGATTTCGTGAAGTTCCGCCGGGTTCAACGTTATTGAGCGGTGATGTCGCTGTTATCCAACCCTATCCGGGAGGGAACGCCAGCGGGCATATGACCATGTATGATGGGACGCAATGGATCTCCGATTTCCGACAGCACAGCATGTACCCCGGCCCGGGATATCGCGCGGCTCAACCGGCCTTCAAAATTTACAGGATGAATTGATGCGAGCCGCAATAGTTTTATGCACCTGCTTGCTATCCGCTTGCTCAGTTAAGCCGGAGCAGAGTGCTCAGAAGCGAGTGCATTCTTTTTACTCCACTTATCTGATGTCACTTACCCGTAGCGATAATGCATATTCGCCGTCAGAGCTGCGCGAATATGTCTCTGCCGACACGCTCAAAAGACTGGGTGATATTGAGTCGATCCCTGAACAGGATCTTATTGGATCTGATTACTTCGCCTATGCGCAGGACTATGATCCATCGTGGGTATCGGCACTCACTGTCGGTGACGGCAAACCTTTCATGGGCGGCGAAATTTTACCCGTATGGATTGGCAAGGAGTACGGAGGTAAGTTAGCCCTTCAGGTATTCGTTCGGCGTGAATCTGGCCTATGGAAGATATACAGGGTTCGTGATGTGACCGATAACTATGAACATCCAATATTTAATGCTGGAGCGATCGCGCGCGCCAAGTCGGCTGCTGAAAGCGGCTTATAAACGGTAAGCATCATAAGCCCCGGTATCCGCGGGGCTTTTTGTTTCCTGCTCCGGCCAATTCGCCCGAAAAATTCACGCTTGAATCTACAAAGAACAACATTGGTTTTGGCAAGGCAAACGATGGGTTAGAGAATTTGTTGATGCATAAACATACGATATGGAAAGTTATTGTCTGATGTTTGATAGCAGTAAGTCTTTGATTTTACGATAATCACCTGCTTTGATAGGGATAAAACAATCTATCTCAAAAATAGGCATTTCCGATGCATATTTTACCTTTCTTCTGTTCACCTTAAACCACATAACAAAATGCATTATTAATCAATGCATTGAACAATTAAATCCAACCTGCCTGCATCCTGCCACAGCGTCTATGCTTAATAAAAGTAGCCAAAAAGGGCGGTTTAGCCGAAAGCCCCTGCTGACAGGGGGTTGAAGTGATAATCGTTATCACTAACATGGTGTTATGCCCTGATGGCTTATCCGATGAGGTGGACCTATGGAACTGCATTCAGAAACCTTTAATCCTGCCGATTTTGCCTGGCGCGGTTTAACGCTCACGCCAGCGGCGGCGGCACATATTCACGAGCTGGTGGCGAAAAAGCCCGAGATCCTCGGCGTGCGCTTGGGCGTCAAACAGACCGGCTGCGCGGGTTTCGGCTACGTGCTCGATACCGTCACCGAACCTGAAAAAGATGACCTCGTGTTTGAGACCGACGGCGCGAAGCTGTACGTCGCGCTGCAGGCCATGCCGTTCATAGATGGTACCGAAGTGGACTACGTCCGCGAAGGCTTAAACCAGTTATTCAAATTTCATAACCCGAAAGCCCAGAACGAATGCGGCTGCGGCGAAAGCTTTGGGGTATAGGCGGAACTATGTCTCGTAATACTGAAGCAACGAGTGAAGTAAATACCTGGAGCGGCGGGCACCTCAACTATAAAGAGGGGTTCTTCACCCAGCTGCAGACCGATGAGCTGGCAAAAGGCATCAACGAGGACGTCGTGCGGGCGATCTCGGCGAAACGTAACGAGCCCGAGTGGATGCTTGAGTTTCGCCTGAGCGCCTTCCGCGCGTGGCTGGAGATGGAAGAGCCGCACTGGCTGAAAGCGCATTATGACAAGCTGAACTATCAGGACTATAGCTACTACTCGGCGCCGTCCTGCGGCAGCTGTGACGACACCTGCGCCTCGCAGCCCGGCGCGGTGCAGCAAACCGGCGCAGACAACAGTTTCCTCAGCAAAGAGGTGGAAGAGGCCTTTAACCAGCTGGGCGTGCCGGTGCGCGAGGGGAAAGAGGTGGCGGTAGACGCTATTTTCGACTCGGTCTCGGTGGCGACCACCTACCGCGAGAAGCTGGCAGAGCAGGGGATCATTTTCTGTTCCTTCGGCGAGGCGATTCACGATCATCCTGAACTGGTGAAAAAGTACATCGGGACCGTGGTGCCCTCAAACGACAACTTCTTTGCGGCGCTCAACGCGGCGGTGGCCTCTGACGGCACCTTTATCTACGTGCCGAAGGGCGTGCGCTGCCCGATGGAGCTCTCCACCTATTTCCGCATCAACGCGGAAAAAACCGGCCAGTTCGAACGGACGATCCTTGTCGCGGATGAAGGCAGCTACGTCAGCTACATCGAAGGGTGCTCCGCTCCGGTCCGCGACAGCTACCAGCTGCACGCGGCGGTGGTGGAGGTCATCATCCACAAAGATGCCGAGGTGAAATACTCCACGGTGCAAAACTGGTTCCCGGGGGACGGCAATACCGGCGGTATCCTGAACTTCGTCACCAAGCGCGCGTTGTGCGAAGGCGAAAACAGCAAGATGTCGTGGACCCAGTCGGAAACCGGCTCCGCCATCACATGGAAATACCCGAGCTGCATCCTGCGCGGGGATAACTCCATCGGCGAGTTTTACTCGGTGGCGCTCACCAGCGGCCATCAGCAGGCCGATACCGGGACCAAGATGATCCACATCGGCAAAAACACCAAATCCACCATTATCTCGAAAGGGATCTCTGCCGGGCATAGCCAGAATAGCTATCGCGGGCTGGTGAAAATCATGCCGACGGCCACCAATGCGCGAAACTTTACCCAGTGTGACTCGATGCTGATTGGCGCAGACTGCGGGGCCCATACCTTCCCGTACGTTGAGTGCCGTAATAACACGGCTCAGCTTGAGCACGAGGCGACCACGTCGCGGATTGGTGAAGATCAGCTCTTCTACTGCCTGCAGCGCGGGATCGGCGAAGAAGACGCGATCTCGATGATCGTGAACGGCTTCTGTAAGGACGTGTTCTCTGAACTGCCGCTGGAATTTGCCGTTGAAGCCCAGAAACTCCTCGCCATCAGTCTTGAACACAGCGTCGGTTAAGGAAAGCACATGTTAAGCATTAAAGATTTACAGGTTAGCGTAGAAGATAAAGCCATCCTGCGTGGCCTCAATTTTGACGTCAAGCCGGGTGAAGTTCACGCCATTATGGGGCCGAACGGTTCCGGGAAAAGTACGCTTTCTGCGACGCTGGCGGGCCGCGAAGATTACGAGGTGACCCATGGCTCGGTCGAGTTTAACGGGAAAAACCTGCTGGAGATGTCGCCGGAAGATCGTGCGGGAGAGGGCATCTTTATGGCCTTCCAGTACCCGGTAGAAATTCCGGGCGTCAGCAACCAGTTCTTCCTGCAGACGGCGCTGAACGCGGTGCGCAAATATCGCGGGCTGGAGGAGCTGGATCGCTTCGACTTCCAGGACCTGATGGAAGAGAAGATTAAGCTGCTGAAAATGCCGGAAGATCTTCTAACCCGTTCGGTAAACGTGGGTTTTTCCGGCGGCGAGAAGAAGCGTAACGACATCCTGCAGATGGCGGTACTGGAGCCCGAGCTGTGCATTCTGGATGAGACCGACTCCGGTCTGGATATTGATGCCCTGAAGATTGTTGCTGACGGGGTGAACGCCCTGCGCGACGGCAAGCGCTCGTTCATTATCGTCACCCACTACCAGCGCATTCTGGACTACATCAAGCCGGATTACGTCCACGTGCTTTACCAGGGGCGAATTGTGAAATCAGGCGATTTCACGCTGGTTAAACAACTGGAGGAGCAGGGGTATGGCTGGCTTACCGAACAGCAGTAATGCGCTCCAGCAGTGGCACAGGCTGTTTGAAGCCCAGGGCGGCACGCGCTCCGAGCAGGCGCAGCAGCATCTGCAGCAGATGCTGCGTCTCGGCCTGCCGACGCGCAAGCATGAGAACTGGAAATATACCCCGCTTGATGGCCTGCTGAACGCCGAGTTTGTGACCCGTCTGGCGGATCTCTCGCCTGCGCAGCGCGACGCGCTTGCTCTGCGCGTGGATGCCGCGCGCCTGGTGTTTGTCGACGGCGAGTACCGTCCGGATCTGAGCGACGCTCCCGAGGCGAGCGGATTTGAGGTGGAGGTCAACGACGATCGCCAGTCCCTGAGCGCCCCGGTTCAGCCCGAAGTTTTCCTGCACCTGACCGAAAGCCTGGCCCGCAGCGTGACGCACATCCGCGTGAAGCGGAACCAGCGTCCGGCGAAAGCGCTGGTGCTGATGCACGTCACCCAGGGTCTGGACGGCGACGAAATCAACACCGCGCACTATCGCCACCATCTTGAGCTGGCGGAGGGGGCGGAGGCCACGGTTATCGAACATTACGTCAGCCTCAACGATACCCGTCACTTTACCGGGTCGCGCCTGACGATGAACGTGGCGGCTAATGCCCAACTTCACCACGTCAAGCTGGCGTTTGAGAATGCGCAGAGCCATCACTTTGCCCATAACGACATTATTCTGGGTCAGGACGCCGCGGCGTACAGCCATAGCTTTCTGCTCGGCGGAGCGGTGCTGCGCCACAACACCAGCACGCAGCTTAACGGTGAAAACACCACGCTGCGCATCAACAGCCTGGCGATGCCGGTCAAGTCAGAGGTCTGCGACACGCGCACCTGGCTGGAGCACAACAAGGGCTACTGCAACAGCCGCCAGCTGCACAAAACCATCGTCAGCGACAGAGGCCGCGCGGTATTTAACGGCCTGATCAACGTGGCGCAGCACGCCATTAAAACTGACGGGCAGATGACCAACAACAATCTGCTGCTGGGGCGCCTGGCGGAAGTGGACACTAAGCCGCAGCTGGAGATCTACGCCGACGATGTGAAGTGTAGCCACGGCGCGACGGTCGGGCGCATCGACGACGAGCAGATGTTCTACCTTCGTTCTCGCGGCATCGACCAGCAGGCGGCGCAGAAAATGATTATTTATGCGTTTGCCGCCGAACTGACGGAAGCGCTGCACGATGGCGAGTTAAAACAGCAGGTGCTGGCGCGAATCGGTCAGCGTCTGCCTGGAGGCGAAGCATGAGTTTTCCCGTCGAGAAAGTGCGGGCAGATTTTCCGGTTCTGACCCGTGAAGTGAACGGTCTTCCGCTGGCCTATCTGGACAGCGCGGCCAGCGCCCAGAAGCCGAATCAGGTGGTGGATGCGGAGGCCGAGTTCTATCGCCACGGCTACGCCGCCGTGCACCGCGGTATTCATACCCTGAGCGCCGAGGCGACCCAGCGGATGGAAAACGTGCGCACGCAGCTGGCCGCCTTCCTCAATGCCCGTTCACCTGAAGAGCTGGTCTTCGTGCGCGGCACCACCGAAGGGATCAACCTGGTTGCCAACAGCTGGGGCAACGCGCAGGTCCACGCGGGGGATAACATCATCATCACCCAGATGGAGCACCACGCCAACATTGTGCCGTGGCAGATGCTCTGCGAGCGCGTGGGGGCGCAGCTTCGGGTGATCCCGCTGAATGCCGACGGGACGCTGCAGCTCGCGCAGCTTGACGCGCTGCTGGATGACCGCACGCGGCTGGTGGCGGTTACCCAGGTCTCCAACGTGCTGGGGACGGAAAACCCGGTGGCAGAGATCGTCACAAAATCCCATCGGGCGGGCGCAAAGGTGCTGATTGACGGCGCCCAGGCGGTGATGCACCACGCGGTTGACGTCCAGGCGCTGGACTGCGATTTCTACGTGTTCTCAGGCCATAAGCTTTACGGGCCGACCGGGATTGGCGTGCTGTACGTGAAGGAAGACATCCTGCAGGCGATGCCGCCGTGGGAAGGGGGCGGGTCGATGATCGCCACCGTCAGCCTGACGGAAGGCACCACCTATGCCCGCGCGCCGTGGCGTTTTGAGGCGGGCACGCCCAACACCGGCGGGATTATCGGCCTGGGCGCGGCGGTCTCTTACGTCTCTGCAATCGGCCTTGACGCCATTCAGGAGTACGAACAGCTGCTGATGCACTATGCGCTGGCGGAGCTTGCCAGCGTACCGGATCTGACCCTCTACGGGCCTGCTAACCGGCAAGGCGTGATTGCGTTTAATCTCGGGAAGCATCACGCCTATGACGTGGGCAGTTTCCTCGATAATTACGGCGTGGCGGTCCGTACCGGGCACCACTGCGCCATGCCGCTGATGGCGTTTTACCAGGTACCGGCCATGTGCCGCGCGTCGCTGGTGATGTACAACACAACGGAAGAGGTCGACAGGCTGGTGGCGGGGCTTAAGCGCATTCACCAGCTGCTGGGCTAACGGAGAGGCATACGATGGCGGAACTGCCGGACAAAGATAAACTGCTGCGCAACTTCTCGCGATGCGCAAACTGGGAAGAGAAGTATCTGTATATCATTGAGCTGGGACAGCGCCTGCCCCCGCTCGGTAAAGAGGCGCATAGCCCGGAGAACAGCATTCAGGGCTGTCAGAGCCAGGTGTGGATTGTGATGGCGCAGTCGGATGACGGCACTATCGAATTACGCGGCGACAGCGATGCGGCCATTGTTAAAGGGCTTATTGCGGTCGTCTTTAGCCTTTACCAGCAGATGTCGGCGCAGGATATTGTGGCGTTCGATGTCCGCCCGTGGTTTGAAAAAATGGCCCTGACCCAACACCTCACCCCGTCCCGTTCCCAGGGGCTGGAAGCGATGATTCGCGCCATTCGCGCCAAAGCTGCAATCCTTAGCTAGACTTACAGAACAGCATTCATTCTGTTTCGCGAGGTGGTTCCCGCCTCGCTGGTTTTTCAGCTTTCTGGCGTTCTGTCAGTGAATAAGGAATCTCAGCATGAAGCGCGCGTCTCTCATCACTCTTTTACTCCTCAGTTCGCTCGGTGCCCTTAATTCGGCCCGCGCGATGGACTATCCGCTGCCGCCCGCAGGCAGTCGCCTGATTGGGCAAAATCAAACCTACACGATACAGGAAGGGGATAACAAGCTGCAGACCATTGCCCGCCGGTTTAACACGGCGGCGCAGGTGATTCTGGAAACCAACAATACCATTGCGCCGGTCAACCCCGCGCCGGGAACCGTTATTACCATTCCATCGCAGATGCTGCTGCCGGACACGCCGCGCGAGGGTATAGTGGTGAACCTCGCAGAGCTGCGGCTCTACTACTTCCCGCCGGGAGAAAACATCGTTCAGGTTTTCCCGCTCGGCATTGGCCAGCTGGGGCTGGAAACGCCGGTGACGACCACGCGCGTGAGCCAGAAAATCCCTAACCCGACCTGGACACCCACGCCGGGCATTCGCGCTCGCTCTCTCGAGCAGGGAATTAAGCTGCCGCCAGTTGTGCCTGCCGGGCCAAACAACCCGCTGGGACGCTTTGCGCTGCGTTTAGGCGTGGGCAATGGAGAATATCTTATCCACGGTACCAGCGCGCCGGACAGCGTTGGCCTGCGGGTCAGCTCAGGCTGTATGCGGATGAATGCCCCGGACATTAAAGCCCTGTTCGAACAGGTGCGGGTGGGCACGCGGGTGCAGATTATCAATGAACCGGTGAAGTTTTCCGTGGAGCCGGATGGGAAGCGCTATATTGAGGTCCACCGCCCGCTGGCGCAGGCTGAGGGAGAAAACCCGCAGGTCTCGCCCATTACCCATTCCGCAGACTTTGCGACCTTTGTTTCTCAGGCGGGAAGCGATAAGGCACTGATTGAGAAAGCCCTGTCACGTCGTGCCGGGATCCCGGTTGTCGTGTCGTCCGGAAGCAGCCCGTCGGCCAGCAATAGCGTATTGTCGGTGCAGAACAGTCGCGTATCTGTCGCGGTAGCGGAAGAGGAAGGGGAGAAGGTGACACAGTAGCCGTGTAATGCAGGCAAAAAAAAATGGCGCACAATGTGCGCCATTTTATTAACAGGTACTATTACTTACGGTATTTAGTAGCCTGGTTGTCCAGACGCTGGTTAGCGCGAGCTGCGTCGTCTTTAGCAGCCTGAACGTCGGAACGGATTGCGTTCACGTCGTTGCTCAGCTGGTCAACTTTAGCGTTCAGAGTCTGAACGTCAGAAGACAGCTGATCGATTTTAGCGTTGCTGGAGCAACCAGCCAGCAGAGTAGAACCCAGGATTACCGCGCCCAGTACCAGTTTAGTACGATTCATTATTAATACCCTCTAGATTGAGTTAATCTCCATGTAGCGTTACAAGTATTACACAAAGTTTTTTGGGTTGAGAATATTTTTTTGATGGGAATACACCTATTTTTGATCGTTCGCTCAAAGAAGCATCGAATCGGCCCTTTTTGAGCAAAAATCTATGTAAAAAAAGGCATTTATCATCGGATTCATCTTAGATAATTCGCAATTAAATAGAAAAACCCGATTTGCAATCTGAATGACTTTGGCTAATGCCGGGAATAAAAAAAGCGCCCATTGGGCGCTTTTTATCAAAATTAATGCGTTCCTGAATTATTACAGCACGTGAACGGATGCCGTATTGGTCGTTCCGCTTGGTACCAGCGCACCTGAAACCATCACCACAACGTCGCCTTTCTGTGCCAGACCGCTTTCCAGAGCCAGCGCTTTACCCTGAATGTAGAAATCGTCAGTAGAGGCGATCTCTTTGACCAGGTGGGCCACAACGCCTTTGCTCAGCACCAGCTGACGCGCGGTGGTTTCGTTGGTGGTCAGGGCCAGGATAGTGGCATCCGGGAAGTATTTACGCACTGCACGTGCAGATTTACCGCCCTGAGTCGCAACCACAATCAGCGGGGCTTCGAGTTTCTCAGCGGTTTCTACCGCACCGCGGCAGACTGCTTCGGTGATGCGCAGCTTGCGGCTGTCGTTGTTGAAGTCCAGACGGCTGGTCATCACGCGGTCGGTACGTTCGCAGATGGTCGCCATGATGCCGACCGCTTCCAGCGGATATTTCCCTTTGGCGGATTCGCCGGACAGCATAACGGCATCGGTGCCGTCGAGGATGGCGTTAGCTACGTCGCCTGCTTCTGCGCGGGTTGGGCGTGGGTTTTTGATCATGGAGTCCAGCATCTGCGTGGCGGTGATAACCACTTTACGCGCGCGCACACACTTCTCGATCATCATCTTCTGCGCGAAGATCACTTCTTCAACCGGGATTTCAACGCCCAGGTCACCACGTGCAACCATGATGCCGTCAGACGCTTCGAGAATTTCGTCGAAGTTGTTCAGGCCTTCCTGGTTTTCGATTTTGGAGATGATCTGGATCTTCTCGCCGCCGTGCGCTTTCAGATGCTCACGGATCTCAACCACGTCGGAACGCTTACGGATGAAGGACGCTGCAACGAAGTCAACGCCCTGTTCGCAACCGAAGATCAGGTCCTGTTTGTCTTTTTCAGCCAGTGCTGGCAGCGCGATAGAAACGCCCGGCAGGTTAACCCCTTTGTTTTCGCCCAGGTCGCCGTTGTTCAGCACTTTACAGATAACCTTGTTACCTTCGATCGCGGTGACTTCCATACCGATCAGACCATCGTCGACCAGCACGGTGTTGCCGACGGACAGATCGCTGGTGAAGCCCTCGTAGGTCACGGCAACGATTTCGCTGTTACCCACAACGGATTTGTCGGTAGTGAAGGTGAAGGTCTGACCCGCTTTCAGAGAGACGTCGTTGCCGCCTTCCAGCTTGATGGTACGGATTTCAGGACCTTTGGTATCCAGCAGGATGGCGGCTTTTTTACCGGTCTTGCTCATCACGTTGCGCAAGTTCTGGATGCGCTGGCCGTGTTCAGCGTAATCGCCGTGGGAGAAGTTCAGACGCATCACGTTCATGCCGGCGTCCAGCATTTTGCTCAGCATCTCTTCAGATTCGGTTTTCGGGCCGATAGTACAAACAATTTTCGTCTTTTTCATGACAGTCTTAGTCTTTAAGTTGGGAAGGATATGGAAATCTCGCTCCGGGGGCGCACCGCCGCGGAGTCAAACCTGTGTTGCAAAAGAGTATATGACACGCACTAAGGATAGGAGACATCAAATGAGCGTGCAGAAGAAAGTGTGCCTGAGTGACAGCCCAACGAAGGAGAGGAGAAGTTGTACGTTGTTTTTTGTATTCCAAGCGCTGAAACCATTCACCAGGGATTTGGCGCGCATTATACGCTGATTTTAGGATAAAAGGAAAATGGAAACGGTGTTTCAGAAATAATCTGTGCAGTTTCACATAATATTGTTATCAAGGCGTTAAGCCATGATGACAACTTATGGCGGCAGGGGATTGACCTGCCGCAAATTGCTTATTTTTGCAGCGCCTGACTGAGGTCGGCAATCAGGTCTTTGGGATCTTCAATCCCCACGGACAGACGGATCAGCTGCGGCACAATGCCGTTTGCCAGCCGCTGCTCCAGCGGAATTGACGCGTGCGTCATGCTGTAAGGCTGGCTCACCAGACTTTCCACGCCGCCCAGGCTTTCCGCGAGGGTGAACAACTTCAGGCTGCGGATCACCTCCGTGGCGCGTTGCGCATCGCCTTTTACCACCACGGAAATCATCCCACCGGGCAGCGCCATCTGCGTGCGGGCAAGCTGATACTGCGGATGCGATTCCAGACCGGGATAGAACACCTTTTCCACCAGAGGATGCTGCGCCAGCCATTGCGCAATCGCCAGCGCGTTGCTGCTGTGCTTTTCGACCCTTAGCGCCAGCGTGCGAATGCCGCGCAGGGTCAGGAAGCTGCTGAACGGATCCAGGACGCCGCCCACCGCGTTCTGCAGATAGCCGAGCCTGTCCGCCAGCGCGGGGTTATCTCCGACAATCGCCAGTCCGGCCACCACGTCGGAATGTCCGTTCAGGTATTTGGTGGCGGAGTGCACCACGATATCGAAACCGGACTCCAGCGGACGGTGGATTACCGGCGATGCGAAGGTGTTATCCGCCACGCTGATAACGTTATGACGACGGGCAATCGCCGCGATGGCCGCCAGATCGGCTAACTTCAGCAGCGGGTTGGTTGGTGTTTCGACCCAGACCATACGGGTATCCGGGCGGATGGCGGCCTCGAGCCCGGCTAAATCGTCCGGTTTAACCCAGCTGACCTGCAGGCCGGTGCTGCGCTTGCGCACGTTTTCAATCAGGCGATACGTCCCGCCGTAAACGTCATCAATGGCGACGATGTGGCTGTCTTTATCCAGCAGTTCGAGCACCGTTGAGATAGCCGCGAGCCCGGAGGCGAAGGCGTAGCCGCGCGTGCCGCCTTCCAGTTCGGCAATGGCGGTTTCCAGCGCATGGCGGGTGGGGTTGCCGCTGCGGGAATACTCATAGCCGGTATGCTCGCCGGGTGACGGTTGCGCAAACGTCGAGGTGGCGTAAATCGGCGGCATGACGGCGCCGTGCTGGTCGTTAAACTCGCCGCTGTGTACGCTCAGGGTGGCCAGGTTTTTCATCATCTGTTCCTTTATTGCTGAAGACGGTTGCGCCAGGCGGTCAGAACATCGCTGCGCGTAATCAGACCGAGAAAACGGTCGTTGTCATTAATCACGGCCACCAGGCCGCGGTCGAAGATGGCGTGCAGGGCGCTCTCCGGGGCACGTTTATCAAGAAACTCGACCTGACGCGTCATGGCTGCCGTCACCGGGAGCGCGAAGCGATCGCCGTCGCCGCCGATATGCCGCAGGAGATCCCACTCGTCGATAATGCCCACCACCTTGCCGTTATCCAGCACCGGCAGCTGGGAGATGTCGTACAGGCGCATGCGTGCCAGTACGGTGGAAAGCGTGTCGTCCGGGGCGGCGGTCACGGTGGCACCTTCATCGTGGCGCAGAGCGATGTAGTCGGAGAGATCGCCGGCCTGAGGGCGCGTGATGAGCCCCTGCTGGCGCATCCAGTCATCGTTGAACATCTTCGAGAGATATTTATTTCCGCTGTCGCAGGCGAAGGTCACCACGCGTTTCGGCGTGGTCTGCGCCTGGCAATACTTCAGGGCCGCCGCCAGCAGCGTTCCGCTGGAGGAACCTGCCAGAATGCCTTCCGTTTTCAGCAGATCCCTCGCGGTGGTGAAGGCTTCACGGTCGGTGATGCGCCAGGCGCGATTCACCCCTTCGATATGGGCCAGAGGGGGAATAAAGTCTTCGCCAATCCCCTCAACCAGCCACGAGCCCGCGTCGTGATAGCGTCCGGTCTCTACCTGGTCGGCCAGAACCGATCCGGCCGGGTCAGCCAGCACAAACTCCGTGTGCGGAGAGTGCTCGGCGAACCACGCCTGCAGGCCGCCCAGCGTACCGCCTGAGCCGACGCCCACCACGATGGCGTCGATCTTGCCGTCGAGCTGTTCATAGAGTTCCGGCGCCGTGGTGGTGCGGTGCGCCAGCGGGTTGGCTTCGTTGTTGAACTGGTCGATGTAAAACGCGCCGGGCAGTTCGTTCGCCAGACGCTGGGCGTAATCCTGGTAATAGGCGGGATGGCCCTTGTTGACGTCGGAGCGGGTCAGCACCACCTGAGCACCCAGCGCGCGCAGGTGGAAAATCTTCTCGCGGCTCATTTTGTCCGGCACCACCAGGATCAGCGAGTAGCCTTTCTGGGCGGCGATCAGGGCCAGGCCGAGGCCGGTATTGCCCGCCGTGGCCTCAATAATCGTGCCGCCCGGCTGCAGCTGGCCGGTGCGCTCCGCTTCGTTAATCATCGACAGCGCAACGCGATCCTTAATCGAACCGCCCGGATTTTGGTTTTCCAGCTTCAGAAACAGCGAGCAGGGACCGGTATCAAGCTTGTGCAGCTGAATAAGCGGGGTACGACCAATCAGTTCGGTGACGGAGTGATAAATCGTCATGATGTTTTCCTTTCTGGATGTCATGACGGGATGATAGGGCGGTGAAATTTTCGCAATAAAGAACCATTCACTGCGGTTTAGAACAAAAAAGAATATAAATGCCATTTATGGATGGCAGGATAGCAAGACGTAAAGTTGTCTGGATGTGAGGATGGCTATATCGGCACGAAATGCTGCAAAAATGACCGTTTTTCGCGCGTATCAGCCGGCAGATATGCATCCGGCAGATAATCATTGCTGAAATTGGTCTAAATGCCTTCCCCCCTGTAAATCCGCCATTTATTTCCGAAAGTTATAACAAATTCTTTTTTGTTCATTTAAAAGCTGATAACGCCTGTTTACTATCGTTTGGACATCCATACTGCTAAACCGCCAAGGGCGGCACGGATAACGAATAAGAATGATTGTACTGAGCAATATTTCGAAGATTTTTGACAACGGAAAGGTGGCACTCACTGCCGTTGATAACGTCAATTTGACGATAGCACAGGGACAAATTTACGGGATTATCGGTTACAGCGGGGCAGGTAAAAGCACGCTGATTCGTCTGCTCAACGGTCTGGAAAAACCGAGCAGCGGCAGCGTCACCATTAACGGACAGGACATTTCGGCGGCAAAAGGCGAAGCGCTGCGTCAGGCCCGCCTGAAGATCAGCATGGTGTTTCAGCACTTCAACCTGCTGTGGTCGCGCACGGTGAGCGAAAACATTGCGTTCTCGATGCAGATTGCCGGCGTGCCGAAAGCAAAAATCACCGCCCGCGTTGCGGAGCTGGTGGAGCTGGTTGGCCTGAAGGGGCGTGAGAATGCGTACCCGTCCCAGCTGAGCGGCGGGCAAAAGCAGCGCGTTGGTATTGCCCGTGCCCTGGCGAACAATCCTGACGTGCTGCTGTGCGATGAAGCCACCTCCGCGCTTGATCCGCAGACCACCGATCAGATACTCGATCTGCTGCTGGATATTAACCGCCGCTTCAGGCTCACCATCGTGTTGATCACCCACGAGATGCACGTGGTGCGCAAAATCTGCGACCGCGTGGCGGTGATGGAGAACGGTAAAGTGGTGGAAGAGGGCGACGTGCTGAACGTCTTTACCCATCCGCAGCAGCCGATTACCCAGCAGTTTGTCCGCCAGGTAAGCCAGTACGCCGAGGAAGAAACCTTCAATACCGAGCTGGCAAACGATCTGGAAGGTACGGTCATCAGGCTGACCTTTACCGGGCACAGCACGCATAAGCCGATCGTGGGTGAACTGACCCTGCGCTACGGCCTGCCGTTTAACATCCTCCACGGGAAAATGACGCAAACCGCCCACGGCGTTTTCGGGCAACTCTGGGTCCACGTCGTGGCATCTGATGAACAACTGAACAATATCCTCGCCGACCTGCAGCACAGCGATATTGAAGGCGAGGTAATTAAACATGGCTGAGAATCTCTTTCCGCACCTCAAGTGGGATCAGCTCTGGGCGGCGACGCTGGAGACGCTGTACATGACCGCGCTTTCCGGCGTGGCGACCTTTATCCTGGGCATCGTGCTGGGTCTGGCGCTGTTTTTAACCGCGCGCGGCGGGCTGTTCCACAACCGCACGGTCTACAGCGTCATTTCGATCGTGGTGAACGTGTTCCGCTCGATTCCGTTCATCATTCTGATTGTCCTGCTGATCCCGTTCACCAAGACCGTCGTTGGCACCATTCTTGGGGCCAACGCGGCGCTGCCGGCGCTGATTGTCGGCGCCGCACCGTTCTACGCACGCCTGGTTGAAATCGCCCTGCGTGAAGTGGATAAAGGCGTGATTGAAGCGACGCGCTCGATGGGCGCACGGCTGAGCACGCTCGTGTTTCGGGTTTTACTGCCGGAATCATCACCTGCACTGGTATCGGGTATTACGGTGACGCTGATTGCGCTGGTGAGCTACAGCGCAATGGCAGGGGTGATTGGCGCCGGTGGTTTGGGAAATCTGGCTTATCTGGAAGGATTCCAGCGCAACCATGGTGACGTCACGCTGGTGGCAACGGTGACCATTCTGATCATCGTTTTCATTATCCAGTTCTGCGGCGATGTCATTACTTCATTGTTAGACAAAAGATAATCTCTAAAAACACACAGGAACCCCATCATGAAAAAAACACTGACACTGATCGCCGCCGCAACCCTGAGCGCCCTGAGCTTTGCCTCCTGGGCCGACACGCTGACGGTTGGCGCATCTAACACGCCGCATGCGGAAATTCTGGAGCAGGCAAAGCCGATTCTGGCGAAGCAGGGTATCGACCTGGAGATCAAACCGTTCCAGGACTACATTCTGCCGAACACCGCCCTGGCGGGTCATGACATCGACGCGAACTATTTCCAGCACATTCCTTACCTGAACAGCGTGCTGAAGGATCATGCGGGCGATCAAGACTACGACTTCGTCAGTGCAGGCGCGATCCACATTGAGCCTATCGGCATCTACTCTAAAAAATACAAGTCGCTGAAAGACCTGCCGGAAGGTGGCAAGATCATCATGCGTGACGCGGTTTCTGAAGAGGGGCGCATTCTCTCCATCTTTGAGAAAGAGGGCGTGATCAAGCTGAAGCCGGGCATTGATAAAGTGACCGCGCGCATCAGCGACATCGTTGAGAACCCGAAAAAGCTGAAGTTTACGCCTAACGTGGAAGCGTCCCTGCTGCCGCAGATGTACAACAACAACGAAGGCGACGCGGTGGTCATTAACGCCAACTACGCCATTGACGCGGGTCTGGATCCGGTTCACGACCCGATTGCGGTTGAGAGCGGTGAAAATAACCCGTACGCCAACATCATTACCGTGCATCGCGGTGACGAGAAGAAGAAAGATATTGTCGCGCTGGTGAACGTGCTGCACTCCAAAGAGATTCAGGACTGGATCCGCACCAAGTACAAAGGCGCGGTCATCCCGGTAAATAACTAATTTACTGATTTTACTGATGAAGCCCGGCGAGTCTCTCGCCGGGCTTCTTTTTTGTATCCGGCAGGAGAATCATTTAAGCTCAACGTTTACTAGGCAATGGAGTGATGACGATGGGTAACGTGACCAAAGATGAAGCGCTGTATCAGGAGATGTGCCGGGTGGTCGGAAAGGTGGTGCTTGAGATGCGTGATTTAGGGCAGGAGCCAAAGCATATTGTCATTGCCGGGGTACTACGTACCGCGCTGGCGAACCAGCGCGTGAAACGCAGTGCATTGACAACCGAGGCAATGGAAACGGTGGTTAAAGCGCTGGCCGGATAAGGCGCCAGCGTTTTGCAAGCTGCTCGAGCGAGCAGCAGAGCAGGTAGTAGACCACGCCCGTAAAGATAAAAATGGCCGCCGGGTAGATTTGCACCCGGTTGTTGACCTGTCCCGCCACCGTGGTCAGCTCCGGGACGTTGACGATAAACGCCAGCGACGTATCCTTCAGCAGGCTGATAAAAATCCCCACCAGAGACGGCAGAATATTTCTCAGCGCCTGCGGCAGCAGCACGCGCAAGAGGATTTGCCGGGTGCTGAACCCCTGAGACAGCGCCGCCTCGTGCTGCCCGGACGGCAGCGCGTTAAGCCCGGCCAGCACCGAGTGCATCACGGTTGCCGCGGTAAACCAGGCCAGCGCCAGCGTGACGGTCAGCGCCCCCGGCAGATCGCCTCCGGTCATAAGCGGCAGGAGATACCACATCCAGAAAATCACGAAGATGAGCGGGATCCCGCGAATCAGCTCTGCCCACAAAAAGAGGGCTTTTCGCACAAGCCCGGTAAAACGCCAGGCCAGACACGCGAGCACTATCCCTCCGGGCAGCGCGATGACGGCAGCCCAGGCCGCCATCATTAACGAGAGCAACACGCCACCCGGTTCACCCGTCGCCGCGCGTCCCCACAGCAGATAATCGAGGTTATCGGTAATGACGTTAAGTCCGGCAATCATGTTTTTCACTCCCTGTGTTGGCGAAGTTTGGACGCTGACGTTTCGCCTGAGGTCCAAGGCGAACCAGCACCATCCCCATGATCAGGCCGGTCAGCAGGTAGAGTGCGGTACCAAGGGTAAAGGCCTCCAGCGCGTGCGCGTTATAGCTCTCAATCTGCCTGACCTGATAGGTCAGCTCGGCAAAGCCAATCCCGCTGGCGAGCGAGGAGAGCTTCATCAGATTGAGGTACTGGCCCACGACCGGCTGCCAGGCGTTGGCCAGCCCCTGCGGCAGCAGGATGTAACGAAACAGACGCCACGCGGAGAAACCCTGAGCGAGCGCCGCCTCCCGCTGTCCGGCAGGCACGGAGCGTAACCCCGACTCCACCTCTTCGATTAAAAACGCCGAGGTAAACACGCCCAGACCCCAGGCAGAACATAAAAATTCGGGCGTAAACCACCAGACGTCGCCGGGCAAAATGGACCAGCTGTGATCCGCGTTGACCACGTCGCGAAACGCCTGCGGCAGCCCGTTCCAGGCGGCAAAATACCAGAACAGAAGCTGCACCAGCAGCGGCGTATTGCGAAACAGCGACACCCAGCCGCTAACGACCGCGTTCCCGAGTCGTCCGCCGGAAAGGCGCAGGAGCATAAAGAGCAGGGCGAGCAGGCTGGCCAGCATCATCCCGGCAAGCGTTACCCACAGGGTGGTGAGAAATCCGGAGAGTATCCACTGCAGAGGCTGTCCGGTCAGTACTCCCTGCCAGTCGAGCGCGGGCATTACGGATGCTCCTGATGCAGCGGGTCGAGCACTTTTTGCAGGAACCGCTGCGCGCGCGGATGCGATGGCTGACTGAAAAACTGTGCCGGTGGCGCGGTTTCCAGAATTTGCCCGCCGTCGATAAAAACAATCCGGTCGGCAATTTCCCGGGCAAACTGCATCTCGTGGGTCACGACAATCATGGTGATCCCGCTGTGGGCGAGGGCTTTCATTACGTACAGCACTTCACCAATCATCTCCGGATCCAGCGCGGAGGTGGGCTCATCGAACAGGATGATTTGCGGTGAAGAGGCCAGGGCGCGGGCAATCGCCACGCGCTGCTGCTGTCCACCGGAAAGCTCTGCCGGGAAATGGTGAGCTTTTTCCAGCATGCCGACCTTCTCCAGCAGGGCCAGCGCGCGCTCGTGGGCGGGCTGTGGCTTCCAGCCGTGAACGTGTTCCAGGGCCAGGGTGATGTTCTGGCTGGCGGTGAGATGGGCGTAGAGATTGAACTGCTGGAACACAAACCCCACGCGGCTGCGTAACTGACGCAGCCCGGTCCCGGAAAGCGTTCCGGTAGGCTTGTTGTCGACCAGGATCTCCCCGCCGCTCAGGGTTTCAAGCTGGTTAATAAGGCGGATCAGGGTGGATTTTCCGGATCCCGACGGGCCGAGGATGGCAACCACTTCACCCGGCGTGATGGTGAGATTAATGTCGTTTAAAACCTGATGGTCGCCGTAGCGTTTCTCCACATGACGAAATTCGACGCTGGCCTGTTCCAGATGTGAAAAATCCGCGGCACCGGCCGCGGAGTGTGAAAATAAACCTGAGAGCATAATTATCTGGCTTCTATTTTAAAGGCGCGAGGCTGCGGTGCTGGGGTGCCTGGACCAAACCAGACGTCGTAGATTTTTGCCGCCTGACCGCTCTTCTCAAGATTAATCAGCTCGTCGTTAACGGCCTTCAGCAGCGCGGTTTCCCCTTTTTTCACCCCCACGCCAATCTCTTCTTTACTGAGCAGATCGGGCAGGATTTTAAAGTTGGCTTTGTCCGGTGCCTGCGCCAGCAGGCCGGCCAGAATGGTGCTGTCCTGAGTGATGGCCTGTACGTTGCCATTGCGCAGCGCCGTCAGCGCCAGGGGAATATCGTCATAAGAGAGCACACGGGACTGCGGGAAACGCTGGTGCAGCGCCTGCTCGCCCGTTGTGCCTTTGACCGCGCCAATGCGCGCCCGGCTATAGTCATCAAGCTTGTCCGGTGATTTCGCCGGCACCAGGAACTGTTGGCCGGTGACGAAGTAAGGCGTTGAGAAATCAATCACCTGTGCGCGTTCCGGGGTGATAGTGATATCCGCCACGATCAGATCGGCTTTCCCGGACTGCAGAAGAGGAATACGGTTGGCCGGATTGGTGGCAACCAGCTCAAGCTTCACGCCGAGCGATTTGGCCAGCGCCCTGGCAAAGTCCACGTCATAACCCACGATTTCATGCGTTTTAGCATCAATCGAGCCAAACGGCGGGTTGGCGTCAAAGGTGGCCACTTTCACCACACCTGCTGCCTTAATATCCGCCAGCTGATCGGCCTGCGCCTGTGCTGAAAGCAGGCTGCCCGCCGCCAGTAATCCCAGAACCAGTGCCCGTTTGTTAAACCCTTTCATTTTTGCTGCCATAGTCATCCGCCATCCCGTTGTTTTTGTTTTACCCCGCTACGCTCCCATAAGGGAAAGCTATCGCCAAATAAGAAATCGTTCTTTGCTATGAGCAAAAAAGCATTAGTGAACAAGGTGTTAATGAAAAGTGAAAAAGGACAGGGCGCTATTTGCAGATCCTGCACATCAACAGTGGATTTTGGTATTTCACCTGCGCGACGTTTGGGTGTTTAACTGAGATCAGACACGGCGAGAGAGGGTAAGACGATGAAAAAATGGATCAGCACGTTACGGCGGTTTTTTGCGACCCGACCAGTGAATGCGGAGAACAGCGCGCAACGTGTTCTTGAGTCAATCCTGCCCGTCGCCAGCCTGTATGGCGTGGACGTTGCGAACATTGACCCGGAGTGGTTCCATGATAAAACGTCACGCTGAGCTGCGCCGCACGCGCGAAATGTACTGGAATGAGCTGTGCGTGACGTTTAAAGAGTGAAATAAAAAAGCACCGGTTTCCCGGTGCTTTTTTATTAGATTTTGCAGGCATCGCCGCAGTCGTCGTCGGCGACAATCGCCTGGGCTTTTTTATCCGCGTCGTCCAGACGTTCCGCATTACGCTCTTCTGCTTCATCCAGACCGCTAAAGACTAAGTTATCGAGATCAATTTCCATGTGGCACCTGCTCTGTTCAGTTTTTGATACTGGCACAGTATAGGGCAAAAAAAGCCGGCAATGTACCTCGCAGCACATAAGGATAATCCCTGCCATACTCAGTGCTTTATCGCTGAGGAGCGCACATGATTACCCTCTGTAAAACCTGTGGAACCGCCTACGATGCGCAGCCGGACAGCTGCCCTGTTTGCGAGGATGAACGCCAGTATGTGCCCGCCACGGGCCAGGCGTGGACCGATCTCGACACCGTTACCGCTACGCATACCAACAAATGGCAGCTGCTGGCGCCGCGGCTGTTCGGGATCAAAACGGTTCCCGCGTTTGCCATTAACCAGCGGGCGCTGCTGCTGCAAACGCCCCACGGCAATATTCTCTGGGACTGCATCGCCAACCTCGATCCCGCAACCAAAACGCTCATCACCGCCCTTGGCGGCATCAGCGCGATTGCGATTTCACATCCGCACTATTACACCACCATGCAGGAGTGGGCTGCGGCGTTTGATGCGCCTGTGTACCTGCACGCCAGCGACAGAGAGTGGGTGATGCGCCGCAGCCTGGCCATTCATTTCTGGGAGGGAGATGCGCTGGAGATTTTCCCGTCGGTCACCCTGCTGCGTTTAGGCGGCCATTTTGCCGGCGGAACGGTGCTGCACTGGCAGGAGGAGGGCGGGGTATTGCTGGTGGGCGATATTTTGCAGGTCACGCCGGGTAAAGACGCCGTCTCGTTTATGTGGAGCTACCCGAACTATCTGCCGCTCCCGGCCCGCGCCGTGGCGTCGGTCGTGAGTCATCTGGAAGGCAGAACGTTTGAACGTCTTTACGGCGCGTTCGAAGGGCAGAACATCCTCGCCAGCGCGGACGAGATTGTGCAGCGGTCGGGCCAGAAATATATTGCTTGTCTGAAGTGAAGCGCGGTGGGTAAACTTTACGAGTGTGATCGCGATCATACCTAAACGAAAACAGATAAAAGAGACATTGCTATGCAACATATCATTGAAGGTTTTCTCAGCTTTCAAAAAGAGATTTTCCCGCAACGTAAAGAACTCTTCCGCAGTTTAGCGTCCAGCCAGAATCCCAAAGCGCTGTTCATCTCATGCTCCGACAGCCGTCTGGTCCCGGAACTGGTCACCCAGCAGGAGCCGGGACAACTCTTTGTCATTCGTAATGCTGGCAACATTGTGCCGCCGTTCGGTCCGGAGCCAGGCGGCGTGTCCGCTACCATCGAATACGCCGTTGTAGCGCTGGGCGTCACGGATATCGTGATTTGCGGTCACTCCAACTGCGGTGCAATGAAGGCGATTGCCGATAACGCAAACCTGGAGCCGATGCCGGCCGTGTCACACTGGCTGCGCTACTCCGACGCGGCGAAAGCCGTGGTAGAGAAGAAAACCTGGGATAAGCCGATCGATAAGGTCAACGCGATGGTGCAGGAGAACGTGTTTGCGCAGCTGAGCAACATTAAGACCCATCCGTCCGTTGCGGTGGGCCTGCGTAATAATTCCATCCGCCTGCACGGCTGGGTGTACGACATTGAAAGCGGCGAAATTCTCGCGCTGGATAAAGGCACGAAAACCTTCGTTTCGCTGTCTGAAAACCCGGAAGTCTTCTTCGAGTAATCCGCAACAGCAGGGCATGGAAGCCCTGTCAGTCCTCCGTATACGGTAATCTCCGCCGCAATCCCGACGCGGGTCTTTCCGCCGCCTTCGCCATGGCTTTCGCTATTTCCGCACACTCCGCCAGCCCCTGAACGAAGGGACGATCGTGCATCAGCCACGGTATTGCGCCGAAGGCGATGCGCCCGCGAACGGCGTCAGGCGCGTTCAGGGTATAATCTTCGCCGACGTCGGGTATCTCTTCGCCCGTGGCCTCCAGCTGTTTACGCAGCGTCGGAAAGGGCAGATCTCTCGTTTTGAGCGGCTTTTGCCCGCGCGCGTCAATAAAAACGTCGAAACGGTAAGCGGTCTCTTTGGTGGTAATCACCGTTCGATCGCTGCCAATATCCAGCGTGTAATCGTCTCCGAGCGCCGCTACGCTAATGATGCCGGCTTCGCGAAGCGCGAGCAGCCTGCGGATCGACTGCGGAGGAATGGCCGCATAGTTATCGATAAATACCCGCGCCAGCCCTTGTTTGAAGCGCCTGGCGTCTCGCTCGTCAAGATGGGGCACGATTGCCTGGACCACTTCATGCAGCCGAAGCACGGTATAGCGCCAGGCCACGGTGCGGCGCTCGCGCTTATTTTTCTCCACTTCATTCAGGTTATCTTCTGCCCAGGTGAAGGGGCCGTGCCGTTTACGATCCTCAAACCAGGCCTCACGAATGCTGTCCGCGTTAAGCGTATGCAGCGAAATTTTCTCGCACCATGTCGGGTCGGCGAGCTGCAGCTCTTTGACCATCAGGGTGAAGATGCGGTCGAGCAGGCCATCCGATCCTTTGGCAATCTCGCTTTCGACCACGCGTTCGGTCAACACCGACAACGGTTCGTAAGGAATAGGGCAGTAAAAATCAGCTTCCGGCAGTATGCCCGTCCGGGACATCAGGACAATCTTCAGCGCGTCGCTGCCTTTATCCAGCACGAACCTATCGTCGCGAAAGGCACCGTGCTGCATCACGACCGCCATCGCCGCGTCGAGACCGCTCAGGGACGTCCCCATAATGCCAACGCGGCAGGGAGGAATACTGGCATCCATCAGGCCGGACCAGGGGCTTGGGAAGAACGTTCGCGTGGCTTCATCCTCTTCTGGCCAGACGTGGCCGGTGGCGATCGCCGCAAGGTCGAAGCGTTCAGGAAAGGCGCTGCCGTTGACGGAGAGCGTGACGCCTTCTTTGTCGGGCGCGATATCGGTGACCCGGGCGGCTTCATGAACATCAACCTGAAATCCCCGCTTTTTCGCCTCTTTTACGATAGACCGGAAGCTGTCGCGGAAATACTCGCCCAGCAGGAGGCGGGGGAGGAACTGCCGGTCATGCAGGCGGGCTTTATCAACCTTAAAGCGCGCCAGATGGGCGTCGCTCTGGCCCTTAAGCCAGTCGAGGTAGGTCATAAAAATCGGCGGGATTTCAATGCTCGCGATATTTGCCAGCATCAGACGCGAGTTATCGTCGTCGTTATAGGGCATGCCTACGCCCGCTTCATCAGCTTGTTCAAACACGGAGATGGCAAGCAGCTGCGGGTTGTTCAGAAGCGCGTAAAAGGTATAAATCCCTGTTGGGCCGGAACCGATAATGGCGATTTTCTTCATCGACGGTCTTCCTGTTTTTTTCCATGAGGAAAGCGTAGCAGGAGAACAGTGATAAAAATGAAGGATTAGGAAAATTCAGGATATCAGAAGAGGATTTGCACCATTTCAGGACTGAAATGGTGCGTCCGAGTGGACTCGAACCACCGACCCCCACCATGTCAAGGTGGTGCTCTAACCAACTGAGCTACGGACGCAGAATGGTGCGTTCAATTGGACTCTAACCAACGACCCCCACCATGTCAAGGTGGTGCTCTAACCAACTGAGCTATGAACGCAACGTGTTGTCGGTGACAACGGGGACGAATATTAGCGGCACAGCATCGAGGTGGCAAGAGGGAAAATGCAATTTTCTCTCTGATTTCACGCGATTGCTGTATTACCGCGCAAAGTGAAGAGAAAGTAGCCGCCGGGCGGCGGCTACTGCGTATTTAACGTGCAGCGCGTTGCAAAATGATCGTTGATGGCTGGCGCTGCAGGAAGCGCATGCGCATCATCATCATAATCGCCGCCGACGTCAGGCCGATAATAAAGCCCATCCAGAACCCGGCAGGCCCCATGCGGTCTACCACCAGGTCGGTCAACGCCAGAATATAGCCACACGGCAGACCCAGCACCCAGTAGGCGATGAAGGTGATAAAGAAGATGGAGCGCGTGTCTTTATATCCGCGAAGCACGCCGCTGCCTATCACCTGAATGGAGTCAGAAATCTGGTAAATCGCGGCCAGCAGCATCAGGTGCGAAGCCAGCGTGACCACTTCCGGGTTGTCGTTGTAGAGCAGGGCAATCTGCTCGCGTAGGGCAACGGTAAAGAGCGCCGTGCAGACTGCCATGCAGACGCCGACGCCCAGCCCGGTGCGGGCGGCCGTTTGCGCATCCAGCGTTGAGCCCTGGCCCAGGCGGAAGCCCACGCGAATCGTGACCGCCGCCGCCAGCGACATGGGCAGGACGAACATCAGGGAGCTGAAGTTGAGCGCAATCTGGTGACCGGCCACGTTCACAATGCCCAGCGGGGAGACCAGCAGGGCGACGACGGCAAACAGGGTCACCTCAAAGAACAGCGCGAGGGCAATCGGCAGCCCTAGCTGCACCAGACGCGTCATGATGTTCCAGTCCGGCGTGCTGAACCTGTTCTCGTTGCGAATATCGCGCATGGAACGGGCGCGTTTTACAAAAGCGATCATCGCGAAGAACATCACCCAGTAAACGGCGGCTGTTGCCACGCCGCAGCCAACGCCGCCCAGCTCCGGCATCCCGAAATGACCGTAAATAAAGACATAGTTCACCGGAATATTGACCAGCAAACCGATAAAGCCCATCACCATGCCGGGCTTGGTTTTCGCCAGACCCTCACACTGGTTACGCGCCACCTGGAAAAAGAGATAGCCCGGCGCGCCCCACAGCAGCGCGCGCAGATAGCCCACGGCTTTATCCGCCAGAGCAGGATCAATGTTATGCATAGCGCGAATGATGTGGCCCGCGTTCCAGAGCACGACCATGATCAGCACGGAGACAAACCCGGCCAGCCAGAAACCCTGACGCACCTGATGGGCAATGCGCTCGCGGCGGCCCGAACCGTTTAGCTGAGCGATAACCGGCGTGAGCGCGAGCAGCAGACCGTGGCCGAACAGGATGGCCGGAAGCCAGATTGACGTGCCGATGGCCACCGCCGCCATGTCGGTGGCGCTGTAGCCGCCTGCCATTACCGTATCCACAAATCCCATTGCGGTCTGGGCCACTTGCGCGACGATCACGGGTATAGCCAGTGCCAATAACTGGCGCGCTTCATTCATGTACTTCTGCACGTGAACACCTTTATTTTGTAATTATTTGAAAGACTAAAAAAGCCGCCGAAACGGGCAGCAAGAAGAAGATGCAGGGGGGTGCCAGCTATTGTAGCGGGCTTTAGCTATTTATCTAGTGAAAAAATCGCCAGAAAATGCGCTCCGCTGGCAACCTGTTTTTCCAACTGTTATTGTGGTGGGATTAAACGGTGTCACCACCGTCTGGAAAAAACAGGAGTTGTAAGCATGTTTACTGGTATTGTACAGGGCACTGCCAAAGTGGTGTCCATTGATGAAAAACCTAATTTCCGTACGCATGTTGTTGAGCTGCCGGAATATATGCTTGAGGGCATCGAAACCGGCGCATCGATTGCCCATAACGGCTGCTGCCTGACCGTAACCGAAATTAACGGCAACCAGATCAGCTTTGATTTAATGAAAGAGACGCTGCGGATCACCAACCTGGGCGAGCTGGCGGTAGGCGATACCGTTAACGTTGAACGGGCAGCGAAGTTCAGCGATGAAATTGGCGGCCATCTGATGTCGGGGCACATCATGACCACCGCTGAAGTGGCGAAAATCGTCACCTCGGAAAATAACCGTCAAATCTGGTTTAAAATGCAGGATCCGTCATTAATGAAATACATCCTCTACAAAGGATTTATTGGCATTGACGGGATTAGCCTGACGGTGGGGGAAGTGACCCCAACGCGTTTTTGCGTGCATTTAATTCCTGAAACGCTGCAGCGTACTACGCTTGGCGCGAAAAAGCTGGGGCATCGCGTGAATATCGAAATCGATCCGCAAACCCAGGCGGTGGTGGATACGGTTGAGCGCGTTCTGGCGGCAAAAGAAGCCGCAATAATAAAGAGCGTAGAAGAAGAATAAAAAATAACCCCGGGAATCCGGGGTTATTTTTTTAGCGTGCGACCCGCAGGCCGTGTTCAATTCCGCGGCTGAAAACCACCTGCCAGAGCTGAATATCCCGCGCGCGAAATGCCCCCGCGCAGGCATTCAGATAATAGCTAAACATTCGCTTGAATCGTTCAGAATAGTTGTCCGCAATCTCTGGCCAGGCCTCCTGAAAACGCGCATGCCATGCCATCAGCGTGGTGTCATAATCCGCGCCAAAGTTATGCCAGTCTTCCATCACGAAATGGGATTCACTAGCGTTGGCAATCTGGCGAACGGACGGTAAACAGCCATTCGGGAAGATGTATTTGTTGATCCACGGGTCGACGTTATTGTCGGTCCGCTTAGAGCCGATGGTGTGCAGCAGGAAGATGCCGTCCGGTTTCAGATTACGATCTACCACCTCAAAATAGGTATCGTAGTTTTTCGGCCCGACGTGCTCGAACATGCCGACGGAAACGATCCGGTCAAACTGCTCGTTCAGGTCGCGGTAATCCTGCAGCCGGATGTCCACATCGAGACCCTGGCAGCGTTCCCGCGCCATCTTTTGCTGTTCTGCTGAAATCGTTACGCCGACCACGCTGACGCCGTAGTTCTTCGCCATAAAGTACGCCAGCCCGCCCCAGCCGCAGCCGATATCCAGCACGCGCATGCCGGGCTGCAGCTGCAGCTTCTCGCTGATTAGACGCAGCTTGGCCTGCTGGGCCTCCTCAAGCGTCGACGCGTCTTTCCAGTAGCCGCAGGAGTATTGCATGAAAGGGTCCAGCATCCGGCTGAACAGGTCATTGCCCAGATCGTAATGCTCTTTACCGACGATCCATGCGCGTTTTTTACTTTGCAGGTTGAACAGACGGGCAGAGGCGACGCGCAGGGTGTCTTTCAGATTGCGAGGGAGTTGATTTTCAAGACCGGCACGCAGCACGCTGGCAAAAAAGGTATCCAGACGCTCGCACTCCCACCAGCCGTCCATGTAGCTTTCGCCCAGGCCTAACGATCCCTCCCGCAAGACGCGTTTAAAAAAGTCGGGATGTTTAACCTGGGGATCGGATGGCGATGATCCATTGATAGTGATGCCTGCTCGACCTAACAGTTCACTGACGATCCGGGACCAGTTGTCGTCCGGAACGCTGACTTCTTCTATACACGATGAACTCATAGCTTCTCCATCACCCTGATGTGATCAGAACCTTCAAACAGCGTAGACGCTTTTTTGGTTTGTGAGAAATCTCACGGTAAAAACCGCGAGGCTAGTATCCGACGTAGAACAGAGGAAGGGAGATAACCCTTGCCGAAATGCCTTCCATGGTAAAACGGGAGCGCTCCGGCTCCCGTTAACACTTAATATTTATCGTATTTAATCGAACCAAATTTAGTATAGGCCTCAAAATTTGGTGATTCAATAGAAAATTGTTAGCAACCTAATCACTGAAATGTAACATGATTTCTGGCGCAATCAGGCACGCGAGGTTTCTGCCTGCGTTCGCGCATTGTGCTCGCGCCGAGCGGCCGACTGCATGCGATAGCCCAAAACCGCCAGCGCAACGGTAACCAGCATCACGCTGGTGGTGGTTAATAGCGGCGTCGCAATCAGCGCGGAGACCACCAGGCTTGCCAGGAAGCACAGCCCCAGCTGCAGGGTATTTTGCAGCGCGGCGGCGCGGCCTGTCGCCTGCGGGAACGGACGTAACGCCTGTGCTACCACAATCGGGTAAATCGCGCCGTTCGCCACGGCCATCACGCAGAAGGGGATCAAAATTTCGGCCAGGCCTGCGCCCGGAATAAACCCGACGGCCCAGGTACCGATGACGCTCAGCGCATAGAGCACCAGCAGCCATGGCAGCATCTGCTGACCTTCCCATTTTTGCAGCGCCGCGCGGCAGCCGTACCCGCCGACCAGGAATGCGATGGTCTGCGGAACATAGCTCAGACCGATGGCCGCCGGGCTGTAGCCCATATCGTGCAGAATAAACGGCGAGCCGGTAAGCCACGCGAAGAAGCTGGCCGAACAGGCGGCATAGATCAGGACATTCCCGCGATACGCTTTGGCGCTCAGCAGGGAGGTGAAGGTGATCGGCTTCGCGTCGGCATGCACCTCTTTTTTATGCGCGGGCTTGAGGCCGAACGCCGGCAGCATCAGCACCAGGGTGATGGCAAACAGCGTGGCAAAGATCGCCTGCCAGTCGAAGTGCGCGAGGATCCAGCTGCCCAGCAGGGGAGCGAGGGCAGGTGAGAGACCTACCAGCGGCATAATGGTCGCGAAAATACGGTTGGTACGGTTTGCCGGATAGTAGTCGGTGACCAGCGCCTGCCAGGTCACCGCCGCGGCACAGACGCCCACGGCCTGAATGAAGCGCAGCACCAGAAGCCAGGTGGCGTCGCGCACCCACAGCATCCCCAGGCAGCCCACGGCAAAAATGGCCAGCCCCAGCAGCAGGACGGGTTTACGACCAAAGCGATCCGAGAGCGGTCCCCACAGCAGCTGGGCGAAGGCAAAACCGGCGAGGAATAAGCTCAGGCTGGCGCTGATGGCCGCGGCAGGGGTTTGCAGATCTTCCTGCATCGCGGCAAACGCCGGCAGGTACATGTCGGTGGCTAAAAAGCCCAGCACGCTTAAGCCGCCGAGCCAGACTAAAAATCCTTTCCTGGGTTGCATTCTTTTATTCTCCTGAGGAGGCAGGTGTACGTTGGCGCAGAGTGTAGGGAGTGCAAAGCGGCTTGTGAAACGCTAATATTTGGCGGGTGCATTCAAAATTTTTGCAGGCAGAAAATGTGGTCAGATTATTCTCTTGAAGTGGTCGATGCTGTTGCACGTAACGGCAGCTTTAGCGGTGCGGCGCAGGAGCTGCACCGCGTCCCTTCAGCCATCAGCTACACGGTGCGTCAGCTTGAGGAGTGGCTGGCGGTTCCGCTGTTTGAACGGCGGCATCGCGACGTGGAATTAACCCCCGCCGGGGCGTTGTTTTTGAAGGAAGGGCGTTCTGTTATCAAAAAAATGCAGATCACCCGCGAGCAGTGTCAGCAGATCGCCAACGGCTGGCGGGGACATCTCTCCATCGCGGTGGATAACATCGTGAAGCCGGAACGCACCCGGCAAATGATCGTCGATTTCTATCGTCATTTCTCTGACGTTGAGCTGCGGATCTCCCAGGAGGTGTTCAACGGCGTCTGGGATGCGCTGGCGGACGGCAGGGTGGAGATGGCGATTGGCGCCACGCAGGCGATCCCGGTCGGGGGACGTTACGCCTTCCGCGATATGGGGATGCTGAGCTGGAAATGCGTGGTGGCACGCGATCACCCGCTGGCGGCGATGGAAGGGCCGCTGAGCGACGATACGTTGCGCAACTGGCCGTCGCTGGTGCTGGAGGATACCTCCCGTTCATTGCCCAAGCGTATCACCTGGCTGCTGGACAACCAGCGGCGGGTGGTGGCTCCTGACTGGGAATCGTCGGCGACGTGCCTCAGCGCCGGGCTGTGCGTCGCGATGGTGCCCGTTCATTTTGCGCGTCCGCGCATTGATACCGGCGAGTGGGTGGCGCTGACGCTGGAGAATCCGTTCCCGGATGCGGCATGCTGCCTGACCTGGCAGCAAAATGATGTCTCGCCAGCGATGGCTTGGCTGCTGGATTATCTGGGCGACAGCGAAACGCTAAACCGGGAGTGGTTACGGGAGCCAGCATAGCTGGCCCCGTAAAGGGATTAGCGACGGTAGTCGCGGAACGGACCATCCGCAACGGAACGGCGTTCGATGAGGCGCGGGTGAACTTCAATGGACTGCGACTCTTCGCGTTTGTTGACGATCCTGTCCAGCAGCATGTTGAAGGCCGTTTCGCCCAGCGAATCTTTCGGCTGGTGAATGGTGGTCAGCGCCGGGGTAAAGAAGCGCGCGTTACGCACGTTATCATACCCGATCACGGAAATATCCTGCGGCACGCGCAGACCCAGCTCGTCGGCAGCGCAGAGCGCGCCCATGGCCATGATGTCGCCCCCGCAGAAAACGGCGGTTGGACGGTGCTGCTGGGAAACAATCTGCTGCATCGCGCGGTAGCCTGACTCCGGCTCAAAGTCGCCCTGCACGATCCAGTTTTCCGGCACGGTAATCAGCGCTTCTTCCATCGCTTTCATAAAGCCGGCCAGACGGCCCGCGCCGGTGTTGCGCTCCAGCGGACCCGGGATCACGCCAATTTCGCGGTGACCGCGTTCGATCAGATAACGGCCCGCCATATAGCCGCCTTCAAAGGCGTTGTCGATAACGGAGTCGGTGAAGTCCGCGCGCGCTTCACCCCAGTCCATCACCACCATCGGGATATGGCGATACTCTTCCAGCATCGACAGCACGGATTCCGGGTACTCGGAACACATCACCAGCAGGCCATCCACGCGCTTTTGCGCCATCATCGACAGGTAGGCGCGCTGTTTTTCAATGCTGTTCCACGCGTTGCCCAGAATCAGGGTATAGCCTTTCTGGAAGCAGTTTTTCTCTACCGCTTCAATGATCTCGGCAAAATAGGCCGCTTCACTGCTGGTCGCCAGCAAACCAATGGACTTGGTGTGATTAACCTTGAGGCTGCGCGCAACCGCACTTGGCGAATAGTGCAGCTCTTTGATCGCTGCCCAGACGGCGTTGCGCGTCTCTTCCGCCACAAAGCGGGTTTTGTTAATTACATGTGATACGGTTGTAGTGGAAACGTTTGCGCGTTTTGCTACGTCTTTAATTGTTGCCATTAAATGTCACTCCAGACCATATCCTAAACTCCTGAAAAACTTGAAGGTAAACGTTTGCCTTCTCTCACCCTTATCTCGCAATGTTGAATTGCGGCACGCCGGGAAAACGACACGGGACGTCAGGAGGGGGTCAATGGCCGGTACGCTAATAAATTTAGCGTGGAATTTTGTCCTATCTTGATGAAAAGGGGAAGAGGTAAAGTGGTTATCAGTATAAATCCAGGAAGATTTTTGACGTAATCTGTGCAAAAATGAGCAAGCTCACTTTTCGTGGGGGGATTAAAAGGAGAAAAATTGATGAGTTCCGATCTGAAGTTTTCGCTGTTCACCACCGTTGTTGTGCTGGCTCTGATTGTCGCGGCGGGTCTGACGGCTGCGCTGCACTGATTTACGCGGGGGGAGAGCCTTCTCCTCCCAGTTTCCCGGATTGTTACTTCTCTGGCAAAAATCTTTTGCCATTTTGTTAACTTCTCATTTTTTGTGATTGATGTCATGCTTTCCGCTTCTTTGTTCTGTGTCACCACATGACACGGCATCCGGAGTTGACGCATGAAAATCAATTTTCCCCTGCTGGCCCTGGCGATTGGCGCTTTTGGGATTGGCACCACTGAATTCTCCCCGATGGGGCTACTGCCCGTTATCGCCAGGGGCGTAGACGTTTCGATCCCTGCTGCAGGCATGTTAATCAGCGCCTACGCTATCGGCGTGATGGTCGGGGCGCCGCTGATGACGCTTCTGCTTTCGCACCGCGCGCGCCGCAATGCGCTGATTTTCCTGATGGCCATCTTCACCCTGGGCAACGTGCTTTCCGCTATTTCTCCGGACTACACCACGCTGATGCTGTCCCGCATTCTGACCAGCCTTAACCACGGCGCGTTCTTTGGGCTGGGGTCGGTTGTTGCGGCAAGCGTGGTGCCAAAACATAAGCAGGCCAGCGCCGTGGCCACCATGTTTATGGGGCTGACCATCGCGAACATTGGCGGGGTGCCTGCGGCAACCTGGCTGGGGGAAGCGATCGGCTGGCGGATGTCCTTCCTGGCGACGGCCGGACTGGGCGTGGTCGCGATGGTGGCGCTGTTCTTCTCCCTGCCGAAAGGCAGCGCGGGAGAACGCCCTGATGTGCGCAGAGAGCTGTCGGTGCTGATGCGCCCGCAGGTGCTCTCCGCGCTGCTCACCACCGTGCTGGGGGCAGGGGCGATGTTTACCCTTTACACCTATATTTCACCGGTCCTGCATGACATTACCCACGCAACGCCTCTCTTTGTTACCGCGATGCTGGTGCTGATTGGCGTGGGCTTCTCGATCGGCAACTTTCTCGGTGGGAAATTTGCCGACCGTTCCGTGAGCGGGACGCTGAAGGGCTTCTTAACCCTGCTGATTGTCATCATGATCGCGATTCCCTGGCTGGCGCGGAATGAAGTCGGCGCCGCGATCGCGATGGTTGTCTGGGGCGCAGCCACCTTTGCCGTGGTGCCGCCGCTGCAGATGCGCGTGATGCGCGTTGCGCATGAAGCGCCCGGGCTCTCATCTTCGGTTAATATCGGCGCCTTCAACCTGGGCAATGCGCTTGGGGCGGCGGCCGGCGGGGCCGTAATTTCAGGGGGGCTGGGGTACAGCTTTGTGCCGGTGATGGGGGCGATCGTTGCCGCGCTCGGCCTGCTGCTGGTGATGATGTCGGGTCGTAAACAGCCCGAAGCAGCCTGCGCTGCGGAATAAACCAAAAACGCAGAAGGGCGAACCCTTCTGCGTGTCTCTTACGCGGCGAAGTTCTTCGCCACAAACTCCCAGTTAACCAGTGCCCAGAAGTGCTCCAGGTAGTTAGGGCGCGCGTTGCGGTAATCAATGTAGTAAGCGTGTTCCCATACGTCCACGGTCATCAGCGGCTTCGCGCTGGTGGTCAGCGGGGTGCCCGCGTTTGAGGTGGAGACGATAGCCAGTTTGCCATCCGCCTCTTTAACCAGCCACGTCCAGCCAGAACCGAAGTTCTTGATGGCGGCATCGGTGAACTTCGCCTTGAAGTCCGCGAAGCTGCCAAAGGCGGCGTTGATGGCGGTAGCCAGCTCACCGGCTGGCTCGCCACCGGCGTTCGGCGCCAGGCAGTGCCAGTAGAAGGTATGGTTCCACACCTGAGCCGCGTTGTTGAATACGCCACCCTCTGAGCTGCGGACGATCTCTTCCAGCGTTTTGCCTTCAAAATCGGTGCCCTTGATCAGGTTGTTCAGGTTGGTGACGTACGTCTGGTGATGCTTGCCGTAATGGTATTCCAGGGTTTCCGCAGAGATGTGCGGGGCCAGGGCGTCTTTTGCATACGGTAGTGCAGGTAATTCGAACAACATTGCTTCTCTCCTTATTGTATTTTGTGTTGCCAATAACCACACAGACAACAAGGACAGGATAGCAAATTGAAAGGGTATGCAAAAGAGGAACTTACCCTGCCACGGGTGTGGCAGGGTAGGGGTTAGCGAATGGTTTTCGGCGTCATCACGCGACGCGCGCCGACGTAGTGGCGTACCCAGTAGTCTTCACTGAGCGAGGTGATCTGAATATCCTGGCCGCTGCGTGGAGACTGAATGAATTTCCCGTTGCCAACATAGACGCCGACGTGGTCAGCCGTGCCGCGGCCCTGCGTGCGGAAGAAGACCAGATCGCCGTTCTCCAGCTCGCCGCGGTCAACCGGTGAGGCATCGCGCAGGTGGTACATCTCGTTGGCCGTACGCGGAATGCGGAATTTGACCAGATCTTTATAGGCGTAATAGACGAGGCCGCTGCAGTCAAAACCGGTACGCGGTGAAGTGCCGCCCCAGTGATAAGGTTTGCCAATCTGCCCCATCAGCTTGTTCATTGCCGTTTTTTGCGCTTTCTGTACGCGCACTTTATGCACTTCCGCTATTTTAGTGACCTTCGTGCATTTCGCCTTGTGGCCTTTACGCGCGATGCATTTTTCAGTCACGAGGTTAGCGGCGGTTTGCGAAGCTTTGCTTTTGGCGGAGTGGGCTGTGCGGGAAGGTTTTGTTTTCGTCTTGCTGGAAGCGGTCTGTTTTGTCTGAGCCGGTGTTTTTTTCTTGTCGTTCTTAGCGGTGGTTTTTTTCTTACGTTCTGTGGCTTTCACCAGATGGCTTTTTTGTGCAGCAGAATGCCGCGCCTGCTGAGAGGCGTTTGCCACTGGCGTGAAGGTAAGTGAAGTAAACAGTAAAGCACAGAGCGTGATCGAGATTTTATTTATCCGCGCCACTGGGCAGTCCCCTGATAAATGCAGGTCATCAATAATACCCGCGTGTGATTTACAAAGCCCGTCGATTCTAATCTATAAAAAGCCAGAAAGTTAATAGCATTTTTCAATCTACAATCCTGTTTCGTTAGCAAGTGCAAAAAAATTCATCGTTCTGTCGCACATTTGCCCACTCCCTAAGCAAAACCCTTGCCGACGCAGGGGTAAACACCATTTGCAATGCAACTTTTCGCGACTCGGGGTAGAATGTATAAACGTGACAAAAATGTTATTTTCCGATGCCAGTCTGAACCGCTACAATGTCAGACGAATGCCGTAACAGAAGTTAAAGGAAGCAAGACATGAGCACCACTATTGAAAAAATCCAGCGCCAGATCGCTGAAAACCCGATTCTGCTGTATATGAAAGGTTCTCCGAAGCTGCCAAGCTGCGGCTTCTCCGCGCAAGCGGTTCAGGCGCTGTCAGCCTGTGGTGAGCGTTTTGCTTACGTTGATATCCTGCAGAACCCGGACATCCGCGCTGAGCTGCCTAAGTACGCTAACTGGCCGACGTTCCCACAGCTGTGGGTTGACGGCGAACTGGTTGGCGGCTGCGATATCCTGATTGAAATGTATCAGCGCGGCGAACTGCAGCAGCTGATCAAAGAGACGGCGGCGAAGTACAAAACCGAAGAGCCGGACGCAGAGTAATTTTCTGCGGAAATAAAAAAGCGACCCGCTATGTGGTCGCTTTTTTTTTGTCGGGTGGCGCTGCGCTTACCCGGCCTACGATTGGTGCTCGTCCTCATCACCCATCGGCAGCGGCCAGCCGCCAAGGCGCTTCCAGCGGTTGACGATTTCACAGAACAGCTCTGCGGTACGCTCCGTGTCATAGAGCGCGGAGTGCGCCTGCGTGCCGTCAAATTCAATGCCGGCCGTAATACAGGCCTTTGATAACACCGTTTGTCCCAGCGCCAGACCGCTCAGTGCGGCGGTGTCGAAGGTCACAAAAGGGTGGAAGGGGTTGCGCTTGAGCGAGGCGCGCTCGGCTGCGGCCATAGTAAAGGTGTGATCGAAGGTGGCGTTATGGGCCACCATGATGGCGCGGCTGCAGTTAGTCTCTTTCATGCCTTTACGCACCATTTTAAAGATGGCGTGCAGGGCATCATATTCACTGACCGCACCACGCAGCGGGTTATGCGGATCGATACCGTTAAACGCCAGCGCCTCTGGCTGCAGGTTTGCCCCTTCGAAAGGTTCAACGTGGAAATGCAGCGTGGTGTCCGGTGTAAGCCAGCCCTGTTCATCCATCTTCAGCGTGATGGCGGCAATTTCGAGCAGCGCATCGGTTTTAGCGTTAAATCCGGCTGTTTCTACATCAATGACAACGGGATAAAAACCACGAAAACGGTCGCACAGACCGCTAAATTGAGCGTTATCGGACATCAGGGTCTCTTACATGGGGAAAAAGCAGAGCGCATTATGGCAAATTTTGGCGGGTGATGCAGTAAAACTACGGGCGCAGATTGCGCCCTGAGGGATCAGTTGCCCAGACCGCGACCGGCGTCTTTGGCTTCAATCAGCTCGATTTTGTAACCGTCCGGATCTTCCACAAACGCAATCACGGTGGTGCCCCCTTTTACCGGGCCCGCTTCGCGCGTGACGTTACCGCCGTTGCTGCGAATGCGCTCACACGCGTCGGCCGCGTTATCCACTTCCAGCGCGATATGGCCATAGGCGGTACCCAGCTCATAGCTGTCTACGCCCCAGTTGTAGGTCAGCTCGATCACCGCTTCATCCGTTTCCGGGCCGTAACCCACAAATGCCAGCGAGTATTTGTATTCCGGGTTTTCGCTGGTGCGCAGCAGCTTCATGCCCAGGACGTTAGTGTAGAAATCAATCGAACGTTGCAGGTCGCCAACGCGCAGCATGGTGTGAAGTAGGCGCATAATATCCTCATTAACCAATGAAATAGACTGTCATTTTGAACAGAAACGATGTTTGAGTATAGCGGCGAAGTATCGCCGCTATCAATGAACAACGGAGAGATTACAGAGAAGGGTAGTCGGTGTAGCCTTCCGCGCCGCCGCCGTAGAAGCTTTCCGGGCGCTGCGGGTTCAGGGCCGCTTTTTTCTGCAGACGAGCAACCAGATCCGGGTTGGCAATGTAGTCGCGGCCAAACGCGACGGCATCGATCAGCCCTTTATTAATCAGGTCTTCGGCTTTCTCTGGCGTATAGGCACCTGCACCGATGATCACCCCATGGAAGCGCTCGCGCACTTTCTGGCGGAAGGCTTCAGTGTAAGGCTTACCGCCAGCCCAGTCCGGCTCGGACATGTGCAGGTAAGCGATGCCGCGTTTCGCCAGCTCTTCGATCAGGTACAGCGCATCGGCCTCTTCGTTCGGACCGTTGTCGACGTTCTGGAAAGAGCCGATAGGCGAGACGCGGATACCGATACGGTCCGGACTCCACTCCTGGCATACGGCATCAACCACTTCCAGCACCAGGCGGGCGCGGTTTTCAACGCTGCCGCCGTACTGGTCGGTGCGATGGTTAGACGACGGTGACAGGAACTGGTGCAGCAGGTAGCCGTGCGCGGAGTGCAGCTCAATCAGGTCAAAACCGGCTTCGCGGGCGTTGGCTACCGCCTGGCGGAAGTCGTTCACGATACCCGGGATTTCATCCAGCTCAAGCGCGCGCGGCATAGAGGTATCCACGCGGATCGCATTGCCGTTTTCATCGCGCAGGGAGGTACGGGTATTGGCGCTCAGGGCCGACGCGGAAACCGGTGCCTGTCCGCCAGGCTGAATGCTGCTGTGAGAGATGCGACCGGTGTGCCACAGCTGGACCGCAATGCGACCGTCTTCAGCATGGACGCCCGCGGTGATTTTCTGCCATGCGGCGATCTGTTCCGGGCTGTGAAGTCCCGGTGCACCCGCATAACCCTTAGCCTGAGCAGAAATCTGCGTGGCTTCGGTGATAATCAGGCCAGAGCTTGCGCGCTGACGATAGTATTCACCCATCAGTGGGGTTGGGATGTCGCCCGGCTCAATGCTGCGCAGGCGGGTTAGCGGAGCCATGAATACGCGGTTTGGCGCAGTAACGGCACCCACTTTCAATGGGGTAAATAATTTTTCAGCTGACATAAAGACTCCTGAGTAGACCAGTCGACTAGTAATAATGGAAATAAAAGCGCCGGCTACATGCCAGGCGCAGTAATTGTACTCTTCACATGCGCCAGCGCGCTTTCCAGCGGCACGGCACTGCGTGAAATTTTTGCCTGCAGGTTAGCGCCCAGCCAGAGCGCATATAACACCTGCGCCTGGGTTAACGGCTCGCCGGGAAAGGCCAGCGTTTTTTCATCGCGGCCTTTCTTCAGCGCCTGAGCCAGCAGGGCGATAACGCCGCTGGCGCCTTTCTCCATCGCCGTACGCATATCTTCAGAAAGATCGCACACTTCGGCAGACAGTTTGACGGTCAGGCAACCGCTGATAATGCCCTGCTGACAGAACTGGTTCAGCGTTTCCTGATAGTAGTTCAGAACACGATCCCGGTAGTTCCCTTGACCCGACGCAAAGTGGGTCGCCAGACGCTGGTGATAGCCCGCGTAATGACGCTCCAGCATCGCTACGCCGAAGGCCTCTTTGGACCGAAAGTAGTGATAAAACGACCCCTTCGGTACCTCAGCGGTTTTTAACAGCTCGCTCAAGCCCATACCGGTAAACCCGCGATGCATGCAAAGTCGCTCGCCGGTTGCCAGTAAATGTTCGCGGGTATCGTGTTCAGTATTTCTGCTCATGGCCGCACTTTAATAGACCGTTCGGTCTAATGCAAGCGAGTTTACTGACGACATGCGCTCAGTATGTCCAGCTGCGGTTGATAAACTGTTGATTTTACGTCCATCATACCTAAAACGGTTGAGAACAAATTATCCTGGGAAACCGCATTTTTTGCTGCATGGTCACGCAAACACTGCTCGTTTACGCCAAAGTTTTTCGCGTAGTCCGGTGACAGCCAGAACATAAACGGAATATGCGTTTGCTGCTCCGGCGCAAGCATGTAAGGGGTGCCGTGCAGATAAATACCGCTTTCACCCAGGGATTCACCGTGATCGGAGAGATAAATCAGCGCGGTGTTCATGCTTGCCTGGCGCGCTTTCAGGGCATCAATGGTTTTGCTGACCATGCTGTCGGTATACAGGATGGTGTTGTCATAGGTATTCAACAGCGCCTGATGATCGCAGTTCTGAATTTCATTGGTGTCGCAGGTTGGAGTGAACTTACGGAAGTTATCCGGGTAGCGGCGATAGTACGCCGGGCCGTGGCTCCCCATCAGGTGGATGACCAGCACCGTATCTTGCTTCACGCCATCCAGCACGTTGTCCAGACGGTAGAAGTTCACATCGTCAATACAGGATTTGTCTTTGCAGAACTGATCCAGATTCCACTGCGTCATGTCGGTATGCGGCACGCGATCGCAGGCACCTTTACAGCCGCCGTCGTTGTCGCGCCACAGCAGGTTGACACCCGCATGTTTGAGGACGTCGAGTAGCCCTTCCCGATGGTGAGCCAGGTCGGCATCGTATTTGCTGCGCGTCATGCCGGAGAACATGCAGGGAACGGAAACCGCGGTTTCGGTGCCGCACGAAGAGGCCTGCGGGAAGTTAATTACGTCCTGCTTTTTCAGCTCCGGATTGGTTTCACGATCGTAACCATTCAGGGAGTAGTTTGCCGCGCGAGAGGCTTCGCCAACGACAAGCACCAGAACAGTTTTCTTTTGTTGACCGGCAATCAGCGGCCCTTTATGGGCATCTTCACCAATGCGCACCAGCGTTTGATCGCCGGCAAACCAGCGCATTTTGCTGTACTTCACCACGGCGCTGACATAGTTCGCGGGGGTGACCATTTTGACGATGCTTTTGTTGTTGCGGAACAGCGACGCGTAATCTTTATAAAACAGGGCGGCAATCAGGATGATCACCAGCAGAGCGCCCAGCATCGCGGCGACGCGCGCCAGCAGCGCGTACCACCATTTTCCGCTACGAATGCGGGTGAGCGCCAGCACCACGGACGGAACCAGGCCCGCTACGGCAATCCACAGTATCATCTGCGGGGTCACCAGGGCGGCCGCCTCCTGAGAGTTGGTTTCGAACACGTTCACGATCATGTTCTGATCGATAACCGCGCCGTAGGTGTACATAAAATACGTCGCCGCGGCGCAGCCGAGGGTCAGGACGATCAGCAGCGGCTTGCGGAGATAGGGGATATTGAGCAGGCTAAAAACAATTACCCAGCCGCAAAACAGTACCAGCGGTACGGAGGCGGCAAAGAGGAAATCGTGCAGATGGGCTGGGGCGATAATGGCCCAGCTGCGCTGGATAAACAGCCCGTTAATTAGCGTAAAGAAGAAAGCACAGCCCAGGGTAAATTTTATGTCGTTACATTGTAACTTTTTGATAAACCACATCGATCCGTAAACCTGTTATTTTGATGATGGGCCGAGTATAGGGAGAGAAGATTAGTGAAACCTTAATGCCACAAATCTGTGGTATAGGCCTTGCACGACGCGCGTTTAGCGTCTTCACTGTAGGTGAGAGTGGCTATCTGGAGGTGAGTGTGGCAGAGCAGCTGGAGTTTTTCCCCATCCAGAGCCCGTGCCGGGGTATTTGTCAGGTGGATGAACGCGGATACTGCCGCGGGTGTATGCGCACCCGTGACGAGCGTTTCAACTGGCAAAACTTCAGCGACACGCAAAAGCAGGAGGTGTTACGCCTCTGCCGACAGCGTCTTTTGCGCAAAATACGCGCAAACAAAGCCGGTGAGACCGAAGAACCCCAGCAACCTTCACTTTTTTAACACGGTAATTGCGTATACTCATGACATTACGTCCTTGAGGAAAATGTTATGGTTCAGCGAATTACCCTTGCCCCCCAGGGGCCAGAATTCTCCCGTTTTGTGATGGGCTACTGGCGCCTGATGGACTGGAATATGTCCCCCCTCCAGCTGGCGAGCTTTATTGAAGAACATCTCGACTTAGGCATCACCACGGTCGATCATGCGGATATTTATGGCGGCTATCAGTGTGAAGCCGCCTTCGGCGAGGCGCTCAAGCTGGTTCCGGCGCTCCGTGACAGGATGGAAATCGTCACCAAGTGTGGTATTGCCACCACGGCAAAACCCGAGCACGCCCTCGGTCATTACATCACCGACAGCGCGCATATCATCAAGAGCGCCGAGCAGTCGCTGGTCAATCTGGCGACCGATCGTATCGACCTGCTGTTAATCCACCGTCCTGACCCGCTGATGGATGCCGATGAGGTTGCGGAAGCCTTTCTGAACCTGCACCAGAGCGGGAAAGTCCGTCACTTCGGCGTGTCTAACTTTACCCCGGCGCAGTTTGCGCTGCTTCAGTCACGCCTGCCGTTTACTCTGGCCACTAACCAGGTTGAAATCTCCCCGGTTCACCAGCCGCTGCTGCTGGACGGTACGCTCGACCAGCTGCAGCAGCTGCGCGTTCGCCCAATGGCCTGGTCGTGCCTCGGGGGCGGACGCCTGTTTAATGATGATGAATTCCAGCCGCTGCGTAACGAGCTGGAAGCCATCGCCCGCGAACTGAACGCCGAGAGCATCGAACAGGTGGTTTACGCGTGGATCCTGCGCCTGCCGTCAAAACCGCTGCCCATTATCGGTTCCGGTAAAATTGAACGCGTGCGTTCTGCGCTGGCCGCTGAAGAGCTGCAGATGACCCGCCAGCAGTGGTTCCGCATCCGCAAGGCCGCGCTGGGTTACGACGTGCCATAAACCGCCATAAGGTGACTTTCCGGTGAAATCTTTGCCCCTGGTATACACTTAAGGGGCAAAAAATAACCCGTGGAGGTCATATGAAGCGTTTTGCTCTGGCAATGGTTACGCTGGTTGTTTGCGCAGGGGCGCAGGCAGCCAGCGACGAAGTGGAAATGAATCTCGTCACCTCTCAGGGTGTGGGCCAGTCAATCGGTACGGTGAAAATTACGGAAACCGATAAAGGACTGGAGTTCGCCCCCAACCTTAAAGCACTCCCGCCCGGTGAGCATGGCTTCCATGTTCACGCCAAAGGCAGCTGTCAGCCCGCGTTAAAAGAGGGTAAAGCGTCGGCGGCGGAAGCGGCAGGAGGACATCTGGATCCCCAGCATACCGGCAAGCATGAGGGCCCGGACGGCATGGGGCATCTGGGCGATCTGCCTGTACTGGTGGTCAATAACGACGGTAAAGCCACCGATCCCGTCGTCGCGCCGCGTCTGAAAAAGCTCGATGAAGTGAAAGGTAAAGCGCTGATGATTCATGTCGGTGGCGACAATATGTCCGACCAGCCTAAACCGCTTGGCGGCGGCGGGGCGCGTTACGCCTGCGGCGTGATCTGATCCCCAATCGTGCCCGGCGGTGGGGCCTGCTCCAGCTGCGACAGCGAGCAGTGCAGCCGCCAGATTATCGAGGCTAAATCACGCGCTGCGGGGTGATGATGTCGTGCCAGGATATCGCAGATCCGCTGCAGTTCATTCAGCGTGGCGGCCAGCGGTCGCTGCTGGACACCGCGCTCGCTCATCACGTCGCGCAGCAGGGAGATGCAGACGTCACGCACCTGCGACAGCGGATCGGACCGCGTTTCCCATGCGCGCAGCTGCCAGACCACGTGCGAACAGTTCAGCAGCACCACGCCCCAGCGCAGCAGCCAGCGTCGGGAAAGGGCATCCTGGCTGTTATTGAGCTGGCTGACGTGGTGATACACCAGCGATTCATACTCGTTTTCACCCATATGCGGTTTACGGCTGAGCTGGTCGACAAACCCCCTGCGTAACTCCCGAATATGCCTGCGGCTTTTCCGCGCATCAGAGCCGGGACGCAGCACCGCAAAAGCCAGCCACGCCAGCCCCACGCCGAGGATCTTTGCCAGGTTGTCATTGAGAAAATCGGCATAATCGTAAACCGGCGGATTCGTCACCGAGATAAACGAGCCCATAAAGACAATCAGCTGTCCCCAAAGACCCGCGAGCTTTGGCATTTGCAGCTTCAGAAGCTGCATGGTGGTCAACAGCGGAAACAGAAACAGCAGGAACTGCCACAGATCGCTTATCTGCACCATCAGGCCAAACTTCACCACAAAGCTGAACAGCGAGAGCAGCACCAGCGTGCGCAGCAGAAGCGTAAGCGAGTTGAACGGCGAGGCCGCGACGGAGTAAAGCACGCAGCTGATGGCGGCAAGCGTCAGCGCCGCCGTACCGGACTCCCACTGCGTGGTGATGCTCCACGCGCCAACCAGCGTCAGCGCGCAAAAGGTACGAAAACCGCTCCACATCGCTTCCAGATAGTCGGTGTGCCGCGCGAGTGCCGGGCTGCCGGGGACGTTAAACTCCGTTATCGGACTGGCATTCTCGATCGCGTTAATCCAGCGGCTGCTGCGCAGGTATAACCGACAAAAGTAATTCAGGCGCTGCCAGAAGGCGCGATGACGGTAGTCGTACTCATCCACCGGGGCGAGCGGGGCGATGATCTTCGCGACGGTGTAGATATCCGCGTCCGGCCGGGCAAGCGCCGCGAGCAGCGCGTCAATCACGGCGCGGGTGTTTTTGGGCGGCGTCGGCCAGCTGAGCAGCATCCGGCGCAGGCTGGAGATGGCGCTGGTCATGCGGAGCTGCTGGTGCAGCAGGTAGTTAAGCAGGGTGTTCTGACGGCGAAAACGGTAATGGCTCCAGAACGCCTGAATGCGCAGCAGATTCGTGGTCAGGATCTGTCCGATAACCCTTTCATGCGCGAGGCGGATGTCGTCGTTGGTATCCGGCTGCCACAGCAGGCTCGCATGTTCCAGCAGCCGGGTATGCATGGTTTTCAGCGCGGTAATCAGCGCGGTGCCGTCGGAGGTGCTGGGCAGGACCATCATCATAAATCCGCCGCTGAGGATCCCGACAATGACTTCGCAGACGCGCGCCTGGGCAATATCCCACAGCTCGGTGGTGTCGAGCACGTTCACCACCGGGAAGGCAATAATGGCGGCGGTATAGCCCGCCAGCTGGAAAGCATAGGCGACGTTGTTGGTAAAATGGGCGCAGGCCCAGGTACAGCAGCCCAGCCATGCCGCCATGCTCAGCAGGAACATCCACGGATCGTTCAGCGTGTGTCCGGCGATAATTAACGCTGCGGTGGCCCCCAGCAGACTTCCCGCGATACGGCCCAGGCTTTTGCTGATTACCCCGCCAACGGTGGGGAAACTCACCACCGCCGCTGAGGTCAACGCCCAGTATGGTTGGTCCAGATTCAGATAATAGGCGACCGTCAGAGCAAGACACATCGCAATACCGTTACGCAGCGCGTAGCGCCACTGGGGACGCGTCGCCTTCATCCACGGCGTGTTTTGCCAGGAGGGCACCTGTAGCTTCATTAAAGGGTTCCGATTGAGACGGTACAGGTGGTGCCGGAGACCAGGGTGATGTCCTCCGGTAAACGGTCAAACTCCACGCGTACCGGAACGCGTTGAGCCAGTCGCACCCACGGCACGTTCGGCTTGATGTCCGGCACCAGCCCGGAATCCGTTTCCACGCTTTGATCGTAAATGGCGCGACCGATGCTGGATACGTGACCCTGTAACGTTTGCGAGCCGCTATAAAGCGTTATTGCGGCAGGCGAGCCAGCGCGAATATGGCGAAGCTTAGTCTCTTCAAAGTAGCCTACGACGTAGAAGGAGTGGCTGTCGACGAGGGCAAACACCGGCTGGCCGGTGGTGGCGTAGTTCCCCACACGGGCGGAGAGGTTGGTCACCCATCCGTCGACAGGGGCCGTAATCACGGTTTGGGTCAGCTGCCACTGCGCCTGCTTCAGGGTCGCCTCCGCCACGTTGACGTTCGCCTGCATGGCCTTGACGTTGATATTCGCGGTATCTAAATCTTCCGCTGAGATGTAGTTTTGCGACAGGTGGCGGCGGCGGTTGGCCTCGTTGTTGGCCTTTGCGAGGTCAGACTGGGCTTTGGCCAGCTGCGCCTGAGCGTTCAGAATGGCTATGTGGTAAGGGGTGTCGTCGATTCGGAATAACACCTCTCCCTTTTTGACGAACTGGTTATCCTTAACCAACAGCGTCGTGATACTTCCCGACACCTGAGGGGTAATGCTGACCTGTTCAGCGCGAACTTTGCCGTCACGCGTCCAGGGCGACTGCATATAAAAATTCCACATCCACCAGCCCGCAACCAGCGCGAGGGCAAGGACAAACAGGGTGGAAAAATACTTTAGCGTTTTCATGGATATATTCACCACACGGTCAAAACGGCAAGGCCCTGGCATACGGAAAGGGCAAACAGGGAGAGATCCATCAGCATGGGATGCCAGATTTCGCCGGAGTACATCCAGTCGCGAAGCAGGCGATGCGCGATGAGCCAGAGCATAAAGCCCACCAGAACGGCCTTAAACAGGGGAGGAAAGTAGACTGACGCACCGAAGATCAGGTCCTGAAGGGGTAAACCTTCTGAGTGATGAAAAAACGTCACGGGCAGAAATCCTTTGCAGTGAACAGAATGCCGCGTTGGCTTGTCTTAGTAGGATGAAGCATCACAATTCAGTGTAAGTCATACTTTAAAGTTCGATGAATGCAGTATTGCATTTGTTTTGGCAATACAAATGCTGCACACTATTCTAAAATCAGTATAATAACTTAGCAAGCTAATTATAAGGAGATGAAATTGGAATCGCCATTAGGTTCTGATCTGGCAAGGTTGGTACGCGTCTGGCGTGCTCTGATTGACCATCGCCTGAAACCTCTGGAACTCACCCAGACGCATTGGGTCACGCTGCACAACATTCATCAGCTGCCGCCCGATCAGTCGCAAATTCAGCTGGCAAAAGCGATAGGCATTGAGCAACCGTCGCTGGTGCGCACGCTTGACCAGCTGGAAGAGAAGGGGTTGATCTCGCGGCAGACCTGCGCCAGCGATCGCCGCGCCAAGCGGATTAAACTCACCGAGAAAGCGGCGCCTATTATCACGGAAATGGAAGCCGTGATTACTAAGACGCGCGGTGAAATCCTCTCAGGCGTGTCGCCAGCCGAGCTGGAAATGCTCATCAGCCTGATTGCTCGCCTTGAGCAAAACATCCACGAGCTGCAGTCGCGCGACTGACCAGACAACAGGGCCTTGCATCCGCAAGGCCTTTTTTCTATTTGAACACAACGACGCGGTTACGGCCGGTCTCTTTAGCTTCATACATCGCCTTATCCGCGCTTTCCACGCACTTTTCAGCGGTCACTGATGACGACGTTGCCGTAAACACCCCCATGCTGATGGTAATCGGCTCCGGCAGCTGGCCCCCGCTGCTGGTTTTATCAAAGCTGCTCAGCTTCAGCCGGATACGTTCCGCCACCTGGACTGCGGCGTCTGAAGAGGTATCGGCCAGCATCAGGACAAACTCTTCCCCGCCAATACGCGCCGCAATATCATGCGGGCGAACGGAATCCATCAGCAGATTGGCGACAAACTGCAGGACTTTGTCGCCCTGGAGATGGCCATAGTTGTCATTGATGCGCTTAAAGCGATCGAGATCGCTCACGATAACCGACACGGGGCGGCTTGGTTTAGCAACGTCCAGCGCCTGGTTCAATGATTCATAAAAATAGCTGCGGTTATAAAGGCGCGTAAGCGGATCGCGAATCGAATTTTGATATGACTGCTGATACTTTACATGCGAGTCGCGGTAAAGCCTGAAAACATCACAAAGCAGAACAAAAATAATGATCAGCGTCGCGACGGTTTCAAATAGCCGGGCACGATACCACGAGATATCTTCGGCATGTCCTCCTAATAGCAGCATCGACAGCGTGACGATATAGCAGAGACAGAGAAAATTACCGCTTGCCCAGAATAGGTTGCGCACGCGCGTAATAAACATCAGCGTTGCTAATGTCACCACCCAGAGCACAATCAATGAAATATTGATGCAGTGGCTCCAGAGAACCATAAATTGCCGCGTTTCATTATCAATCAGATCGAGGGATAAGAACGCAGAATGGCTGGAGTACATCCAGGCCACAATTAACATGCAGGCGGTAAAAAGAGAGGCGCTACTGACGATGGCGATATGCGCCAGGCGTGAAAGAGGCTGATTGCGAATGGGGAAGAGTAATGCGGAAGCGATTATCAACAGCGCCATTAAGATGTGGCGGAACATATAGTAGATCATCGCATCGTTGTAGTTCACGACGTTGAACTGGTAGAGGTCCAGCCAGGCGGGAAAGCTGGAGAGCGTTCCGACCATCAGCAATGCCGAACCGGCAAAGGCAAAGGCTATTGGGACCAGGTACAGCCGCTTCTTATCACACCAGTATTTCATCCCCATAAAACAGGCAATAAACAGATGAAAGACAAGCAGGAAAATGGTGAGCGTGGGGAACAAAAGCGGCGAGAAGGAGGGAACCCATTCAACCACTTTTGAAAATAGCGCTTGTAATATTCCGATGACAATAAGGCAACCGAAACAGAATGAGAGATAACGACTTTTTGCAGATTGACTATTCGCAAGCATATAAATTTTTTTAAATAATTAAAAAGGAATTAAGGTAAGGTACTTGCGAAGAGTTTAACCAATTAATTCAATAAATACTTTGCGCAGAAACAATATCCAGCCTGAAAGATAATTGGTGGGGTGAATGTATTTTGTAAATATATTTATTTAAGTTATGTATATTGTAAATGGATGTGGCCCGTTGACCACATCCATTTTTTTAATTAACGCGGGGAGACGGTCACCTGGCGTCCGTTGCTCGCCAGCACAACGCGCTGGCCTGCAGAGAAGCGGGTGCTGCCCTGTTTCTGAACAACCATGATCGTACTGCCGTCGTCCTTACGAATTTCAAGCTCTACGCCCTGGGTTTTGTTCATCGCCCCCTGAACGCCCTGGCCTGCTACACCACCCGCCACAGCGCCCGCTGCGGTTGCCAGAGAACGGCCTGCGCCACCGCCGACGGTATTCCCCAGGAAACCACCCAGCACGGCACCGCCGATTGCGCCCATCACGTTGCTATCATCACCTCCCTGAATCTGTACAGGGCGCGCGTTAACAACGGTACCGTAAGTCACGTTCTGAACCTGTTTCGCTTCAGAAGCGCTGTAAACGTCGCCGGACAGTGAACTGTCATTCACACAGCCAGCCAGAGTTAAACCAATCAGCGAAACGCCCAGTACACGTAAAATCATTTGAATCTCCTGTTCACCAAAAACGCCCGATTGAGGGCATCCGTTATGGCTAAATTATATGGCATAACACGCCATCGTTCATATCTTTGCACTAACAATAGGAAAATTGTACTTGAATTTGACTTAACGAGACATAAACAGGGGCTGCCTGTGTTACCCGCCTGACATTGTTAAAAAATATTATTGCCGGATGGCAAAGCTGCGCCGTTTATGGTTGAGTGGATAGCCTTAGCCCACGCAACGTAAGGAAAGCGCATGAAATCGGGTCGCTACATTGGTGTGATGTCGGGCACCAGTCTGGATGGGGTAGATGTCGTTCTGGCCGCCATTGACGAGAACATGGTGGCACAGCAGGCGAGCCTGACCTGGCCAATCCCCCTTTCGCTCAAAGAGGATATTCTGAGTATCTGTCAGGGGCAGCAGCTGACCCTCTCCCAGCTTGGACAACTTGATGTTCGCCTGGGGGCGCTTTTTGCGGATGCGGTGCAGGCGTTGATGCAAAAAGAACACCTTCGCCCGCAGGATGTGGTGGCCATCGGGTGTCACGGCCAGACGGTCTGGCATGAGCCCGGCGGAGAAGCCCCGCATACCCTGCAAATCGGCGATAACAACCAGATTGTGGCGAAGACGGGCGTCACGGTAGTCGGCGATTTTCGTCGTCGCGATATCGCTCTTGGCGGGCAGGGCGCGCCGCTGGTGCCCGCGTTTCACCAGGCGTTACTGGCGCACCCGTCAGAGCGGCGTATGGTGCTGAACATTGGCGGCATCGCTAATCTGTCAATGCTCATCCCGGGACAGCCGGTCCGCGGCTACGATACCGGCCCGGGCAATATGCTAATGGATGCCTGGATCTGGCGTCAGTGCGGCCAACCGTATGACAAAAACGCGGAGTGGGCGTGCGGGGGAAAAGTCATTCTGCCGCTGCTGCAGTCCATGCTGAGCGATCCCTATTTTGCCTTACCGGCACCGAAAAGCACGGGGCGTGAATACTTCAACTTTGGCTGGCTTGAGCGCCAGCTGGCGTCATTCCCGGCGCTTGCGCCGCAGGATGTCCAGGCGACGCTTGCCGAGCTCACGGCCGTGTCGATCTCCGAGCAGGTGCTTCTCAGCGGCGGATGCGAACGCCTGCTGGTGTGCGGTGGCGGAAGCCGCAATCCGCTGGTGATGGCGCGTCTTGCCGGGCTACTGCCGGGCACCGAAGTGTCGACGACCGATGAGGCCGGCATCAGCGGTGATGATATGGAAGCGCTGGCCTTCGCCTGGCTTGCCTGGCGCACGATTGCCGGCCTGCCGGGAAACTTACCGTCCGTAACGGGTGCGCGCGAGGCGAGCGTCCTTGGGGCGATTTTCCCGGCAAATCCTCGGCATAATCAGAGTTAACTGAAATTCAGCGCGGCGCGTCGACGTTAGAATGGGACGAAACAGGGGGGCAGCCATGCCCTCCAGGACCAGGAAAGTCTTCGGAATACGCCCATGAAAAAACTTCTTCTTATTGCCGCCCCTTTGTTGCTGTCAGGATGCAGCGTCTACAACCAGCTTGTTGAGCGCATGCAGACCGATACGCTGTCTTATCGCTGCGACGAGAAACCGCTGACCGTAAAGCTGAATAATCCTCGCCAGGAAGCCAGCTTTGTTTACGACAACAAATTGCTGACGCTGAAGCAGGGCATGTCGGCCTCGGGCGCACGCTACACCGACGGTATCTATGTCTTCTGGTCGAAAGGCGACAGCGCTACGGTCTACAAACGCGACCGCATTGTGCTGAACAATTGCCAGCTCGAAAATCCGAAGCGTTGAGATTTTTACAGGGGCGGCGCACAATAGCGCCACCCACTCTCAACGTCAGCTAACGCCATGTCAGATAACGACGAACTGCAGCAAATTGCGCATCTGCGCCGTGAATACACCAAAGGCGGCCTGCGTCGCCAGGATCTTCCCGCTGAACCCCTCGTGCTTTTTGAACGCTGGCTGAAACAGGCCTGTGAAGCAAAACTCGCCGACCCAACGGCCATGGTCGTCGCCACGGTAGATGAAAACGGTCAACCCTATCAGCGCATCGTCTTGCTCAAGCATTATGACGAGAAAGGGCTGGTGTTCTATACCAACCTCGGCAGCCGCAAGGCGCACCATCTGGAAAACAATCCGCGCATCAGCCTGCTGTTCCCCTGGCACATGCTGGAACGTCAGGTCATGGTCACCGGCAAGGCGGAACGTCTCTCGACGCTGGAAGTGGTGAAGTATTTCCACAGCCGCCCGCGTGACAGCCAGATTGGCGCCTGGGTCTCTAAACAGTCCAGCCGAATTTCTGCGCGCGGCGTGCTGGAAAGTAAATTCCTCGAGCTGAAACAGAAGTTCCAGCAGGGCGAAATTCCGCTGCCAAGCTTCTGGGGCGGTTTCCGTATCCCGATTGAGCAAATAGAGTTCTGGCAGGGGGGCGAACATCGCCTGCACGACCGCTTTTTATACCAGCGCGAGGATAGCGGCTGGAAAATCGACAGACTGGCGCCGTAATCCCCGAAATTTGTTGATTTAAGCGCTAGCGCACGCCGCGCTAGCGCTTTATTCTATGGTCCTTTCGCATCAGGCGAAAAGTCGTGTACCGGCAAAGGTGCAGTCGTTTATACATGGAGAATTTGATGGCAAGCAGTAACTTGATTAAACAATTGCAAGAGCGGGGCCTCGTGGCCCAGGTGACGGACGAGGAAGCGTTAGCAGAGCGACTGGCGCAAGGCCCGATCGCGCTCTATTGCGGCTTCGATCCCACCGCTGACAGCTTGCATTTGGGGCATCTTGTTCCATTGTTATGCCTGAAACGCTTCCAGATGGCGGGCCATAAGCCTGTTGCTCTGGTAGGCGGCGCGACCGGTCTGATTGGCGATCCAAGCTTTAAAGCCGCTGAGCGTAAGCTGAATACCGAAGATACCGTGCAGGAGTGGGTGGATAAGATCCGCAAACAGGTTGCACCGTTCCTCGACTTCGACTGTGGCGATAACGCTGCAATTGCCGCGAACAACTACGACTGGTTTGGCAGCATGAACGTGCTGACCTTCCTGCGCGATATCGGCAAGCACTTCTCTGTTAACCAGATGATTAACAAAGAGGCCGTTAAGCAGCGTCTGAACCGTGACGACCAGGGGATCTCCTTTACCGAGTTCTCCTACAACCTGCTGCAGGGGTATGACTTTGCCTGCCTGAACAAACTGCACGGCGTTTCCCTGCAGATTGGCGGTTCTGACCAGTGGGGTAACATCACCTCCGGTATCGACCTGACCCGTCGTCTGCATCAGAATCAGGTCTTCGGTCTGACCGTTCCGCTGATCACCAAAGCTGACGGCACCAAATTTGGTAAGACGGAAGGCGGTGCGGTATGGCTCGATCCGAAGAAAACCAGCCCGTATAAATTCTACCAGTTCTGGATCAACACGGCGGACGCCGATGTTTACCGCTTCCTGAAGTTCTTCACCTTCATGGATATTGCAGACATCAATGCGCTGGAAGAAGAAGACAAGAACAGCGGTAAAGCGCCGCGCGCCCAGTATGTGCTGGCGGACGATGTGACCAAACTGGTTCACGGCGAAGAAGGTCTGGCCGCGGCAAAACGCATTACCGCAAGCCTGTTCAACGGTACCCTGAGCGATCTGAGCGAAGCGGACTTCGAACAGCTGGCGCAGGACGGCGTGCCGATGGTTGAGATGGAAAAAGGGGCTGACCTGATGCAGGCGCTGGTGGACTCCGAGCTCCAGCCATCCCGCGGTCAGGCGCGTAAAACGATTGCGTCTAACGCGATCACCATCAACGGTGAAAAACAGGCCGACCCGGAATACACCTTCGTTGACGGCGATCGTCTGTATGGCCGCTACACGCTGCTGCGTCGCGGCAAGAAAAACTACTGCCTTGTCTGCTGGAAGTAATTAACAGTCTCCAGGGGCGTGGGAAACCACGCCCCTTTTTGTTTTTTCAGGGTTTGGTAAGAAAAAAATGAAGAACATCCTCGCCATTCAGTCCCACGTTGTTTTTGGACACGCTGGCAACAGCGCCGCGGAATTTCCGATGCGTCGCCTCGGCGTCAACGTCTGGCCCCTCAATACCGTGCAGTTTTCCAACCACACGCAGTACGGCAAATGGACCGGCTGCGTGATGCCGCCTTCGCACCTTACCGAGGTTGTGCAGGGCATTGCGGAGATCGACCAGCTCAGGCGCTGTGATGCCGTCCTGAGCGGTTATCTCGGCTCGGCGGAGCAGGGGGAGCATATCCTCGGCATCGTGCGCCAGGTGAAAGCGGCAAACCCGGCGGCAAAATACTTCTGCGACCCCGTCATGGGCCATCCGGAGAAAGGCTGTATCGTGGCGCCCGGCGTCGCAGAGTTTCACGTCCGCCACGCGCTGCCCGCCAGCGATATCATTGCGCCAAACCTTGTTGAGCTGGAGATCCTCTGCGAGCATCCGGTTAACAGCGTAGATGAGGCGGTAAGCGCGTCTCGCGAGCTGATCGCTCAGGGGCCTGAGGTTGTCCTGGTAAAACATCTCGCGCGCGCAGGGCTCAGCCAGGACCGTTTTGAGATGCTGCTGGTGACGAAAGATGACGCCTGGCATATCAGCCGTCCGCTGGTGGATTTCGGACTTCGCCAGCCGGTTGGCGTGGGGGATGTGACCAGCGGGCTTCTGCTGGTGAAATTGCTGCAGGGCGCAACGGTGAGAGACGCGCTGGAGCATGTTACCGCCGCGGTGTACGAAATCATGATTGCGACGAAAGAGATGCAGGAATACGAGCTTCAGGTGGTCGCGGCGCAGGATCGTATCGCGAAGCCGGAGCACTATTTTAGCGCAACGCAGCTATAAACGATGCCGGGTGGCGCTGCGCTTACCCGGCCTACAAAACCCGTAGGCCCGTGCAAGCGAAGCGCCGCCGGGCGATATTAGTTAAGACCTTCCGCTTTCAGCGCCGCGGCCACCGCAGGACGCTCCGCCACGCGCTTCATATACGATGCGATGTGGTCTAACCCTTCCAGATTCAGCTTAACCGCGCGCGCCCAGCGCAGAACGGTAAACAGGTATGCGTCGGCAATCGTAAAGCGCGAACCGCCAATCCACTGTTCATCTTTCAGCGACTCGTTAACGTACTGCAGCTTTTTCTCAAGCAGCGCGCGCAGGGTCGGTTTGAACTCTTCTGGCGTATCCGGGCGGAACAGCGGCGTAAAGCCTTTGTGCAGTTCGGTCGCAATGTAGTTCAGCCATTCCAGCGTCTTGTAGCGAGAAACGGTACTGACCGGCGCCAGCAGCTGGCGATCCGGTACGCTATCGGCCAGGAACTGCATAATCGCCACGCCTTCGGTCAGCAGAGTACCGTCATCCAGCAGGAGCGCCGGAACTTGTCCCTTGGGGTTAATAGCAAGAAAATCATCGCCATTTTCCAGACGCTTTTTCATCAGATCAACGCCATCCAGCGTGAAATCCTTGCCGCTCTCGCGCAGGGTGATGTGGGAAGCAAGAGAGCACGCGCCCGGCTTGTAGAACAGTTTCATCGGTAACTCCTTTTTGCTGAGGTTTCAGCTATGTTAGTGCGCGGATGGACAAAAAAAAAGCCGCTAATGCATTAGCGGCTTCTGTTCGGTCGTTTCTCAATACTCTTACGCGGTAGCGGTACTGGTCGCTTTAGCGGTTTTATCGTCGTCCTGAGTCATGCGGTTCAGCTTCGGTGCGGTCAGCAGCATCAGCGCCGCGATCACCGCTGTCGCGATACCAATCTGCATGAACACGGTTCCGTAGACGTTCAGGGAGACCAGTGGGTCAGTAACGTTATCCGGTACGGCCATCAGGTTCGCAATCTTACCGGCGATAATTGCCGCACCGGCAGTGGTCAGGAACCAGCTACCCATAATGAAGCCCATCAGACGCTGTGGAACCAGCTGTGCCACCATCGCCAGACCCAGACCGGAGATCATCAGTTCACCGATAGACTGCAGCGCGTAGCTCAGGATCAGCCAGTTAACGGACACGATACCCGCGTCGGTGGCAAATTTGGTACCCAGCGGCAGCACCAGGAACGCGCCGGAACACAGCACCATACCAATCGCGAACTTGTGCGGCATTGGCAGACGGTCACCCATCTTGTTGTAGATCGCGGCCAGAATCGGGCTACCAATCATGATCCAGAATGGGTTCAGGGCCTGATACTGCTCCGGCTCAAACGCGATACCCAGGATAGAGTGCTCAACGTTACGAATAGCGAAGAAGTTCAGAGAGGTTGGCATCTGGCTGTACAGTACGAAGAAGATGATAGCTTCCAGCATCAGAATGAACGCCACAATCATCTTACGGCGCGCAGCACCCTGCATGGAGAAGGCTTCTTTCGCGAAGATGACCACGATACCCAGCGCAACCACGCCCAGAACGGCACGTGCGATACCCTGGTTGTGCAGCAGCCAGGTGGCGATGGTCGCCAGAACGGCAACGCCCACGATGGTCGCCAGCAGTTTGCCCATATGCACAGGTTCGAAATCAGGTTTTGAACCGTAGTCTTTCACCCAGCGTTTGCAGAAGGCAAAGTTGACCACGGTGATCAGCATACCTACCACGGAGAGCGAGAAGGCCACGCTCCAGCCGAATTTCGCCGCCAGCCATGGAGTTGCCAGCATAGAGAAGAATGAACCGATGTTCACGGACATGTAGTACATGGTGAATGCACCGTCCAGACGCGGGTCGTCTTTGCTGTAGCAGGTAGAGAGCAGGGAGGACGGGTTCGCTTTGAACAGCCCGTTACCGACGGCAATCGTCGCCATACCCATATATACGACGGCGGCATCGTGACCTGACCATGCAACCAGAGCATAGCCAATCGCCAGGACAATCGCGCCCAGCATAATGACGCGTTTAGTTCCAAGAACTTTATCGCCCAGCCAGCCGCCGATAGCGACCAGACCGTACACCAGAGCACTGAAGGAGGAGAACAGCGTGATGGAATCGGCTTCGGACATACCCAGCTGTTTTACCAGGTAAACCGCCATGATCCCTTGCAGGCCGTAATAACCAAAACGCTCCCATAACTCGATAGAGAAGATGAGATAGAACGCTTTTGGTTGTTTAAAAGCGTTAAGACTCACGCTTTCATCTGTTGGTTTATTGTTTGCAGTAGACACATATACCTCTTTTTTTACATCCCATATTAACGGGGGTGTTCATAGCGTGATGGCCGTAGCCCATACGCCTTATAGTTATATTGGGAGGAGAAACGGCGGGTAATGTTCACTATCCTGCCCCATCTGGCAATACGTTTGTAATAATCTGTTACATATATCTGGCGTGGTATAATCGTCCGTTCATACAAATGTTATTTAGCGTTAAATTTCATACGATGAGTAAAGGTAGTTTTTTCGACTGGTAATGACCGGCTCCGATCGCCATTTGGCAATATGTTCTGCTATTTGTCGCATATTGCAGTGATATAGCCCATATTCTGAAAAATAGCTGGTCTTATCGTCGGCAAAGAAAGAGAAGTGTCTTGTCAGGCAAAGGGTTTAGGTCAGTTTTCACAACAAAAATACAACATGAAGTTATCAGGGTGATCGCGATCACAGATGTATAGAAATTTTTGGCTATGAAAAAACTATTAACCTGTTTGAGCGTTAAACAGCCGAACAAGTGACAGGCCAGGGGAAGCGACGGGCGGACAAATAACGGCCAAAAGAAGAACGATCGGTAACCCTTCTTTTGGCAGGGGATTGCGACGATCAGGAATAGACTTTTTCTTTATATTCACAAAGGTCTTCAATGATGCAGGAGCCGCAGCGAGGCTTGCGGGCAATGCAGGTATAACGACCATGCAGAATGAGCCAGTGATGGCAGTCCACCTTAAATTCAGCCGGAACCACTTTGAGCAGCTTCTCTTCGACCTGCTCGACATTTTTCCCCGGCGCGAAGTTGGTCCGGTTAGACACGCGAAATATATGCGTATCGACGGCGATAGTGGGCCAGCCAAACGCGGTATTGAGCACCACGTTCGCGGTCTTACGTCCTACGCCCGGTAACGCCTCCAGCGCAGCACGATCTTCCGGCACTTCACCGCCGTGCTGCTCCAGCAGGATCCGGCAGGTTTTAATGACGTTCTCGGCTTTGCTGTTAAACAGGCCGATGGTTTTGATATACGACTTCACGCCCTCCACGCCCAGCTCCAGCATGGCCTTCGGCGTATTGGCGACCGGATAGAGCAGGGCGGTGGCTTTATTAACGCTCACGTCGGTAGCCTGTGCAGAGAGCAGCACGGCGATCAGCAGCTCAAACGGGGAGGTAAAATTCAGCTCCGTCGTCGGGTGCGGGTTCTCGTCCCGCAGACGGGTCAGGATCGCAATGCGCTTTTCTTTATTCATGAGGCCTTCTCGGGTGTCCCTTCCAGAACGCTGCGCTCGGCCGCGCGGCGCTTACGTTTCTCATCAATCAGGTATTTTATTGCCAGCATCATGCCAAGGCCAATAAACGCGCCGGGCGGCAGCATCGCCAGCAGGAACGGCGTATCGGTGTGGAACACTTCAATGCGCAGCGCTTTGGCCCAGCCGCCCAGCAGCGCGTCTGCGCCGTCAAACAGCGTACCGTTTCCGAGGATTTCACGCAGTGAGCCCAGCACGAACATGGCGCAGGTGGCGCCCATGCCGATGGAAAAACCGTCCAGCGCCGACATGGCGGGGCTGTTTTTCACCGCGAAGGCTTCCGCGCGCCCGACCACGATACAGTTGGTGACGATAAGGGGAATGAAGATCCCAAGCGACTGGTACAGGCCGAACGCGTAGGCGTTAATCAGCATCTGGACGATACTGACCACCGACGCAATGATCATGACGTAAATCGGAATACGAATTTCCGACGGCGTCCAGCGGCGCAGGGCAGAGATGGAGAGGTTGGTCAGGGTCAACACCAGCGTGGTGGCCAGACCCAGACCGAGCGCGTTGGTGGCGGTGGACGTGACCGCCAGCAGTGGGCACATCCCCAGAAGCTGGACCAGCGCGGAGTTGTTTTTCCACAACCCCTGGACAATAACCTCTTTAACCTGGCTCATGATGACTCTCCACAGGCCGGAAGATTGTTGATTTGCGCGGGCAGCGTCTCAGCATAAAGCCCGGCTCGTTTTACGGCGTTCACCACGGCCCGCGGCGTGATGGTCGCCCCGGTGAACTGGTCGAACTCGCCGCCATCTTTCTTCACCGCAAACGCGGTGTCACCTTCGCCATGGATGACCTTACCGGCGAAGTGCAAAATCCAGTCGCTCAGACGGGTTTCAATTTTATCGCCAAGACCCGGCGTTTCATGATGTTCCGTCACGCGGGTGCCCAGTATGGTGCCGGAAAAATCGCTGCCGACGAGCAGCTGAATAGCGCCGGAATAGCCGTCGGGCGCCGTCGCCTCCATCACCGCGCCGACCGGTTTATCCCCTTTACGAGCGATAAACAGGCGGTGCGGGCCTTTACCAAGCTGCGGTGCGTCTACCACGAAGCAGCTCTTTTGCAGGTCATTATCGTAGAAGTCTGACGGGATAACCTGATCGAACAGCGCCTTTTGCTGCTTCGTGGCCTGTTCTTCGATGGTCGTTTTGGTCAACGCATTCACCAGTGCCGTCAGCCCGGTCAGGACTGCGGCGAAGACGGCCAGCGTGACGCCGTGCTTTTGCATCGTTTTTAACATGGCGAAACCCTTAGCGATGGCCGTACACGCGTGGACGCGTGTAGTAGTCGATGAGCGGAACGGTGATGTTGGCGAGCAGGACGGCAAAGGCCACGCCGTCCGGGTAGCCGCCAAAGCTGCGGATAAGCCAGACCAGCAGGCCTGCCAGCGCGCCGAAGATGAGGCGTCCGCGGTTCGTCGTTGATGCGGTCACCGGATCCGTCAGGATAAAGAAGGCACCCAGCATGGTTGCGCCGGAGAGCAGGTGCATCTGCGGGCTGGCCAGCGATTCAGGCGAGAATGCCCAGCCCAGCGTGGCGCAAACCGCCAGCGTCACGAGGAAGCTGACCGGAATATGCCAGCGGATGGCTTTCTGCTGCAGCAGGAACAGGCCACCCAGCAGATACGCCAGGTTGACCCACTGCCAGCCGGCTCCCGCCAGCACGCCGCTGTAGATCGCGGATTTCATGATCTGCTCAACGCTGTGTCCGGCATGCAGGGACGTTTTGAACGTGTCGAGAGGCGTCGCCTGGCTGATACCGTCCACGCCCATTCGCAGCGCGTTCATATCCGCGCCGAGCGCCGTATGGCCGGTAAAGATCACGTGCAGGGCATCCATAAAGCCCGGAACCGTGGCGGCAATCTCGTGCGGCGGCAGCCAGCTGGTCATCTGCACCGGGAAGGAGATCAGCAGCACCACGTAGCCGATCATCGCCGGGTTAAACGGGTTATGTCCCAGTCCGCCATACAGCTGTTTGGCAATAATCACGGCAAACACGGTACCAAGAACCACCATCCACCACGGGGCAAACGGCGGGATACTGATCGCCAGCAGCAGGCCGGTGAGTAACGCGGAGTTATCGGCAAGAATGCGGGAGACCGCCGCCTTGCGAAGCTTAAGCACCAGGGCTTCCGCCGCTAAGGCACTGGCACAGCCCAGGAGTATCTGGAACAGGGTTCCCCAGCCGAAAAACCAGCACTGAACGGCAATGCCCGGCAGCGCCGCCAGGCAGACCAGCATCATGATGCGCGATGTCTGGCGCTGATTATGGGTGTAAGGGGAGCTTGCGATTCTGAAAACCATTTAATCCTCATTAACTGCTTGCTGTGCGGCTTTCTTCGCCTGAACGCGCGCAATGGCGGCGGCGACGGCGGCCTTGCGCGGGTCATCGTTAGCGGCCTGCGGCTGCTCTTCCTGCTGCGCTGCCTTACGGGCTTTGGCGCGGGCAATCGCCGCTTCGACGGCGGCTTTACGCGGGTCGACCGGCGCTTCGGGTTCTGCGGTTTGCGTCTGCTGCGCTGCTTTGCGCGCTTTGGCACGGGCTATCGCCGCCTCAACGGCCGCTTTGCGCGGGTCGACGACGTCCTGCTCGACCACCACATTCTGCTCACCGGCTTTGCGGGCCTTAGCGCGGGCTATTGCCGCTTCAACGGCGGCTTTACGCGGGTCGACCTCGGCATCCGTCCGGGCCGCTTGTGCTTTTTCAGCCTGACGGGCGCGTGCAGCGGCCTTGCGCGCCTCACGTGCGGCTATCGCTTCGCTGTTATCCGGCTTCTCTCCCGCCGGGATCACCACCGTCTGGGCGGCATTCGCCTTTTTCTCGCGAACGCGCGCCAGCGCGGCGTTAATCGCATCCTGATCTTTCTCGCCAGGCTGAACGGCGGCCTGCTTATGGCGCTCCTGACGGGCGATTTTTTCGCGTTCCAGTCGTGCCTGGCGCGCTTCAAAGCGCGCTTTGGCTTCTGCCGCGCGTTTTTCTTCCATGGAGATGGCATAAATCTCGGCCTTCTCCTGGCGGAAATACTGCACCAGCGGAATATTGCTCGGGCAGACCCAGGCGCAGGCACCGCATTCGATGCAGTCGGCCAGGTTATGGGCTTTTGCTTTGTCGTGCAGCTGGCCTTTGCTGTACCAGTACAGCTGCTGTGGCAGCAGATCCGCCGGGCAGGCATCGGCGCAGGCGCTGCAGCGGATGCAGCCTTTTTCTTCCTGCTCTTCGCCCATCTCGGTCGGCGAAGGGGCGAGCAGGCAGTTGGTAATTTTCACTACCGGAACGTCCAGCCACGGCAGGGTAAAGCCCATCAGCGGGCCGCCCATGATCACCATCTGGTCGCTGCCCGGGCAAAACTCCGCCTGTTCAAGCAGGTGACGCACCGGCGTACCCAGCCGCGCCCAGACGTTGCCCGGACGGGAGACCGAACCGCCGGTCAGGGTCACCACGCGCTCGGTTAGCGGCTCGCCGTCAATCACCGCGCGCTTCACGGCGTAGGCGGTGCCGACGTTCTGCATCAGCACGCCGATATCCGAAGAGCGTCCGCCGTGCGGAACCTGCTTACCGGTGAGAATTTGCGTCAGCTGCTTTGCGCCGCCAGAAGGGTACTTGGTCGGGATAACGCGCAGGCTGATATCGTGACTGCCCGCCAGCACGGCGCGCAGCATCGAGATAGCCTGCGGTTTATTGTCTTCAATACCGATCAGCACTTCCCGCGGCTGCAGAATGTGCGCGAGGATGCGGATGCCTTCCACCACCTGGGCGGCGCAGTCCTGCATCAGACGATCGTCGGCGGTGATATACGGCTCGCACTCGGCGGCGTTGACGATCAGCGTCTGAATGTTATCGCCACCGCCGCGCAGCTTGACGCCGGTAGGGAAGCCCGCGCCGCCCAGACCGGCGACGCCGAACTGGTGAATGCGCTCGATAAGCGCTTCGCGGCTGTGGGCGCGGTAGTCGCTCCAGCCATCACGATCGATCCAGCGGTCTTCGCCGTCGGCTTCAATAATCACGCTCAGCTCTGAGAGCGCGGAGGGATGCGCTACCGTATGAGGCGCGATGGCAACCACCTTACCGGAGGTAGGGGCGTGGACCGGCAGCATACGTCCGCGACCAAAGGTCAGCGGCTGGCCGCGAAGAACCGCATCGCCTTCTTTCACGCACAGCTCGCCCTCGGCACCGATGTGCTGCTTGAGCGGCATGACGAAACGGGTCGCCAGCGGAATCTGACGCAGCGGCGTGACGTTGGACTGGGTTTTCATCTCCGGTGGGTGAATACCGCCGTCAAAGTCCCAAATCTTCTCTTTTCTGAAAGCAGAAAATAACTTAAGCATGTTGTTCCACAGGAATATTGCGAACCGGAATGGTTTGAAGATCCCACTTCCAGCTTTCGGTAGTCGTTTCAACCGGGCGTAACTCGATACATTGCGTCGGGCAGGGGGCCACGCAGAGGTTACAGCCGGTGCACAGGTCCGCCACGACGGTGTGCATGGCGCGGGTTGCGCCCACAATGGCGTCGACCGGGCAGGCCTGAATACATTTGGTGCAGCCGATGCAGTTGGCTTCGTCGATCACGGCCAGGGCACGGACCGGCTCCTGCACCTCCGCGTCGCCGTCAACGGGCTGCGGATCAACGTTAAGCAGGGCCGCAATTTTCAACATCACCGCTTCGCCACCGGGCGCGCAGCGGTTAATTTTTTCACCCTGAACGCCTACCGCTTCGGCATAGGGGCGGCAGCCTGGGTAGCCGCACTGCCCGCACTGGCTTTGCGGCAGAAGCTCATCAATTTTTTCTACAACAGGATCGTCCTCTACCGCGAAACGGCGGGAGGCGTAACCCAGGATAAGGCCAAACACCAACCCCAGGACGCTGATAGAGGCGATGGCAATCCAGATAGCACTCATTACAACTTCACCAGACCACTAAAGCCCATAAAGGCCAGAGACATTAAACCGGCGGTCACCAGCGCAATCGCGTTACCGCGGAAGGGCGCAGGAATATCCGCAGCGGCCAGGCGCTCGCGAATAGAAGCAAACAGCACCATGACCAGCGAGAAACCGACGGCTGCAGAAAAACCATACAGCGCCGACTGCATAAAGTTATGGCCAAGGTTGATGTTCAGCAGCGCCACGCCGAGAACGGCGCAGTTGGTGGTGATCAGCGGCAGGAAGATACCCAGCAGGCGATAGAGCGCCGGGCTGGTTTTGCGCACCACCATTTCGGTAAACTGCACCACCACCGCGATAACCAGAATAAAGGCCAGCGTGCGCAGATAGGTTAACCCCAGCGGGATGAGGATCCAGGTATCGATCCACCACGCGCAGATGGATGCCAGCGTCATCACGAAGGTCGTCGCCAGCCCCATACCCATTGCCGTTTCCAGCTTTTTGGAAACGCCCATAAACGGGCACAGGCCAAGGAACTTCACCAGAACGAAGTTGTTAACCAGCACGGTGCCGACAAAGAGCAGTAAGTAATCGGTCATTATTTAGCCTGAAATAAAAAAGCCGCCTATTATCGGACAAACCAACGCAGGCGACAACAGGTTATCTGTAGGGTTATTACGGGTTCACGAAGGTGTTTTTCACCCGCGTCGAACGTTTGAAATAGGGCACCAGCAGCGCCGCGGCCAGCAGTGGGAAAAGCAGCTGACGAACGGCCAGCGCGTCTGATACGGGCGAAAAAGCAAACGCCTTCACCGCGAGCAGAACCGAAACCAGCAGCCAGATGATGTAGTGCTTAGGCACGCTCTTGCGGCGCTTAAAGAAGGCAATGGTCAGCCACAGCGTGTAGTACCACATGCCAATCGCGAAAACGAACGACACGAACCACAACGCAATATTCAGCACGCTTTGCGACATCAGGGTCTGGATGGCGTGGGGGGTAATCAGTGCGGTGGTATAGAGCAGCAGCGCAAGTGATGCGCTTAATAAGGCAACCAGCAGCCATGCCAGTGGGGCGATTAACCAGCCTCCGATGCGTTCTCCAGGCGTTGCGGTCATGAACTCTCCCATAATCTGCGCGAAATGTTGTACAGCCAGTTTGCAGGGCGGAGAGTATATAACATTTCGCGCGGATGGCTACTTTCTTATAAAACGTAACGCCACACGGACTTAGGTACTTCCCCGACGTTGAACAAACGACCGCCGGAAACCAGCTCCGCTCGACGATGGTCGGCGGCGCGATACATATTAATGATGTCCTGATTATCCGACAGGGTGTAGTTCAGATGGTCAAACAGTTTTTCCAGGCTCTCAAGTGAATTGATCTTGCGAAATTTTAATAAATAGTCCTGAACTGTCATATTAATAAGTTTCCATATAAAAGTGAGTAATACCAGTTAAGGTAATTCGGTCGAATAATAAACGGATTAATAAAGACGTAAACAGCCCACTCAGGTAATGCGACGAAATTAGGAGTTTTCTTTGCTGAAATTCAGGCATCAGACGATGCCTGGAAGAGAAGGTTAACCGTGTTCACCAGGGCTGGCAATACGTAACTGACATATTGTGTCACTCTTTATTGCAGTAACCGGTTACTTAGGTTGAGCGACGGTGACAGGCTCCGGCGGCTGGTAGTTATCGATATGGCTGACGACGCCCAGCAAAATGACCGAAACCCCAAGGACAATCCATCCCGCTAATTCAATGATTCGATTAATAATTGACGTCATGATTCGCAATTGTACTTTATCCATAAATACAGGGCGCAAATGTTACAGCGACGTTTCCCCGACGGCAAGCGCTTTGGGAACGGTTCCCTTAAACAAAATCAGTAAGTTAATACTATGTAACAAAAACAACCCGTACAACCTGCTATTTTAAGTCGTATAGCGCATTATTAATTTGTCGTCATGCCGGGTGAGCCAGTGTGAAATAAGAACGTCATAAAAGAGGATGACACTATGAGTGATAATATCCGCGTCGGGCTTATCGGCTACGGGTACGCGAGCAAAACGTTTCATGCGCCTCTGATCGCCGGGACGCCGGGAATGGCGCTGGCGGCGGTATCCAGCAGCGATGCCGCTAAAGTCCATGCCGACTGGCCTTCCGTGCCGGTTGTCTCTGAGCCAAAGCACCTTTTCAACGATCCGAATATTGATTTAATCATCATCCCCACGCCGAACGACACCCACTTTCCGCTGGCAAAGGCCGCGCTGGAGGCCGGTAAGCACGTGGTTGTCGACAAGCCTTTTACCGTGACACTGTCACAGGCACGTGAGCTGGACGCGCTGGCAAAAAGTCTGGGCAGGCTGCTGTCGGTTTTCCACAACCGCCGCTGGGACAGCGACTTTCTCACGGTAAAACGGCTTCTCGGCGAAGGCACGCTAGGGGAGATCCTCTTTTTTGAATCGCACTTTGACCGTTTCCGCCCGCAGGTGAGAAACCGCTGGCGCGAGCAGGCCGGTCCGGGCAGCGGTATCTGGTACGATTTAGCTCCGCACCTGCTGGATCAGGCCGTCACGCTATTTGGTCTGCCGGTGAGCATGACGGTCGATCTGGCCCAGCTCAGGCCCGGGTCGCAGACGACCGATTACTTCCACGCGGTGCTCAGCTATCCGCAGCGGCGCATTGTGCTGCACGGCACGATGGTCGCGGCCGCCGAATCGGCCCGCTATATCATTCACGGTACGCGGGGAAGCTACGTGAAGTTTGGTCTCGATCCGCAGGAAGACAGGCTTAAAAACGGCGAGCGTCTGCCGCAGGAGGACTGGGGCTATGATATGCGCGACGGCGTCGTCACGCGGGTGGAAGGCGAGGAGCTGGTCGAGGAGACCTTGCTGACGATACCGGGTAACTATCCGGCCTATTATGCGGCCATCCGCGATGCGCTGAACGGAACGGGAGAAAATCCGGTTCCGGCCAGCCAGGCGATACAGATTATGGAGCTGATCGAGCTGGGTATCGAATCTGCCAAACATCGCGCCACGCTCTGTCTGGCATAAGGTGAAGATAATTTGTAGGCCGGGTAAGGCGCAGCCGCCACCCGGCAAAAAGGGTTACGCTGCTGCCACCTTATCCCGCAGCGCCTGCTTCTCCGCAGACGTCAGGAAGGCGATCTCCAGCCCGTTGATCTGCGCCTGACGGATCTGCTCGCGGCTCAGGCCCGCCTGCGGTGCGGCGATATTGTATTCGTGGATGATATCCACCCCCTGTACCGCCGGATCGTCCGTGTTCAGCGAGGCCAGCACGCCGTGCTCGAGGAACGTTTTCAGCGGGTGATGCGCCAGCGTTGCCACGGTGCTGGTCTGAATGTTAGACGTCAGGCATGATTCAATCCCGATACGCTGCTCCGCGAGGAAATCCATCAGGGCACGGTCTTCTACCGCCTTCACGCCGTGACCGATACGCTCGGCGCCCAGCTCGCGGATGGCCTGCCAGATGCTTTCCGGACCCGCCGCTTCACCGGCGTGCACGGTAATGTGCCACCCGGCATCGCGCGCGCGGTTGAAGTGGGAGAGGAACAGGCTGCCCGGGAAGCCCAGTTCGTCACCGGCGAGGTCGACGGCGGTGATGGCATCGCGATGGGCCAGCAGCGCTTCCAGCTCCTGCAGGCAGGCGGCTTCGCCGAAGGTACGGCTCATAATGCCAATCAGACGGGCCTGAACGTCGAAGGTTTTACACCCTTCGCGGACGCCTTCAATCACGGCTTCCACCACCCCTGCAACCGGCAGGCCGTGGGTCATTGCCATATAGCCCGGCGAGAAGCGCAGCTCAACGTAGTGCAGGCCGTTGCGGGCCGCATCTTCAATATTCTCAAACGCCACGCGGCGGCAGGCATCCAGGGAGGCCAGCATCTTCACGCCCCAGTCGAGTTTGCTCAGGAAGCTGACGAGGTCCGGTTCACTGGAGGTGACCTGTACATGGGGGATCAGAGACTCAAGCGTCTGTGCAGGAAGCGTTAAATTGAACTGGCGGCCAAGATCGAGGATGGTTTGGGCACGAATGTTACCGTCAAGGTGACGATGAATATCAGTTAAAGGCAGGCGTGTATCAATCATGGTCGCACTCTTTTCTGGTTAAAGTGCGCCATATTATAAAAACAAAACGGGGTAAAAAGCTATTTGCGCAAGGGAATATTCCGTTGCGCAAAATGATTACAGGAGCGAGTTAATCCCGGCGATCAGGCGTTGCACCCCCTGTTCCAGCTTGCTGCGCGGGCAGCCTGCGTTCAGGCGGACAAAACCATTTCCCTCTTTACCGTAGGTATATCCCGGCATGATGGCGACCTTTTGCTGCTCGATCAGCACGTTTTGCAGCGCCCGGTCGTCAATATTCAGCGGGCGCAGGTCGATCCAGGCCAGATAGGTCGCTTCCGGCGGCTGCCAGTTCAGTTTCGGAAAAGCGCTGTTTAATTCCTGGGCGATATAATGCAAATTCGCGTCCAGATAGCTCCGCAGGGCATCCAGCCACGGGGCTCCCTGCTGGTAGGCGGCGATATGCGCCGTCAGCGCCAGCACGGAAGGGGAAGAGAGTCCGTCCCGGCCTTTTAGCGCGCTAAGGTAGCCGTTACGGCTCGCGTCGTCACCGATCAGGCCGTAGGCGCCCGTCAGCGCCGGAATATTAAAGCTTTTCGAGCCGGAGGTCAGAAGCGCCCATTTGCCGCGCGCCACCTCGTTCCACGGCGTATGGCGATGCTCTCCCCACACCATATCCATATGAATTTCATCGCTAATTACCGCCACGTCATAGCGTTCACACAGTTCCGCCATCTGCTCCAGCTCATCCCGCGTCCAAACCTTGCCGGTCGGATTCTGCGGGCTGCACAGCAAGAGGATTTTGTTTTCCGGTTTCGCCAGCGCCGCTTCAAGCGCGGCCATATTACCCAGCCAGCCTGCGGCATGCTTTTCCATCTCCACGGGCACCACGTGGCGGGCATTCCCTTCAATGGCTTTGTAAAAGGCATCGTATGCCGGCGTGTGAACCACCACGCCGTCGCCGGGGGTCGACCAGAGTCGAATCAATTCAGAGACCATATAAATGACGGAAGGGCCATAAACCACAGCTTCAGTCTCAATCTGACTGTGAAAGCGCTGCTGGAACCAGTGCGCGACGGCGCCGAGAAATTCATCGTTTTTCCAGCGGCTGTAGCCAAACACGCCGTGATGAATGCGCTGGTGCAGCGCGTCGGTAATGCAGGGGGCGGTGGCGAAATCCATATCCGAGATGGTGAAGGGCAGCAGATCGGCCGCGCCGAAGCGGTCGGCGACGTAGTCCCACTGCGTACACCAGGTGCCGTGTCGATCCACGACGGTAGAGAAATCAAACATGCTTTAATCCTTAACGTAAAACCCCCTCATGCTGAGGGGGTTGAGGCATCAGGCTTCGACCGTTCGCATCAGGGTGGCCAGCTCGTCCTTCACCGACTGGACCTGCGGGCCGATAACGACCTGCAAATTGTGCTGATTTAACTGTACCACGCCGATTGCCCGGTTGGCTTTCAGGGCGTTGGTGTCCACTTTTGACATATCCGCCACCGACAGACGCAGGCGGGTAATGCAGTTATCGAGAGAGGTAATGTTATCCGCACCGCCCAGCGCCGCCAGAATAGCAGGGGTGTTATAGCCGGATTTGCCGACGGTGCCTGCGACAGCCTGTTCGACGCTGGTGGCCGTTTCAACATCACGACCCGGCGTTTTCAGGTTGAAGCGGGTAATGGCGAAGCGGAAGATGCCGTAGTACACCGCAAACCAGATGGCCGCCACGACCGGCACCAGATACCACTTGGTGGACAATCCGTGCAGGATCCCGAACACCACGAAGTCAATCACGTTACCGTCGGTGTTGCCGATGGTGACGCCCAGCACCGCCATGACGGTAAAGCCCAGACCGGTCAGCACCGCGTGGATGAGGTACAGCACCGGCGCAACAAACAGGAACAGGAATTCGATAGGCTCGGTGGTGCCGCCGACGACGCAGGCGATGACGCCGGAAATCAGCAGGCCTTTAATTTTGTGACGGTTTTCCGGACGGGCGCAGTGGTACATCGCCAGCGCGGCACCCGGCAGGCCGCCGAGGAAGGCCGGCATTTTACCCTGAGACAGGAAGCGGGTGGCGCTTTCGGAGAAGCCGTGAGTGGTTGGGCAGCTCAGCTGCGCCTGGAAGATGGTGAGCGCGCCGCTCACGTCGTGACCGCACACGTCCATCGTCCCGCCCGCTTCGGTGAAGCGAATCAGGGCGACCAGAATATGCTGCAGGCCAAACGGCAGCAGCAGGCGCTCGCCGGTACCGAAGATCATCGGACCAAAATCGCCCGCGCCGTTGATGATGCGGCCAATGCCGTTGATGCCCAGCGCAAAGACCGGCCAGATCAGCGGTATGATCAAACCAAACAGGCCCATGACCACCAGGGTTACAATCGGTACAAAGCGGGTACCGCCGAAGAAGGCTAGGGCATCCGGCAGGCGGATATTGTGGAAGCGTTCGTGCAGCATCCAGATAATCACCCCGGCGATCACCGCCCCGAGGATCCCGGTATCAATAGACTGGATACCGATCACGCTCTGAATGTTGTTGGCCTTCAGTACGGCCGCGTCGGTGGTCGGCAGAATGCCTTTCGCGGTCAGCCAGAAGTTAACCGCCAGGTTCATCACGGCATAACCCACGAAACCGGCAAACGCCGCGACGCCTTTGTTCTCGCGCGCCAGACCCAGTGGGATCGCGATGCAGAACATCACGGGCAGGAAGCTAAAGGCAAAGGAGCCGACTTTACTCATCCAGATGAAGATGGCCTGCAGCACGGGAGTTCCCAGGAACGGGATCAGCGTGATGACGTCTTTACTGCTGAGTGAACTGCCGATCCCGAGCATGATCCCGCAGAACGAGAGGAGTGCCACGGGCAGCATAAAGGTTTTACCCAGTTGCTGGAAAAACTCCCACAGCGATATTTTTTGTGCTGCTTTCGCCGTCATAAAACGACTCCTTTACTGTTAAAATCAGTTTATCTGCTTCAATGCTGCGAGAAGATAAAACGTTTTATCAAAGTTTAGTGCGCGCTAAATCACATTCTCAGGCATTAACTGGTAGTATAAAGATAACGTATTGATAAAACGTTTTACCGATCTCATTTCAGGGAGTCACGCCGACACATGGCTGTAGCGAAAAAAATCACCATCAACGATGTCGCGCTGGCGGCGGGCGTTTCCGTCAGTACCGTTTCTCTGGTGCTCAGCGGAAAAGGGCGGATCTCGCCTGCAACCGGCCAGCGGGTTAACGAGGCGGTTGAACAGCTGGGCTTCGTGCGTAACCGCCAGGCGTCGGCGCTGCGCGGTGGGCAAAGCGGGGTGATTGGCCTTATTGTGCGGGATTTGACGTCTCCGTTTTATGCAGAGCTGACCGCCGGCTTAACCGAGGCGCTTGAAGCGCAGGGACGGATGGTCTTTCTGCTTCACGGCGGTCGCGAGGCCGATCAGCTTCTCTCCCGGCTCGACATGCTGCTTAATCAGGGAGTCGACGGGGTGATCGTCGCCGGGGCGTCGGGCGTGGGGAGCGAACTGTGCGAGCGCGCCGCCGAAAAAGGCGTGCCGCTGGTCTTTGCCTCACGCGCCAGCTACCTCGACGAGGCCGACACGCTGCGTCCGGATAACATGCAGGCCGCGCAAATGTTGACCGAGCATCTTATTCGTCGCGGGCATCAGCGCATTGCCTGGCTGGGAGGAAAAAGCTCGTCCCTGACCCGCGCCGAGCGGGTGGGCGGCTACTGCGCGACGCTGATAAAATACGGCCTGCCGTTCCACAGCGAGTGGGTCGTGGAGTGCGAATCCAGCCAGAAGAAAGCGGCGGAAGCGATAGGCTCGCTGCTGCGAAGCAGCCCGACGATCAGCGCCGTGATTTGCTACAACGACGTGATTGCCATGGGGGCGTGGTTTGGCCTGATCCGCGCCGGACGGCAGAGCGGCGAGGGCGGAGTGGAAACCTTCTTCGGCCACCAGGTGGCGCTCGGGGCGTTCGCCGACGTCGGTGAAAGTGCGCTCGACGATCTGCCGATCGTCTGGGCCACCACCCCTGCGCGGGAGATGGGCTACACGCTGGCGGACAGAATCATGCAGCGCATCGAAAATACGGACGTGCAGGCCGGCCACCAGATTGTGGCGGCGCGACTGGTGACGGTGAAATAGTCCGAGCGCATCGCCCGGCGGCGCTGCGCTTGCACGGGCCTACAAAATAGTCGAATCACCTGGTGGCAATAAAAAACCCCTCGTATGAGGGGTTTTGACGTTTACTGCTGCGGTGCCGCCGGTTCGGCTGGCGCGGCAGGTGCTGCCGGTTCAGGCATCCCCAGCGTCGGCATACCAAACATGCCGACGAAGTCTTCCAGCGGCATCTTGTCGCCGTTTAGCGTGACCTGGCCGTTTGCGTACTGCAGGCTGGTGGAAATCGTGTTGTTGTCCACCTTCGTGATGCGGAACATCTGGCCCATGGCCGCCAGACCTTTCACCTGCTGGTTCGCCAGCTTGCCGGCGTCTTCATCGCCGTAGCCTTCCAGCTTCGCGATCTGGGTCATAAACTCGGTCGCCATATCCATTGGGATGGTCAGCTTGCTGTCGAGCGACTTCACGCTGCGATCCACTTCCTCCGCCAGCGTCTGCGGTTCACCCGTTGCGGTGGCCGGATCTTTCAGGAACAGAGAAAGGTTAAAGCTGGTTTCGCCCTTGCTATTTTTCCAGCTCAGCGGCGCAACGGTGATGACCGGCTCGCCCTTGAGCAGGATCGGCAGGTTGTTGAACAGTACCGCCATAGCCTGCTGCTGGTAAACCTCCGGGTTCTGCTGCAGCGCGGCATCGGTCAGCAGCGCCTGGCTCTCTTTGCTGTATTTCTGGCTGAATTCGTGCCACGCCTGGCCGTCAATATTGCCAATCTTCAGCGACAGTTTGCCGGTACCCAGATCCTGATTCTGCACTTTCAGGCTTTTAAGCGTGTAGTCCAGCTGCGTGTTGATGCTCTTTCCGTCTTTGGACACGTCGGATTTACCGTTGACGTCCATGCCTTCCAGCACGGCCATCTCTTTCCCTTCAACCGCAATGGCAACCTTGTCGAGAGACAGCTTCTGATCGCCGATACGCTCCTGGAAATCGGTCATTCGGCTGTTGCCGTCGGCTTTCAGGTTGTTGAAGGTGAGCTGCACCTTCTGGTTGTATTCATTCACGGCGTTGACCAGGCCGCTTTCCGCTTCCCCCGTCAGGGAGAAGACGTTGCCGTCGCGGTCCGCGTCAAGCTTGAAGTTGCCGCCGCTGAAGGCGACTTTCTCATTCTCTTTCTCGTAGTTCAGCGCTTTCAGCGCAATATCGGAACGCGTGTCACCGGCATAGCTGATGCGGGTGTTAATGTTGAAAGGCGATTCATTCTTCGCCAGGTCGAACAGCGGTTTGGTGACGTCGTTATTCACCAGCACGGTGTGAACGGACGCCATAGACGGGATCAGGTTAAAGGACTTCAACTGCGCCAGCGGAAGGGGACCGTGGCTCACCACCTCGTCCAGCACCACGCTCTGGCCCGGCTTCAGCCAGCCGTTTTCACTACCAGCAACCGGCTTCACCACCAGCTGCATACGGCTGGTGAACACGCCGCGGTGATAGTTCTGGTAGCTCAGCTCCAGACCCGCCTCCGGCGCGCTGCGCTTAATTTCTCCGTTAGCCTGCGCCACCATCTCAGCCAGGCGGCCTTCCAGCTGTTTCCCGGTAAACCAGGAGGCACCCGTCCAGACCACGCCCAACGCTACAATCACTCCAACCGCTACGACCGATTTTTTCATTGCGACTATCCCTAAAATGAAACCAGGCGGTAAAAACCGCCTGGAGATATTAAGCCTGCAACTAGCTTAGCAAGAGTTGTTAAAAAAATCAGTAAGTCCCTAATACCCGTCATACTTCAAGTTGCCTGTGCGTTGGCTTTCCTCGCTCACCCCAGTCACGTACTTATGTACGCTCCTGGGAATTCGCTGCGTCGCCGCCTTCATGCAACTCGAATTATTTAGGGTATAGCTTATTGAAAACGCGCGCCAGGCGACCAGTGCCGCTTACGCTAACCGGAGACTCATTGGCTGCAACGAATGCTGACTCACCGGGCTTAAGCACCAGACGCTGTTCCCCTTTGTGCAGCGTCGCTTCGCCTTCCACGCAGAACAGGATCGCCGCGCTCTCCTGAGCCACCGAGGTTTCGGCGCTGCTCAGATCGTGCAGGGAGAAGGCAAAATCCTCAACCGGAATAGGGAAGTCCAGCTCTGCACCGTTCTTAATCGGCTGCGTCAGCAGCTCTGCGGCAGGTTTCGCCACGAACTTCACGTTGGCAACCAGCTCGGGAATGTCGATGTATTTTGGCGTCAGCCCCGCGCGCAGCACGTTATCGGAGTTGGCCATCACCTCCAGCGCCACGCCCTGCAGATAGGCGTGCGGGGTTTCCGCGAACAGGAACATCGCTTCGCCCGGGTTCAGCTTCACCACGTTCAGCAGCAGAGGAGAGAACAGGCCGCTGTCGTTCGGGTAGAACTCGGAAATCAGGCGAATGGTCTCCCACGGCTCGCCGTGCTGGCTGTCCAGGGCCGCTTTCAGCACCGCCAGCGCGTGGGATTTTTCTTCACCATGCATATTCAGCAGGCTGGCAAACAGCTGGCTCAGCGCGTCGGCGTTCGGGTTTTCGAGGAAGTGCGCGATAGCGTTATGGGCACCCGCGACCGGCTGCAGCAGGGAGATAATCTCTGAAAACTCGCGGAACGCGTTCATCGCCAGGAACGGCGTCAGCGCAAAGACCAGCTCCGGCTTGTGGTTAGGATCTTTGTAGTTACGCTCGGCGGCGTCTAACGGGATACCCGCTGCGTTCTCTTTCGCAAAGCCGATTTCAGACGCTTGCTTGTTCGGGTGAACCTGGATGGAGAGCGGCTGGTCGGCGCACAGTACCTTAAACAGGAACGGCAGTTCGCCAAAGCGTTGAGCCACCTTGTCGCCCAGCAGCGCGGCTTTATCGGCGTCGATGACGTCACGCAGGCTGCGAACCTGGCCGCTGGCGTCTTCAATTTTTGAGCTGCTCTTCGGGTGCGCCCCCATCCACAGTTCTGCCATCGGCAGGTTGTTTGGGTTCGCGATACCGTAGAGATCCGTTAACGCAGTTTTACTTCCCCAGGCGTAGTTTTGCACTGAGTTAATGAGTTTTTGCATTATCAAGCCCTGATTCAAATGTGGAATTAACTCCGCGTATTAAAGCAATAAACCACATGGAAGTAACCTGTGGATGTAAAAAGTCGTACTAGTCTCAGTTTTTGTTAAAAAATTGTGTAGGATAAGCTGACTCGCTTTTAAGCCGGGCAGCGGAACATCTGCCCTGAATAAACAGACCGAAGCAGTAAGTGAGAGAACAATGTCGAATAAACCCTTCCATTATCAGGATCCTTTCCCGCTCAGTAAGGATCGGACCGAGTATTACCTGTTAACCCGCGATCACGTCTCCGTCTCCGAGTTTGAAGGACAAGAGATCCTCAAGGTGGATCCGCAGGCGCTGACGCTGCTGGCGCAGCACGCATTCCACGACGCCTCGTTTATGCTCCGTCCTGCGCATCAGCAGCAGGTGGCCGATATTCTGAGCGACCCGGAAGCCAGCGAGAACGATAAATACGTTGCCCTGCAGTTCCTGCGTAACTCCGATATCGCGGCGAAAGGCATTCTGCCAACCTGTCAGGATACCGGCACGGCGATCATCGTCGGGAAAAAAGGCCAGCGCGTCTGGACCGGCGGCGGCGATGAATCGGCGCTGGCGCACGGCGTCTATAACACCTACATCGAAGACAACCTGCGCTACTCGCAAAACGCCGCGCTGGATATGTACAAAGAGGTCAACACCGGCACCAACCTGCCTGCTCAGATCGATCTCTACAGCGTCGACGGTGACGAGTACAAATTCCTTTGTATCGCCAAAGGCGGCGGTTCAGCCAACAAAACCTATCTTTACCAGGAGACCAAAGCGCTGCTCACCCCGGGCAAGCTGAAAAACTACCTGGTTGAAAAGATGCGCACCCTCGGCACCGCGGCGTGCCCGCCGTACCATATCGCGTTTGTGATTGGCGGCACCTCGGCGGAAAGCACGCTGAAAACCGTGAAGCTGGCCTCAACCAAATACTACGACGGCCTGCCGACCGAAGGTAACGAGCACGGTCAGGCGTTCCGCGACGTGCAGCTTGAGCAGGAGCTGCTGGAAGAGGCGCGTAATCTGGGCCTCGGGGCGCAGTTTGGCGGCAAATACTTTGCCCACGACGTGCGCGTGATCCGCCTGCCGCGCCACGGCGCATCCTGCCCGGTCGGCATGGGCGTCTCATGCTCTGCGGATCGCAACATCAAGGCCAAGATCAACCGCGAAGGCGTGTGGATCGAAAAACTGGAAAATAACCCGGGCAAGTACATCCCGGAAGAGCTGCGTAAAGCGGGCGAGGGCGAAGCGGTTCGCGTTGACCTGAACCGTCCGATGAAAGAGATTCTGGCGCAGCTGTCGCAGTATCCGGTTTCGACCCGTCTCTCCCTGAACGGCACGATTATCGTGGGCCGCGACATTGCGCACGCGAAGCTGAAAGAGCGCCTGGACAACGGCGAAGGGCTGCCGCAGTACATTAAAGATCACCCGATCTACTACGCGGGCCCGGCGAAAACGCCTGAGGGGTATGCGTCCGGCTCGTTAGGCCCAACCACGGCGGGCCGTATGGACTCGTACGTCGACCAGCTGCAGGCCAACGGCGGCAGCATGATCATGCTGGCGAAAGGCAACCGCAGCCAGCAGGTGACGGATGCCTGCCACAAGCACGGCGGCTTCTACCTCGGCAGCATCGGCGGCCCGGCTGCTGTTCTGGCGCAGGGCAGCATCAAGAGCCTGGAGTGTGTGGAATACCCGGAACTGGGTATGGAAGCGATCTGGAAAATTGAAGTGGAAGATTTCCCGGCGTTTATCCTCGTGGATGACAAAGGCAACGACTTCTTCAAGCAGATCCAGTCGTCCCAGTGTTCGGCGTGTGTGAAGTAAATCTGTAAATTGCCGGGTGGCGGCTTCGCCTTACCCGGCCTACGTGTCTGTAGGTCGGGTCAGCGTCAGCGCCACCCGACACCAAAAAGAGCGCACAAAGCGCCATAACGTTTCTCAGAAGTCATCAATACTTATCCCTTAAGCATGTGAGCAATCCCGCTTTTGTTATCAAGGAGAAAGTAATGACCACGGTACGCCATGAGAAAGACTCGATGGGCGCCATCGACGTCCCCGCCGACAGGCTATGGGGCGCACAAACCCAGCGTTCGCTGGAGCATTTCCGTATCTCGACTGAAAAAATGCCCGTCTCGCTAATTCAGGCGCTGGCGCTCACCAAACGCGCGGCGGCCAAAGTGAACCAGGATTTAGGCCTGCTGGCGGCAGATAAGGCCACCGCCATCATCAACGCCGCTGACGAAGTGCTGGCGGGCAAGCATCCTGAAGAATTCCCCCTCGCCATCTGGCAGACCGGCTCCGGCACCCAAAGCAACATGAACATGAATGAAGTGCTGGCGAACCGGGCAAGCGAGCTGCTGGGCGGCGTGCGCGGCATGGAGCGTAAGGTTCATCCAAACGATGACGTCAACAAAAGCCAGAGCTCCAACGACGTCTTCCCCACGGCGATGCACGTGGCGGCGGTGATTGCTGTCCGCGAGCAGCTTATCCCGCAGCTCAACGTGCTCAAATCCACGCTCAGCGAGAAAGCGCAGGCCTTTCGCGATATCGTCAAAATTGGCCGTACGCACCTGCAGGACGCCACGCCGCTGACCCTCGGCCAGGAGATTTCCGGCTGGGTGGCGATGCTGGAACATAACCTGAAGCACATTGAATACAGCCTGCCGCATCTGGCAGAGCTGGCGCTCGGCGGCACGGCGGTCGGGACCGGGTTAAACACCCATCCGGAATACGCGGTGCAGGTGGCTCAGGAGCTGGCAAACATCACCGGACAGCCGTTCGTCACGGCGCCCAACAAGTTCGAAGCGCTGGCGACCTGCGATGCGCTGGTTCACACCCACGGCGCGCTGAAAGGGCTGGCGGCCTCGCTGATGAAAATCGCTAACGACGTGCGCTGGCTGGCCTCAGGGCCGCGCTGCGGCATCGGTGAAATCAGCATTCCGGAAAACGAGCCGGGTAGCTCCATCATGCCGGGTAAAGTGAACCCGACCCAGTGCGAAGCCATGACCATGCTCTGCTGTCAGGTACTGGGCAACGACGTGGCCGTCAACCTGGGCGGTGCGTCCGGCAACTTCGAGCTGAACGTCTATCGCCCGATGGTCATCCACAACGTGCTGCAATCGATTCGTCTGCTGGCGGACGGGATGGAGAGCTTTAACGAGCACTGTGCGGTAGGGATTGAGCCCAATCGCGAACGTATCAGCCAGTTGCTCAATGAATCCCTGATGCTGGTGACGGCGCTGAATACCCATATTGGCTACGACAAAGCCGCCGAGATCGCCAAAAAAGCGCATAAGGAGGGGCTGACGCTGAAAGCCTCCGCCCTGGCGCTGGGGTATCTGACGGAGGCGGAGTTCGACGCCTGGGTGCGTCCGGAGGCGATGGTCGGCAGCCTGAAGTAATTAACTCGCCACGTACAGGTGCAGCCGCGGAATAATCAGCTGCAGCGGCTGCGCCTGAGGTCGATAACGGTGCTGGACATTCTCCGCATCGTAATTCAAAAGCTCACCAATATCCGGCACGATGGCCCCCCGATCGGCATCGTAAAGCGCAATCAGCGGCGTCGGGCAGGCATACTGCACCTGTTTTTGCTGACCGGAATACCAGACGCGGGCGATAGGCTGCACCTTCACCGGGCGCTTTATCTTCAGGCGCGCGTCCGCCGGCAGCGAGGCGATGCTGTGGTACTCCTGCTCGAGGCGCTCGATCCACTGTTCACGCGACCACGGTGCGACGGTGCGCGGCGCCTTCAGGCTTTTTTCCAGCTGGGCCAGGATCTCATCCCGGGTAAAGTTTTTAATGATGTGCTTATTCGCCCAGCCGAAGCGCAGCGTGGCGGGGTGACGCAGCACCGTCAGCGTGCGATAGGCATTCAGGGTAATCAGCCCCGGAAGCTGGCGGTGTACCCATTCAAACCGGGCGGCGGGGGGAAGGCCGGACTCTTCGGTAACGATCTTCTCAAATGCCGCTTTCAGGGTGTTGATATGGTGTATGTGAGTTTCCAGCGCCTCGCGCGCGGCCCCATCGGTTTGCAGGCAGATCACGCCAGGCAGACGTACGGCCGCCTTGCTGCTGCGGTTTTCTGACTGCTGCTGGATAAACAGGCGACGATAGTGTTTCAGCGCCAGCTCAAGGGCGGCGCTGCCGATGTGCTGTTTCACCTCAATGGCGTCCAGCGGGTCGTGCTCCGCGCCTTTGGCCACGTCGGGCAGGGTAAAGACGCGCGCGGCCAGCAGTCGGCAGGTCTGCAAACGTTCGGTCAGGTTCAGAAGCTCGTGTTCTATTTCCCGAAACGTGCTGTTCAGCCGTTCGAGGAGATCGTAGGTCGCCATAAGCACTCTCATTAGTTACAACATACTTATCATATAGCACAGCACGCCGGGTCAGGCCAGCGTGCGGTTGAGGTCAGGCAGGAACGGGAAGGGCGATGTTATGGTATACCGGCCAGCTAAAGCAGAAGCGCGCGCCGCCCAGTTCGCTCTCTTCGCAATGCACCGTGCCGCCCATCGCCTGCGCGATCGAGTAGACAATGGCCAGCCCCAGGCCACATCCGCCGGTGGCGCGATCGCGGCTGGGATCGAGGCGGACAAACGGTTCAAACACGGTTTCTCGCGCTTCCGGAGCGATACCCGGCCCGTCATCTTCCACCGTCAGGCTGGCCTGATTGCCCTGCAGGTCCAGGCCAATCTGTAGCGTACTTTCGCTATAGCGCATGGCGTTGTTCATTAGGTTGTCCAGCACGCGCTCCATCAGGCGCATATCGATCGCGCCGTAATCCCCCGGGGTGACGCGCGTCAACAGCGTGCGCTGCGGGTTCACGCTCTGAACGTCATCAATGTGGGTTTGCAGCCAGGCGGGCAGGTCCGGCGTGCTGAGGTTAAGTTCGTTTTGCGGACGGTCGAGGCGCGCATAGGTCAGCAGCTCTTCGATCAGCGCTTCAAGCTGGCCAATATCGCGGTTTAGCGCCTGAGACTCGGCTTCCGTCAGATTCTCGCTCATCTCCAGACGATAGCGCAGGCGCACCAGCGGCGTGCGCAGCTCGTGCGCAATCCCGTCGATCAGCTGCTTCTTACTGGCGATAAGGGCATTGATGTTATCGGCCATCTGGTTAAAGGCCACCCCCAGACGTTCAAAGCTGGAACCGCTGTCGAAGTGAATCCGCTCGGTAAAGTGCCCCTCGCCAAAACGCTGCGCGGCGGATTCCAGCTTGAGCATGTCCTGCCAGTGTGGGCGCATCCAGATAAAGACCGGAAACGCGAGCGAAATGGCGATAAACGCCATCAGCGCCATGTCCAGCAGACGCATCTGGTGCAGATAATAGAGATAGGGCACCGGCCCGACGGCCAGCACGTAATGGCTGCGCGGAATACGCTGGATGAAGGTGTATTTCTCATCCAGCGCGACGATATCCCCGTCGCGCAGGCGCTGCATGGCGGGCGGATCCAGTTCAAAATTTTTTAACGGCTCAATGCGTAAATCGAACGACAGATTCAGATCCAGCTCTTTGAGGGTGTTCGCCCAGTCGTGCGGCGGGATCTCTCTCAGCTCGCTGCGCATCAAATAGAGCGAGCTTTTCATCAGATCGTCCAGAGACTGCCTGCCCGCACGTTCGGCGGTGAATTTATAAACCAGCCCGACCAGCATGGTCATGACCAGGAAGCAGACAAACAGCAAAAGATAAAACTGCACAAACAGCTTTTTCATTGGGTCTCACCGGAAAAACGCGATAGGCAGAATATACATGAAAAAACGCACCTGTTTTCATGTCTGTGGTGCCTGTTACATTGCGCGTGCGTTTGTTTTGACCTTGGCGATGAGTTTTTCCGTTACGGCCAGGCCTTCCGCAATGTGCGTATTAATCACATCCGTCCCGAAGTCTCTGATTAAGTCCAGAAGCAGTTCGTAAGACTGAATGAGTTCCAGCAGATCAAAGAGCGCTTTTTGATCGGCGCGTGAGGGGGTGGAGGGGCTAAGCGCTATCTGATTAACAATCCATTCAAGATTGGTTTTGATGACTTCTACCTCATGGTAGCTATACATATTTCATGGGCTTAAATCCTCAAATCAAGATTTTATGGGAAGGAATGAGTGGAACAGGTGTGAGCAGGTAGCGGGCCAGAAATGGCCTAAAAGAAATGTGAATGTTAATTATGGATTAGTTTGCGTGCTTAGCAAGTTAATTGTTGCGCAAACGTAAAAATAAACGCGTGAAATGAAGGCACCGCTGTGTAATGCCTTCATTTCGTGCTTGTTCAGTGAGCGGAAAGCGAAATCAGGTTTCCCAGGCGTGCGGGGCAAACAGATAGCCCTTGTTACGCACGGTTTTAATGCGGTAGGGCTCGGTGGCGTTATCCTGCAGCTTTTTGCGCAGACGCGAAATCGCCACGTCAACGCTGCGGTCCATGCCGTCATAGCTCACGCCGCGAAGGTTTTTCAGCAGTGCGTCGCGATCCATGATTTGCCCGGCATGGGTGGCCAGCTCCCACAGCAGGTCAAAATCGGCGGTGGAGAGGGCGATAAGCTCGCCCGAGAGCAGTACCTGGCGGTTGATGGGGTCAATAGACAGCGTCCCGAAGCGCATCGCCTTGTGCGGCGTCAGAGACGGCGCGGGCGCTTCGCGTTCGATGGTGGCGTGCTGGCGCAAATGCAGGCGCAGACGCGCAAGCAGGACGGCAGGCGGCGTGGTTTTCAGAATGTAGTCATTGGCACCCATCTCCAGCGACAGGATGTGGTTCATATCGCTGTCCAGGGAGGTGAGCAGGACGATAGGGCCCTCCCACCGGGCGCGCAGGTCACGGCAGAGGGTCATGCCGTCTTTGCCAGGCAACATGATATCCAGCAGCACCAGATCAGGATTTTCACGGACGACCACCTCTTCGGCACGATCGCCGCGAGGCTCAACGATGACGTCCATATCGTGTTTACCCAGATAGGCGGCGATCAGCTGTCCGACTTCGGGTTCGTCTTCAACATAAACAATCTTATTCATACAGCGTCTGTTTTCGTGAAAAAAGCCAACATACACCGCGAAACCTTAACCTTCCATTAATCTTTCTAAATTAACCCCGGTTCCGTTATTCTGATCCATATTGTGAGTCGATTGTTATAGGGAAAAGTATGGGGCTGGTGATCAAAGCCGCGCTGGGCGCGCTGGTGGTATTGCTGATTGGCATTTTGGCAAAAACGAAAAATTACTACATTGCCGGGCTGATCCCACTCTTCCCAACCTTCGCGCTGATTGCTCACTATATTGTGGCTTCCGAGCGGGGCACGGAAGCGTTGCGCACGACCATCGTATTCGGCATGTGGTCTATCATTCCGTATTTTCTCTACCTGCTTTCGCTGTGGTATTTCACCGGTTTTCTGCGTCTTCCCCTGGCGCTGAGCGGGGCGGTGGTCTGCTGGGGGCTCAGCGCCTGGGTATTAATTTTCTTCTGGAGCCGCTTCCACTAGCGCAGCGGTCGGCCGCCGTCCACGGCAAAGGTTCTGCCGGTGACGTAGCAGCTGGTGAGCAGGTAATCTACAAGGTCGATCACCTCTTTCTCGCCAGGGGCGATTTTCATCAGCGACTTATTCAGCGCCTGCTGGCGATACTCCGCATCATCGTTTTCGTTAAACAAAATCATCGCCGGGGCGATGGCGTTCACCTTTACCTCCGGCGCGAGCTTGCGGGCGAACGAGCGGGTCATGTTATCCAGCGCGGCCTTGCTGGCCGCATAGGCAATGTGCTTGTCGCTGCCGCGCTCCACCACATAGTCGGTGAAATGAATGATATCGCCCGCAGCATGCCCGTGCCCGCGCAGCAGATCCTGCAGCGCGTGGTTGAGCAAATAAGGGGCATTAACGTGGATCTGCAGCATCGCGGAGAGCGTTTCGCTGAGCGATGTACCGGGTTTCTCGGCCCGCCACGCGCTGGCGTTATGGATCACGGCGCGTAGCCCCGTCGTGGTGGATTTTACCTTTTCCGCAAAAGCCTGAATGCCTTCATCGGTTGAAAAATCAGCCTGAATGCAGACCGCCCCGGCCTTGCGTAACCCTTCAATCGACGGGTATTCCGTACGGTAGCTGACGATGACCGGATGGTGAAGGTTGAGAAAGTGATGGGCGAGGGCGAGGCCGATACGGCGGCCTCCACCGGTGATCAGTATGGGGCGAAGCGGTGCATTTCCCATCGTATTCTCCTTTACAGTTCAACAATGGGAAAGCCGATGCTATCCCATTAACATCCAGGTTGCCGGTACGGCAGCAACCAGTAATAGTCCAATTAGTGCCATTTCACGGCGTTTCAGCGCGTTCTCCAGCTGGTGCGTGCGGCGGGCGTAGATAAACACCAGCAGTCCCGGCGCGTACAGCACCACCGACAGCAGCAGGTGCATTGGCCCGGAAGCATACAACAACCACAGGCCGTAAATACAGGCTCCGACACCCACGACATAATGCGCTGGACGTGTGGCAATTTTTAACAGATACGCACCCACTAAGAAATAGGGTACCAGAATCATCTCCGAGGCGATGGTCAGCAGCGTGTTATAGTCTGAACCTGTGAGCCAGATCAGCACCAGGCAGATCTGAACGCTGATGTTGGTCAGCCACAGTGAGGCCGACGGCGCGCTGTTTTTGTTTTGACGCGCAAACAGCCGTGGAAACGCCTTGTGCGTCGCGGCCAGGAACGGCACTTCAGCCGCCATGATGGTCCAGCTCAGATACGCTCCGCAGACGGAGATGATGAGACCCGCGGCAATCACCACGTCGCCCCAGGGACCGAGCATTTTCACCATCAGGCCTGCCATCGACGGGTTACGCATTTCGGCCAGCTCAGGACGCGCCACCACGCCCAGCGACAGCAGCGTCACCAGCAGATAGACGCCAAGCGCCGCCAGGACGGCCAGCAGCGTGGCGCGGCCCACGTCGCGTTTATTGCGGGCGCGGGCAGAAACCACCACCGCGCCCTCAACACCGATGAATACCCACAGGGTAATCAGCATCGTGTTTTTCACCTGTTCCCAGACGGGAACCCCCAGCGCAACGCCGCTGAAGTCGAGCTTAAATACGTCCATACGGAACGCAATAAAGGCCAGAACGATAAACAGGCCGAGCGGAACCAGCTTGGCAAGCGTTGCCACCAGGTTGATGCTGGCGGCCGTCTGTACGCCACGCAGCACTAGCCAGTGAACGAACCACAGCAACACCGAGGCGCCCACGATAGACTGCCAGGTATTGCCGTCACCAAACAGGCGCAGCTCCGGCGTGTCGGTAAAGAAACTGAGCGCGGAGAAGACGATCACCAGGTAAGAGACGTTGGCGATAACGGCGCACAGCCAGTATCCCCACGCGGAACAGAAGCCAATCAGCTCGCCGAAACCCTCACGTGCATAGGTAAAAATGCCGCCATCGAGATCCGGGCGAATACGGGTGAGCAGCAGCATGGCGAAGGCCAGCAGCAATATGCCAACCCCGGTAATCCCCCAGCCAATGATGAGCGCGAAAGGGCTGGCGACGGCCGCCATATTTTGCGGCAAACTGAATACGCCTGCACCCAGCATTGAGCTTAAAACGAGTGCAGTCAGAGCACTCAGGCCAAGTTTCTTTTCCATTGGCTTCCTGTTATGAAAGGTCAAAATCCAGAATAATTATTTCGCTCAGGCGCATAAAAATGGTGGATCACACTAAGGCGCGGGATTTTACGGAGTGTAACGAAAGCATGCAATGACGTGTGGCAGAAATTCAAAAAAAGTAACAAAAAAGGCGGCATTGCGCCGCCTTTCGTAAACGATATTTTTACTTGTACAGATCGGCGCTAATGGTCACGTTGTTACCACGTTCCTGCCACTGGCGGGTGATGTGGTAGAACTTCGCCCCTTTCTTCGCCGCACGCTTCGCGACCTGGTAAGAGACTTCCGTCATGTTGCCGTAGTTGCCGGTAAACTTGATGCTGTCGAACGGCACCATCTGCGCGGCAGTGGCGTTGTTAAGCTCTTCAATTTTGGTTCCGTCTGGCAGCGTAACGGAGTAACGGCCACCTTTCGTGGACTGCGTTTCAAAGAAACGGCCCACTTCAGCGCTTGGAGCCGCCGTCGTTGCGACGCCAGGGATTTCAACTTTCTTCGCTTCTTCGCCGCCTTTCGCTATTGCCGCGCGGCCTGCTTCTGAATTAGCAGGGATGGCATCCGGGCTTTGCAGAACGCGTTTTTTCGCATCTTTTTTATAGATGAACGCGGTAATACGCTGGTTGCCGCCCTGGTTAGCATCGACCTGACGCACGATGAAGAAAGAGTAGGCCCCTTTTTCTTTCGCGGCTTTGGTGATGGCATCGTTCACTTCAGGCTGGCTGCGGTAGAAGCCCTGAACGGTGACGGTGTCGTAAGGTTCCAGCTCAATCGCCTGATCTTTCGGCAGCTCAACAACACCGTTGATCACGCGGTTTTTCGGCGCGTCAGCTTTTGGCGCATTGTCCTTGAACAGGGCAATGGTCACGCGCTGGTTGCCGCTGTTGCCGTAATCGGACTGGTCAACCACATAAAACGAAGCCGCCCCGTTTTTATCTGCGGCTTTTGATGCAGCGGCGACGGCGTCGCCAATAGAATTATAACGACCCACAATGACCGTATGGTCAAAAGGTTTTAACGCTGCCGCTTGCTCCGGCGTTAACTCTGTTGCGGCATTCGCAGACAGGGCGGTCGCGGAAAGAAGTGCGGACGCCAGGAGTGTGTTCTTAAGCTTCATAAAAATGATCCTTCGCCTTGCGCAAACCATGTACTGGTATTGTTGTTAATTTGAGACGGTCCCGATTATTGCATTTAAAACCCGTCGCTGTCTGCGCCATTTTTCACTGCCTGTGCTTACTGAATCACCGAATTCGATAACATTTAGTGATATGTGGAAAAAACACGCGTTTGACAAGTAAAACTGATAAAGCATATGACTTTTACAAGTTAATTTAATGTTAATAAGATGTTCTCTTATGGCGCTATATCATGTTTTTACCGCTTCGCTTGCGCGATTTATCGGTTCTGGCAATGAATTTAAGGTAAATATCACTGTCAGTGACGCCGATCGCTTATTTTTCACAGATAAAGTAAGAAATAGTGTTTTCTGGCGGTAGATCGCGGGCGCTATTTTCAGTAGGTTATAGACAGTTTGTTACTGTTTTATTTTCCGGGGTTAATTCTGTCCCGTCGCTCGCGCGATGGCGAAAAATGATACAAACCGCGGGCATTTATCGATAAACCATCATCAAAAACCGATGGAAGGGAAAACTATGCGTATTGGGGTACCAAAAGAGCGGTTAGCCAATGAAACCCGCGTAGCGGCAACACCGAAAACGGTGGAGCAACTGCTTAAGCTGGGTTTTACGGTCGCGGTTGAAAGCGGCGCAGGCAAGCTGGCGAGTTTCGATGACGAGGCCTTTATCCAGGCTGGTGCGGAAGTGGTCGACGGTGCAGAGGTCTGGCAGTCGCCGGTGATTCTGAAGGTGAATGCACCGGAAGAGAGTGAGATTGCGCTGCTGAATCCCGGCACCACGCTGGTGAGCTTTATCTGGCCTGCGCAAAACCCTGAGCTGATGGAAAAGCTGGCGGCCCGTGGCGTGACCGTGATGGCGATGGACTCCGTGCCGCGCATATCGCGCGCGCAGTCGCTGGATGCCTTAAGCTCCATGGCAAACATTGCCGGCTACCGCGCGATTGTTGAAGCGGCCCACGAATTTGGTCGTTTCTTTACCGGTCAAATCACCGCTGCGGGTAAAGTCCCTCCGGCGAAAGTGATGGTGATTGGCGCGGGCGTGGCGGGTCTTGCCGCTATCGGTGCGGCAAATAGCCTGGGCGCTATCGTACGCGCCTTTGACACCCGCCCTGAAGTGAAGGAACAGGTCCAGAGTATGGGCGCCGAATTCCTTGAACTGGACTTCAAGGAAGAAGCCGGCAGCGGCGACGGCTACGCGAAGGTGATGTCCGAAGCCTTTATCAAAGCCGAAATGGCACTCTTCGCCGCCCAGGCGAAAGATGTCGACATTATTGTCACCACCGCGCTGATTCCGGGTAAACCGGCGCCGAAGCTGATCACCCGTGAGATGGTTGACTCCATGAAGCCGGGCAGCGTGATTGTCGACCTGGCGGCGCAAAACGGCGGTAACTGCGAGTATACCGTTGCCAATCAGGTGACCACGACCGCGAACGGCGTGAAGGTGATCGGCTATACCGATCTGCCGGGCCGTCTGCCAACGCAGTCTTCTCAGCTCTATGGCACCAACCTGGTCAACTTGCTGAAGCTGCTTTGCAAAGAGAAAGACGGCAACGTTACCGTTGATTTCGACGATGTCGTGGTCCGCGGCGTGACCGTGGTCCGTGAAGGTGAAATTACCTGGCCTGCGCCGCCGATTCAGGTCTCTGCCCAGCCTCAGGCGGCACCGAAAGCTGCACCCGCGCCAAAAGAACCCGCTAAACCGGCTTCTCCATGGCGTAAATACGCGATCATGGCGCTGGTGATTATTCTCTTCGGCTGGCTGGCTGACGTCGCGCCGAAAGAGTTCCTCGGCCACTTTACCGTCTTCGCGCTCTCCTGCGTGGTGGGCTACTACGTGGTGTGGAACGTCTCACATGCGCTGCATACCCCACTGATGTCGGTCACTAACGCCATCTCCGGGATCATCGTGGTAGGTGCGTTACTGCAGATTGGTCACGGCGGCTGGATCAGCTTCCTGAGCTTTATCGCGGTGCTGATCGCCAGTATCAATATTTTCGGTGGTTTCACCGTGACTCAGCGCATGCTGAAAATGTTTCGTAAAGGCTAAGGGGTAGCATATGTCTGGAGGATTAGTCACAGCTGCATACATTGTTGCTGCAATCCTGTTTATTTTCAGTCTGGCGGGGCTTTCCAAACACGAAACGTCTCAGCAGGGAAATAACTTTGGTATCGCCGGGATGGCGATTGCGCTGATTGCCACCATTTTCGGGCCGGATACCGGCAACGTAGCGTGGATCCTGGTGGCGATGATCGTCGGCGGTGCGATTGGTATTCGCCTGGCAAAACGCGTTGAAATGACCGAGATGCCGGAGCTGGTTGCCATTCTGCACAGCTTCGTGGGTCTGGCGGCGGTGCTGGTGGGCTTCAACAGCTACCTGTACCACGAACCGGGTCTGGAACCGATTCTGGTGAACATTCACCTGACGGAAGTGTTCCTCGGTATCTTCATCGGTGCGGTGACCTTCACCGGCTCCATTGTGGCGTTCGGCAAACTGCGCGGGAAGATCTCCTCTAAACCGCTGATGCTGCCAAACCGCCATAAGCTGAACCTGGCGGCGCTGGTGGTGTCGTTTGTCCTGCTGGTGGTCTTCGTGCGTACCGAAAGCGTGGGGCTGCAGGTGCTGGCGCTGCTGGTCATGACCATTATTGCGCTGGCCTTCGGCTGGCACCTGGTGGCGTCCATCGGCGGTGCCGATATGCCGGTGGTGGTTTCGATGCTGAACTCCTACTCCGGTTGGGCGGCAGCGGCGGCGGGCTTTATGCTGAGCAACGACCTGCTGATCGTCACCGGTGCCCTGGTGGGTTCTTCCGGTGCGATCCTGTCCTACATCATGTGTAAGGCGATGAACCGTTCGTTCATTAGCGTCATCGCCGGTGGTTTCGGCACCGATGGGTCTTCTTCCAGTGCGGATGAAGAAGTGGGCGAGCACCGTGAAATTTCTGCGGAAGAGACCGCAGACATGCTGAAAAACTCGGACACGGTCATTATCACCCCAGGCTACGGCATGGCGGTGGCGCAGGCACAGTATCCGGTGGCGGAAATCACCGAGAAGCTGCGCGCGCGGGGCATCAAGGTGCGCTTTGGTATTCACCCGGTGGCAGGGCGTCTGCCGGGCCACATGAACGTGCTGCTGGCGGAGGCGAAAGTGCCTTACGACATCGTGCTGGAAATGGATGAGATCAACGATGATTTCTCGGATACCGACACGGTTCTGGTCATCGGGGCCAACGATACCGTTAACCCTGCTGCACAGGACGATCCGGGCAGCCCAATTGCCGGTATGCCGGTTCTGGAAGTGTGGAAGGCGCAGAACGTAGTCGTGTTTAAACGTTCCATGAATACCGGCTATGCCGGGGTTCAGAACCCGCTGTTCTTCAAAGAGAACACCCACATGCTGTTTGGCGATGCTAAAGCCAGCGTGGATGCGATTCTGAAAGCGCTGTAAGTTGCATTGAGACGAAAAAACCGCCGAATCCGGCGGTTTTTTTATTGCCGGGTGGCGCTGACGCTTACCCGGCCTACGGTTTTGTAGGCCCGGCAAGCTTGCGCCGCCGGGCTTCAGGGATCAATCGTCTTCCGGATCGTCCAGCTCAACCGGCGTCTGGTACTCATCCGGCTTAATGACCAGCAGGTCGCAGCGCAGATGGTCGATCACCTGTTCGGCGGTATTGCCGAGAAACGCGGCAGAAATACCGGTCCGGCCGATGGTGCCCAGCACCACAATCCCCGCCTGCAGGTGTTCCGCCAGGTCCGGGATCACCTCTTCAGGCAGTCCTTTCTCCACGTGGGTCATTTTCTCATCAATGCTGAATTTCTGGCGCAGCGCTTTCATGGCCAGAAGGTGCTGACCGCGGATCGCGTCGTTGTACACGCTCGGGTCAAATTCCGGTAGCTCAATGGCAATGTTAATCGGGGTGACCGGATAGGCGCCCACCAGATGCACTTCGGTATGATTCACCTGGTCGGCAAGCTGGATGGTCTCCTTCACCAGCTTCTCGTTGAGCGAATTATGGTAATCCTCTTCGCTCGCGAGGTTTACCGCCACCACGGCTTTCCCGCCTTCGGGCCACGGCTGGTCTTTCACCATCCAGACCGGGCAAGGGCATTTGCGCAGCAGGTGCCAGTCGGTCGGGGTGAAGATCACGGATTCCAGCTTGTCGTGCTGGTGCGCCATCTTCAGCAGCAGGTCGTGCCCACCGGCGACAACTTCCTGGATGATGGCTTCGAAAGGCCGGTTGTGCCAGACCACTTTGATATCAATAGGCACACCCGCTTCCAGGTAATACTTCGCCTGTTCGCGGATCCACGCGGTACGCTGGCTGATGACGCCCTGACGCATAGCGGTGCGTTCGTCAGGCGACAGAAGGGTGGTCATCTCATACGAGAAGTCATAGATCGGCAAAAACGCTTTGATTTTGCCACCAATCCGTTGATGTAAATACACAGCACGTCGTAATGCCGGCTGATCGTCCTGGTTCGGATCGATAGCTACCAGCATGTTTTGATACTTGGCCATACAGGTCTCCTTACTACTGTCACCACAGTCTGTAATTAAAAGAGTAACCTATATATCCTGAATGAAACAGAGGGGAGGTTTTGCCAGCTCAATAATTCATGAAAATTTATCACTTAATGTTGTTTCATTCTGAATTCAAAGGATTTTCTTCAACTTCAAATCGCCTTGGGGGCGTGGCGGGGGCATGTTGGCAAGAATTCTCTTGTTTATGATGGCAACCTGGTCCTTGTCCATATCACCGATCCACTTCGCGTAAACCTCATAAACCATCCTTGAATCCTCATGGCCCATCTGAGTTGCAATAAAGGAAGGGTTTGCCCCAGCAGAAAGCGACCAGCATGCGTAGGTGTGTCTGGACTGGTACGGATGCCGGTTACGAACGCCAGCACGACGTAAGCCATTCTTCCATCCATAGGATATAGAATTTTTCGAATAGTACCCGACCTTTCTTGTCGATCGACTCGATGGAACGAATACTGGCCTGATAACCTGCATTTCAGTTTTACCATGCTCACGATGATGATAGACGATCTCGTGCTGCGGTAGATGGCCAGTAAGCTCAAACTGTTTTTTCAGAGCATCCAGAGCAGGCTGGAGCAGGGTAATTGTCCTGATCCCGGCATCCGTCTTAGGCGGTACGAATAAGCCTTTCCGGGTCAGGTTCCGTGAGACATGAATCTCTCCATTTAACAGGTCAACATCTTCCCATGCGAGAGCGCAGAGTTCACCGTGCCTCAGACCGGTATGAATAGCCACAATCCATAAAAGCGAGTGCTGTTTAGAGAGATTAGCGATGAATGCCTGGTATTCGTCAAATGTAAGAGGATCAGGAGTTCGTTTCGATACCTTTAATGTCGATATGCCTTCGTATGGCGTATGAGATATGAACTGGCTGCGGTGAGCTATCCTGAGCATCTCTTTGAGGGCGCTCATTAGAGTATTTACGCGTGCTGGTGATCGGCCCTGCTTCTTAAAATTCGGTAAACCGGGATTCACCACCTCACCAAACAACAGCTCGCGACGATATGAAAGTATGTCGGCGTTCTGTATGTCAGTTAAGGCTGTCATGTCGCCAACAACGCGCCTGAGGGTGTTTACCGTTGAACGGATCGTGAGCATAGTGGCATGAGATACCTCCAGCGCCTTTGAGTCAGTAAAGAGCTCGCATAATTCCGCAAAAGTGTTTATCCGCTTTGTGGTACCGAACTTGCTCAACGCCTTTGATTCAGGAAAGCGGGTTGCGTAATCGAAAGTACCCATCTGAATTTCACTGACAATCATTGCCCTCAGATTGCCAGCTTTCTTTATATTGCTGTTGTTCACCAGCCAGCCGCGAAGAACCTCGCGGCATCTCACGCCACGATAGTAAAACGTGATGCGGATTTTTCCGTTATGTAGCTCTACGCCGGTAGGGAGATTCATCAGATATCCTGCACTAACTGGTTTATTTTAGGTAGGTTGTACCAGAGCAATCCTTTGGAATTGTCGGTTTGCCCCAGGGCTGTAAGATGCTTGAAATGAACCCCTTCAACCCAAAGCTTCAGTCGGTAATTTTTGATTTGGCCTTCTGTGAGACCGGTTCTTTCGGTGAGTCTGGACTCAACAACCCACTCTTCATTGAAAATGACCTGTGCCATAGATGACTCCTGGCAACCGGCGTGAGTATACCCACGTCTGTTGCGTCGTGTTGATTATTCGAAATCAGAAAAAAAGAACCCGGCGCGGGGCCGGGCAAAAGGGATAACGGAGCAGTGCTTTCGCACCCAATAGCCAGCTCATAACTGGCTATCAGTTGCGTCATTGCATAAGGCACAGGTCGTAGTTGAGGTTTTCAAGACATTCCCGGTCCTGTTCGAAGCAATAATCCCACAGCTCCTGATCGTGCCATTCACGAACCAGTTGCCACTTCCAGCCGCCGTCATGCTTGACTCGGCGGACCTTTCGCTTAACGACGGCGTCCTGGTCGAAAATAACCCCCCAGCCAGAACCAATCCCGTTGCGCAGCACATCCAGGTCAACCTCGATAACGCGGAACAGCTTCGGTAATTTCGGTAACTCTTCAATGCGCATAGCCTCTCCTCATGCCGCGCGCTGTGCACGCAGCGTTAAATTACTTCCGCCAGGCGAAGCTAATTGGCTCCGGCGTAATCCACAGGTGACGCATGTTCGCCACGTTCACCACATCAGAATCCCGCGGGTAAATCTCCACGGCATCACGATCGCCATAGCCCACGGATGACTTTATCTCCTGCAGCGCATCCCAACTGATGCCATCCTTCCACCGTCCGGAACTGCCAATGCTGGTGGTATTCACCGTCAGGCGAATGAAACCGTTGTCTTCCTGAAACTCCTGGACCAGAAAGTAAGAGTTAGCCCACACGTTGCTCCGCTTGGGGTCGTGGCATCGTACCGGCCACTGCGACTCCGGTACCGGCTTGAGTATTCCGATCACGTCTCATGCTCCTTAATTTTTCGATGTGCTCTGCTGTTTCGATTTCTTCGGCGATCCGCTCGGCCTGTGCTTTGGTCAGCGGCTCGAAATCCTGATTAAAGCGGCCCATGCTGGCAATGCAGGTGCGACCGTTGCGGATGTAGTGGATGACTTCGTGGGTAGCTCGGAGGATTTTGCAGGGCTCGCCGTGGGGATCGGTGTACCAGGTGTTAGGCTGGATTATCCTGAACATTGGGCACCACCTTAAATTCGATTACCCATACCCAGGGGTTGGCCTGCCAGTTTTCTTCGCCGTAGATTGACTTCCACAGTTCTTCCCACACCTGAAATCCATAAGTAGCAGGGCGGAAGTCGTAAAGACCACAGCCGATTTCCTTACAGATATCCCCAAGGGTAATGGCCTGCAATCGCTCAACTCGCACTCCGGTAATCTCCAGAGTTAGACGACTGGCCCAGCGCGGCATGTGAATTGATGGGCACCATGTCCCATCGTACTGAAGATCGTCAGTATGTGGTTTCCAGTAGGCATCATCTGGAATCGACCACAGGCCATAATTACCTTCTTTCTGCTCGCAACTGGCTCGATAAATACGTGCTGCTTCAGGCCCGCCGCCTTTGACAAGGTTGTCGTTCCAGTCAATGGGGCACCCGTCTTCATTACCCAATTGGGCCCATGTCTCCCGAACCCAGATGTGATCGCCGACAGCGCCAAAAGGGCAATTGAAAATGCTGCTTTCTCCGTAATGCCCGTACCACTGAAAACCACCATCCACATTTCTGATTAGGGCTGGTGTGTCTGGGTAATCTCCGGCAGGCTGGTTTTTCATGATTCGACGCGTCTGCGTCTTCCGGCCGTCGAGGATGGCACGCACCATCTCGGCGTTAAAAATCATTCCGCGCTCTTTCACTGGACCCCCCTCTGCTTATTCCTCAACTCGATGACGCCTTGGCACTCCGCGCACGTCTTGCAGCCGGGAACGGCAGCGCGGTGCGGCTCGGGAATTGTTTCGTCGCATTCTTCACAACGCTCAGCTGATACAGCGTTGCGGTTTACTCGGTGAGCGGAAAGGGCAGCGTTACGCTGAAGCTCTTCAATCTCTGCTGCGGTATCGATGATGTCTGCCATGGTCAATGCTCCCGGAAATGTCGGTTAATTCGGTTGAATGTGAACGCCAGCAATAAAAAAGGCCGCGATAGCGACCTGGTGATTTGCGATTTCATGGCTGAATCCACCCTTTACCTTTGACGTGCTGAATAACACCAAGCTTCCTGAGAGACTGGAGCCGGCGGTCAAGAATGCGGAAGACGTCCATTGGGTGCTTTCCTTCTGCCTCAGCAATGACGAGGCACTCCTGCCTGACGGAAGGGCTAAACAGCTCCGAAAACGAGGTTGGATGCGCACCGATAGCGCTTAACACCTCACTATCCAGTTTCGCGTATTTGGTCACGATTCCACTCCGAAGCGGCGATTAAGCCTGCCTGTGTATACGACGAACTCCAGGAGGCTAACTCCCAGAACTTCAATTTTCTTGTGGTGCTTGTTGATGATGGGAGGCACCGTTTCGTTCCAGTTAGGCTTTGGCTTCTTGCGCATGGCCTGCTGGATTTCCTCGGTGCAGCGGCGGCAGGCTGAGCGGATGGCGTTGTCTGTTTCTGGCGTCATGGTTAAACCCCCAAAGTGGCGACGATGTCCTTCGCCGTCTCACGCGTACTGCCCTTGCTGGATATCGCCCGCCGGGCATCAACATGGTGAAGGATGAATCCGTGCTGCTCATAAAGCTCAAGAACTCGTGGCGCTGTTGAGTTACTGATAAGAACTTTCGCGCCTCGCTGGTGTGCTGCTACACAGCTTTCCGCAAGTGAAATCTGATCAGCCCATGAGAAACCGCCTGCGGCGTAATTTGTGAAACCTGCGGTACCAGGCAACGGCTCATACGGCGGGTCGCAGTAAACCACATCACCTTCACCGGCCAGCGCCAGGGTTCTGCGATATCCAGCATTCAGGAACACGCATTTATGCGACTTCTGCTTGAATGCCTTTATTTCAATCTCTGGGAAATAGGGCGCTTCGTACTTGCCCCAGCCAACATTAAAGAAACTATCACGGTTGTATCGAATCAGGCCGTTAAAGCAGTGTCGATTGAGGAAGAGAAAGGCTGCTGCGCGCTCCGGCGCGCCCATTCGCTGGTTATTAAACTCATCCCGAAGCTCTTTGTACGCCACCTCACTGTTGGCGCGCTCAAACAATATTTTGGCAAGCGAGCATACTCTGATGTGGTCAACTTCAAGCATCTGATAGAGGTTAATCAGATCTGCATTGACGTCAGCAAGTAGGAAAGATTCGTGTTTTTCGGAGTTGAGAAATACCGATCCGCCCCCAACGAATGGCTCAACGAGGCGTTTCCCCGCGGGGATCAGGCGATCCAGTTCCGGAAGCAGCGAATATTTCCCGCCAGCCCATTTCAGGAACGGGCGCTGCCAGTTTCGCGGAGTAGGTTGTTCAATCGGCAGCGCTGCGGCGATGCGCTCACCAATCCAGCGCATTACCGGTACTGCCATGCTATTGCCGATAGCTTTGTAGCGCGGCCCGTCCGGGCATTCAGCAGCATCCTTTCCGCGCCAGCCGATCAGAGTGTGATTATCAGGAAAGCCCTGAAGGCGCTCGCACTCAATCGGTGTGAGACGGCGAACTGACATACTCATTGCGACTCCATGCCGGTCGGCAACGGTAAGGCACGGTGCAACATCATGCATAGGTTCTGTTGCGTTGCCTCCGTTCTCCGGTGCGCGGCCTATCCAGTTGCCAGGAATGCCGTAAGCAGCGATAGGCGCTTCGTGGTTGCAGGTGAGCGTAGGCGCGGAATTGTCCGTTTTAATCTCGGCACCCCCCTGCCCGTGAGCCATAGCGATAATCGGCGTTCCGCGACCAGTGCCGTCTTCGCTGCCGTCAAATCCTTCCGCTTTCAGTGTGTGCGCGATATCGCCGTTGACAGACTGAGTTATGACAGGTTGACAATATCCGTTCTGCCAGTCCTGCTGCCCCCAACCAAAACCATGTTTGTTTTTTGTGTCTCCACTTGAGGACATGCATCCTACTGTTTCAGAGGTAGCTATTGTTATGCCGCTTCCGCGCTGGCTGAATAGTTCCTGATTGCTCTGGCCTATTCCTCCGATGTTGTGTGACTGGTTGAGGGTTGGGTGTGGGTTTGCTGGGTTATCCCAGTGGCTACCGACTTTAACGCAGCTTCCAGTAGTTCCGGCAGTTGCCTTCCCCGCGCCTCTGCTCGGCGCAGAATCCCGGCGCACGCAGTCGAGCTCAAAAAGTACCGCTGCGGGATCGAATCCTTTTCGAGTACTTGCGACAACAAACACACGGCGGCGGCGTTGGGCCACTCCGAAAAATTGAGCATCAAGGACGCGCCAGGCGATAACCCTTTCTGGTCCAGACACACAACCTGCGTGCGTCCATTTTCCCCCTGCTGGCTGCAACTCACTGCTTTCTCCGGCAAGTCCTGCCAGAAAGCACCCGAAGGCATTGTCTTTGCTGCTGAGCACGCCGGGGACGTTTTCCCAGACGATGATTGCTTCTGGCTCACCGCGTTCGCGGCGCTTTGCGTCGATTGCATTGGCTAATTCCACGTAAGATAGGGTTAACTGGCCGCGGTCATCAGACAGGCCTTCACGCAAGCCTGCGATACTGAATGCCTGGCAAGGCGTACCGCCGACCAGAACATCAGGCGCTTCTACTTCACCAGCGCGCACCGCATCGGCGATTTTGGTCATGTCGCCGAGGTTGGTTACTTCCGGCCAGTGATGGGCGAGGACGGCTGAGGGGAATGGTTCGATTTCAGAGAACCAGGCAGGTTTCCAGTCGAGAGGTTCCCACGCTTTACTGGCAGCTTCGATTCCGCTGCACACGCTTCCGTATTTCATGCCGCCTCCTGCCTTTCCCGATATTCCTCAGCGAGCCGCTGCGCCTTTAATGGATTGCTGACCACTTCACCCCATGGCATTAGCCAGCCGTTACCAATGAAGGGAAGGCATAGTGTGCCAACCCTGATGTCGTCGTGAGCGTGAGTCATTAGTCACTCCTTGAAGCGCCGCCGAGGCCCTTGCGGTTGTCGTTGAGATATGGGTCAACTGGCGTGTAATTGGATGGGGCAGGGGGTGAATCGTCGTTGGATCTTTCTTGCTGGATAATTTGGTAAAGCTCTTTGCGATCGGTTCGCTCAGAGGGTGAAAGCTTCCGGTCAGGGATTGGCCGGAGAAGATATTTTCGATACTCGGGGGTAAATTTGTTCATTGGTTCCTCCTGACCGGGAGATGCTTCAAAAGGGTATATCGTCGTCGAAGTCCATTGGCGGTTCGTTTGATGGGGCGGGTGCCGACTGCTGCTGAGGACGAGACCGTGCGCCGCCGCTGAACTGATTTCCGCTCTGCGGTTGGCCGCCACCTGCTGGTGCCGCTCCACCGCCCTGACGGCCACCAAGCATCTGCATTGTGCCGCCGACGTTTACCACCACCTCTGTGGTGTACTTCTCGACGCCAGCCTGATCTGTCCATTTGCGGGTGCGCAGCTGACCCTCGATATAGACCTGATATCCTTTGCGCAGGTATTCTCCGGCCACCTCAGCCAACTTTCCGAACAGAACAACGCGATGCCATTCCGTATGCTCTTTTTGCTCGCCAGTAGCTTTATCTCGCCATGACTCCGATGTCGCCAGCGTCAGGCTGCACACTGCGCCGCCGGACGGAAGATAACGGACCTCGGGGTCTTGCCCGAGGTTGCCGACGAGGATCACTTTATTTACGCCTTTTCTAACCATTTACGCCGCCTGTTTAAGTTCTTTGAGTCGAATGCCAGTTACGTCTTTGCATTTGCCCTGGTGCTCAGCAAAGCCGTTCAGCAATTTCCATGTTTCTTCATAACGATGCTTAAGCCGATCGCTATCATTTTCCGAGTTGGCGTAGTCAGAGAATTCGGCGAGGATTTTGTCCGCATCCACTGACTGCGGTGCCTGGTCTCGCTGCTGGTGACCATCCTGCGTTTGTTGGTCCTGCTCGACTGGAGTTCCTGATGGCAATGCCCATCCCGGGAGAGCAGGCGCCTTCCAATAGAAAACGCCAACCTCTTTTGATTTGGCGTACTGGAACCCGGGCGCGCGCGTTGCTGAAACAACTGCGAACCCTTCTTCCAGGTTGTAGAGGTAACGACCGATCCCCCATTGCACGGCGGCGCGCTTCATGGCGCCTGAGCGACCACCTTTCACGGCTTCAACCTGTGTGTTTTCTGCCGCATCCCACTTGGTTATCCACTCGCCTTCAACCTTGATGGAAATACCGCATTCAACGCCGCCATTGTTCGGAATATCTCGGTACTCGTTACGCCAGCCAGCCTTGCCGCATACTTCATCCAGGCGCTTCATGATTGCTCGGTTGGTGACGTAGGCCAGCACCTTTGCCCAGATGCCGTTATTGTTTTTTCCCGCCTGCTGAATGCGCCACTCAATATCCTCGCTGGCAAATGGCGCATCTAATTCATCAAGGTTCATGTGTAATTCCCCGCAAATTCATCCCATCTAATGACCGGGTTCAGCCGCTCGGCGGCCAGGTTAACTGGCTCGTCGTCACCCTCCGGCTTTTCCGGCAGCACGTCGCGCATAAGGCGTAGGAATGACTCTTCATCACACCGTTCTGCTGCCGTCATGCTGCACGCTCCTGATGTGTGATGACGTAACCCTGCTCAGCCAGCCACTCGATGACTTCTGTGCCGTCGAGCTGGGGGAGTACGTCACGGGTTTTAACGGTGCCGGCCAGCACAACGCCTTCCATCTCAACTTTGATGGTGTTGTGGGGGCCGACAGATGTGCGCATGTCCACGCACTCGCATGTGATATTCATGAATCACCTCAATATTTGATGTGCGCGTCCTGCACTTTGCCGCCAGCGATAGCCAGCAGTGCTTTCTGCGCGAATTCTTCGGGGATGCCATGAGCTATCAGGTCGGCGATGACGCGGCGATTGACGGTGCGGCTGTGCTCTTTGTCTGCGGCGCGGCGCGCTTCTTCTTCAGCTTTGCGCTGCTCTTCGGCCAGACGGTCGGCTTTTTCCTTTTCCTGGCGGCGGCGTTCTGCAGCAACGGCTTCTTCTTTTTCGCGTGTTGCACGCTGCTCCGCTTCGACACGCTGTCGTTCAGCCAGCTCTGCACGGCGTGCTGCGGCGTCAATCTCCGCTTTGTGCTTCGCTTCGGCATCGCGGCGGGCTTGTTCTGCCGCTTCGCGCTTAATGCGCTCTTCGTGCTCACGCTGAGCCTGTTCCGCCAGTCGGCGCTGCTCTTCGCGGTCACGGTCAAACTTGTCATTCATCAGCAAAGCCATTTCGTGGTCTGCTTCGATCTGCGCGGCACGCTGTCGGTCGAACTCTTCGTTCATCCCCAGCGCTTCGGCGTGCAGCGCGTTCATGGCTTCTTCAGCCTTAATGCGTTCCTGCTCGGCTTCCCATTCGGTGAGTGGGCGACGGGTTGCATCGCGCAGCTCGTCGCAGGCATCAACGAACCGCTTAATTTCGGCCTCAGCAGGGCGGACAGCCTCTTTCAGTCGCTTCAGGTACTCACGGCCAGGCTTTTCGATTGCCGTCTTGCTGCGGGACACCTGCGCTGCCAGAGAGGCGACACGGTCGCGGCCTTTCTTCGTGGACAGGTCCGGCACTTCGTTCACTGCCTGGCGGATTTGCTCGAGGTAAGCGTCAAGGCCGCCCGCTACGTAAAGCGCTGGCGCCTGATCCGGCTTGATTTCGATGACAGTTAAATCCGTTACTTCGCTCATGGTTTCTCCTGAAATTTGGATGTGCAGATCCCGCCCGCGTAATGCCAGGCCGATCGGTTGAATAGGGTGGTTGGTATCAGTGAACCATCGGTTCGCCGCGCTCATTCAGGAGCACAACGACGGAATCACTTTTGATGATGGTTTTTTCGAAGATGTTGAAGGCGTAAAGGCCTTTCTCAACGTTCGCAGAGGCGCGATATGTTTTGCCGTGGTGCTGCAGCATTGTGCCCGGTAAAACCTCGCTACGTGGCACTGATGCAGTGCCGTAGTGCATCCCGATCATACCTTCACCTCAACCTGTTCCAGGAGGCCAGCAATATGCATCTGCCAGCGGTTAAGCGTCAGCTTGTCACGCGGTGCCGATACCGACGTAAGCTGCCACTCGTTATCGTTGAGTTTTTTTGCGGTGTACTGCTTGCCGTTGTGGGTGACTGTCATGACGCCTCCCGAGCGCGGAGCATGGCGTCGGCAATGCTGTATGCATCGCTTGCTAAATCACTAAACGCTCCATAGTTGCATTCGCTGCTGATGATTCCCTGCATAGCCTTAGCTGCAAAGTAGTCACGGATCGTCATGTCATCTGTATTGACTGAAACTTCTTCTGGATATGGCTTGTCATCAAACCGGTAAAGCAGGTCGTAATCGCCGGCATCGTCAAAGCTGGTGACTTCGTACGCCCAGCGGTGACCCGCCAATTCAAATGACTGGCCATTTCTGGCGCCGTCGGATCGCGCTTTCAGATAAGCAGCATGGTCATCAGAGTTTTTATAAACCTTCATGGTGTATTTCATAATCATCTCCGCGCTTAAGGCCGCGCCGCCGAACGGTTAATACAAGACTTCAACGCATTTATTCAGTGTTTCAATGGGCGGTGGATGGCCGCCGGTTGTCATAACTAAACCGCCTCGGTGAAGCGACTGAGGTATGAAAAAACCCGCCGTGGCGGGTCTTCAGAAATAGTCTTTGTGGTCGTGCATCGCTCGCTCGAGGATTACCTTTGCATCTTCAAAGTTGGCGGATTCAAAAGCCTCTCTTACGGCATTAGCCAGGCAAGTTGCATCGCTTTCATAGTCGTCAGCTCTGCTTTCCCAGTTTGATGCTTCTTCCTCAGCCTCATAAAGACGATCGCCATACTCGCACTCCAGTTCCTGGCGCACTTCATCACGAAGCTTCTCCTTGATGATCTCGGAGGCTTCTTCAATCGGCATTGTTTCCAGAATCGTCTCTGGCTGATGAGTGCCGTATTTCAGTGAGATGTCAGTAGCAAACATGCAACCTCCAAAAAAATGCCCGCGCGCTGGCGGGCCAAGAAGACTTTTCCAATCCAACCAGAACAGGATCATCGTCTCCTGTGTGGTTGAGATGGCAGTATTACCATCACCAAGCATCGGCACCCGGTGCTTGAGGCTGGCTCTGTCGTTACCCGCTGATGCGGGAGAAATTCTTTATCTATCAGCTGCTACAACTCATCACGAATCTGTGAGAGTGTGCTGATCGCCTGGTAATGACCGCGACGCTGCTCTTCTGTTTTGAATGCACGCATATCGTCTTTTATCGATGCGATTGCCTTATTCAGAACTTCCACTTGCGCTTCTTTAATCGCCTGTTTGCGTGGCTTCTGACGCTTCTTAGGAAGGTCTCTTAAACACGCCGGAATGTATGTCTGAGTCATAAAAAATCCTCTTGTGATTCAGCACAGCCCACTCAGCTTCAAATGGACTGGAATAAATCTTTTTTCGCTTTGCCATAATTGCCGCTCTCCCTGAGCCCGCCTATGGTCCGACGCATGGTTTACTGTCGCGCCGTTCGACTGACCGAATCTCAACTTCGCCGCTGGCTAACTTCGCTCAGCTGTCGATGTTTCGTTTCGATGGGTGGATAATCACATATTGTGTTTTATTGGTCAACACGAATTGTGATTAATGATGACAACAAAGCGTGTTGTTGCTGATTTGAAAGGGAATTTATTTTTTTAAATACCAGTGCTACGCTTAAAAAAACAGCAGGAGGGATGTGCATGGTTCTGGATGAAGAGCGTATAAGCATGAAAATTCAGGCGATGGGGCGGGCGGTGATGGAATTGTCACTGGCTGATTTACCCATGACCCAGCAAAACATCATCGACAAGCTGAAGCAGTACCGGAAGGAAACAGGAAACGTGATAGGGAAGGGAGCTAATAGGGATGCTGCGGAGTTGGTGAGGAAGGGGCAATAAAAAAGCCCGCACGGGCGGGCAGGTAGTGTTGCGATAGTTGTTGTTATCAGCTTCAGGCTGGATAGTTATCGGCAGAATGGGGGATAGCTTTATGGGTGGGCAATAAAAACCCGGCGCGGTGGCCGGGGCTCTTCATTTAATAGAGTCTGGAATGTCATTGAACATGGTCAATTGTTCCGGCTTCTTGCCATAGTAAGCTGCAATTTTATCTCTGAGCTCGCGCATGGTCTGGCACGTCTTGGCAATACCAATAACCTGATGAATATGGCTTACAAGAGCTTTTAAACCAACATCTTGAGTTAACCATTGATGGTAATTTTGCCCTGTTTTCGGAGGGGGCATGTTTTTCTTCAGGTGTTGAGCAATATCAGGGTCAAGAGCATCATATATTAACTCCAGAACCAATTTCCCCCACCATTTAGGCCGGGAGTTAAAGCTTCCACTCCAGTTGGTTAACCTGCCAAACTCTTCCCACAATTCATCAGGAAAAGTTTTTTCCCATCCTCGCAACTCCTCGGCAATGAAAGCCCTTAATTTCAATTGAAGCGCGTCACCTTCTCGCTCAGATTGATAGCCTGTCGCTTCATCAATAAGCGCTATCAAGCCGACTTTGGCGCAAGCACTTAAAAGAATGCTTGCTTGAATGGCTATCTCCCTCTGTCTTTGGGTTTCAAGCGTTCCGGCTCTCAAGGCAGATACGTAAGCGTTGCAGATATCTAGAAATGCTTCCGCTGTAATACCCCTGGATCTAAATTGAGTTCCAGGTAATGCAAAATCAATAGTTTCGCCCAGGATTAACTCGCTGTTTAAAAAAGGTTTTAGTCCATTAGCGCCTATGTAACTGCCCAGGTTTCCACTCTCGGTGGAGGCTATTGCTTTAACTACTGTTCTAAGGCTAATTACTCGTTTCCCATCGTCCAGAACATAGCACTCGAGGCCAGAGTCACCCCCAAGCTGCAAATCTCCTTTGTGCTTTGCAAATGGGGATTCCGGTAGAGATGGCACATCTAATTCAGACATTTTCTCATCCTTTTGCTGTGTGAAAATTCATCAAAATGCAATTCTCTTAGCCTAAACCAGCCGCATCTTCGTCTCTACAGCAACACCGATAATTCGACAGTTACCATTCACCGCTACCAATGGCCACTGTGGATTTAAACCCTTCAGGTACTTCTGCGCACCGTCGATCACTAACTTCTTAAATGTTGCCTCGTTCGAATCGGATAGCTTTGCTATTACCAGACTGCCGTTGATTGCCTCGCGCCCAGTATCGAAGAGGACAAAGGTTCCTTCTGGGATGCTAAGACCCGCCGGTGCTGTCATTGAGTCACCATCAACCTGCAGCCAGAACGCCTCCCCCTGAATGTGAGCATCTGATTCAAGCCAAAGGTCGATATCTTTAAGGGTGTACGGCTCAACAGCTTCGCACCATGCTCCTGCCTGCACCTTGCTTATAACTGGGTATTTATCACCTGGCTTGTAAGGGCCTTTGTAGTCATCGCCAAAAAGCAGCTCGGCAGGCGCAACCCCCAGCGCCTTAGCTATTACAGTTGCATCATCAACGCTAACGCTCCTGGTGCCTGATTCGTAATTCCCTATGCGTGACTGCGAGGCCCACCCGCAAAGCTCTGCGAGAGCCTTTTGTGACAGCCCTTTATCTTCGCGAAGTCGCTTAATGCGGCCCGCTATATCTTCGATTCTATTCATTCTCATTTTGTATCACGCGCCGTGTTAAAAAGCTTTACACGAATTGTGTTGATTAATAATCACGAATTGTGTTTAATGATGCTGAGTGACCATTCTTGAAAGGATCAGCATGAACAATATCGCCAACGAACGTAAGAAGCTTGGCATCACTCAATCAGAGTTAGCAGGTTCGTGCGGCTGGAACCAGTCCCGCCTTGCTAACTATGAAGCTGGCATACGAGCACCAGACCTGGATTCGTGCCGCCGCCTGGTTGACGCGATGAATAAGCTGGGGAGCAATACATCTCTCGATGCGTTGTTCCCACCAAAAAATAATGCCGCCTGATTGGCGGCCCTAACCACGAAAGGGAAAGCAATGCATTCACTTGCGTATCAACAAGGTAACAAATTTTCGCCAACGGCGATGATTTACCAGAATCGCCGGGAACCTGATTCCAAGGCGTTAAACATCGATGGGATCCGCGCAGCTGTACGCGCCTGGGCAGCTGACTGCCGCAGCCGTGAGTTCGTCGCAGCGCTCATTGTGGAAGAGTGGCGGGCAACCGGCGGCACCGGTTTGGATATCCCGACTGACTCGCACCGCCAGATGCAGAAAGTGTTTCGCTGGATTGATGGCGACACCGAATACGCCGCCAACAACATTCGCCAGCTGGCGCCAGCAATCATGTCGGTCCTTCCGCTGGAGTACCGCAACCGCCTGGCGCCGCAGAACGACACGATGTCGCTGATAGCCTCTGCGATGAAAGAGTGTGCAGAAGCTAAGCAGGCCGTGCTACTGGACGCTCCAGAGCATCAGAAGCTCAAAGAGGTAAGCGAGGGTATAGCGTCGCTGTTCCGCCTCATGCCGGAGCAGGTAGGGCCGCTGATGACGATGGTCACGTCGATGCTGGGGGTCATGTGAGAGGCACCAGAAAAGAAAAAGCCCTTGAAGCGGTAACTTCAAAGGCCCTTATCACACTGTGTTACGCCAAGTAACGGGAGTAAGTATGTCAAACACCGCAGAAATTCTCAACTTTCCCGCTGTAGTTTCGGGAATACAGGAGCAACGCGTGGCCGATACAGACGATGGGTACACCCGTCTGGCAAACGAGTTGTATGAGGAGCTTATCGGCGCGAACCTGACCAAAAATCAGGCCAAGGTAGCTCATGCTGTTTGCCGCAAAACCTATGGGTTCAACAAGAAGATGGACCGCATAGCAGACTCACAACTTTCTGAGCTGACCAGACTACCTCGCCAGAAGGTTAACGCTGCCAAAAACGAACTCATTGCGATGAATGTTTTGGTGTCCGACGGCATGCTGATCGGGCCCAACAAAAACCTGAGTGAGTGGGTAATTCCGGGCACTAAGCCTGCGCCAAAGTGTCACCACAGTAGTGACTGTCACCATGGTAGTGACAGTGTCCCTACGGTGGTGACAAAAAGTGTCACCAAAACAGTGACAACCATGTCACCAAAATGGGGACACACAAAAGACACTATTACAAAAGACAATAAAGACAATATTAATAAACCCACTAAATCCCCCAAACCGGCTTCGTTCGATCCGGCTGGTGTTGACCTTCCTGAGTGGCTGTCAGTTTCAGTCTGGAAGTCATGGGTAGATTATCGTCGTGACCTGAAGAAACCGATCAAGTCTCAACAGACGGTTACCCAGGCCATCAACCTGCTCGAGCGTTGCAAGTGCAGCGGATACCAGCCTGAAGAAATCATCAACCAGAGCATTGCGAACGGCTGGCAGGGATTGTTTGAGCCTAAGGGCGCCAAGCAGCCTTCCCGTACTCCGTCACGCGTATCTGAGAACTTCGCTGGCAAGGACTATGGCCAGACTGAAATTCCTGCATGGGCGAGGGACTAATCATGACGCTGGATGAAAAAATCAATCAACTTGAGAAACGCATTGCTGAGCTGAGCCAGCCGCCAGTTCAGCATGAAGATATCGAGCTAACTATCAGCACCGAGAACTGCGAAACGCATGGCCCCTTTGAATGCAGGACCAGGCATTTCTTAAACTCTGTCGTGAAAATTCCCCCGCGCCCAAGCTGCTGCCCTGAATGCCTCAAAGAGGAGTTAGGCCGCTTGCAGGCGGAAAGAATTAGCATCAACGAAGCAGCCCGCAAAAGAAACATCGAGCGCCTGCTGGACGGACTGAACATCCCGGCGCGCTTCGAAAACTGCACGCTGCAGAACTATGAGCCAGTGAACGACGACGCAAAACGCGCACTTAAGGTGTGCCAGGCATATGCAAGCCGTTGGCCAGAGCGTTTGCAGAAGGGTGGCGGTCTTGTGATGTGCGGCAAACCAGGTACCGGAAAGAATCACCTGGCACTGGCTATCGCACGGCATGCGATCACAGAACACCAGAGTTCTGCAGTGTTTACCACGGCGCTGAAAATTGCCCGTGAGTACAAGTCAACCTGGTCGAAAGGGGCAAGCCGTACTGAGGATGAGGTTATCCGTTACTTCACGAAACCTGATCTGCTGATTATCGACGAGGTCGGCGTGCAGTTCGGAAGCGACGCCGAGAAGCTGATCATGTTCGAAATCATCAACACCCGATATGAGCGGATGAAGCCAACCATCCTGATCAGCAACCAGACCAGGGAGGAGTTGTCTGCATTCATCGGCGAACGCGTTCTTGATCGCATGAGCGACGGCGGCGGATGCACGCTCTCATTCACCTGGGATTCTTACCGCTCCAAGGGGGCAGCATGAAAGGCAAACAGGCAATTCTGCGTTATCTAGAAACGCACCGGACCTTCACCGCGAAGGATGTGGCCACAGAGTGCGGTATGACCATCAACTGCATCACGAAAAACGCTCTCGACCTGGAGCGGTCCCGCAAGATTGTCCGGGTGAGCAAGGTCTGGCGAACGGTGACTTATCGCCTGGCGACGCCGGAAGAGCAGGATGGTACCGCGCGCAGCTGCACCAACGGAATATTTCAGGAGTGCCGCAACAGCGCGGCGATGAAGCGAGTATTGATGGTTTGGGGGAGGGTAGGGGTATGAAACTGAAAATGCATACGCCGGACGGATCGGTGATTGTCGAAAGTAATTTGGTAACGCAGTTCTACCCTGATTTCGAAAGCGGCGGCGAACTGACCACCATCGAAACGGTATCGGCAACAGGAGAAACCTTCTCGGTTAAAGTAAAGCACTCGCTTATGCAGGTGACTGGCGCGCTGGCTACAGCCTGGAGCGTTGACGAAAAGAAAGCAGAAGGAGCCGCCCAATGAGCAACATCGACAAACATGCCGTGCAAGCAGTCGCCGATTTGAAAGCTGGTTACACCCTCGGTAACGCTGACGTGGCAATCCTGAACGAGCTGGCGCGTATCGCACTGGCATCGCTCGAAGCGGAGGCGTCGGGGCGAAATCCAGTGCTGGCCTATGCAGACAGTTATCGCGATATGGCTAATCAGGGTGTTGAATCTATTCCGGTATGGAGCGTAATTACCGACCTGGAAAGAAATATCGCCCCGCTATTCACCGCCACGCCAGCGCCGATATCTGTGCCCGCTGCGATGGAAATGGATGATGACTTTGACAGCGCGTTTGAACACGGAAAAGCTGTCGGCTGGAACGCCTATCGCGCAGCCATGCTTCAGGGTGCCGATCGACCACAAAACGAACCGCAAAATATTCCGGAAAATATTCCAGCCACACAGTTTAAGCCAGTAGCAGACCTGTACGGCTTAACCTCACCAACTGGCGGCGAAACATCATTCACTTTCGACGCTGTTGAAGCTCGCGATTTTATTGATGGCGGGTGGTCATGTCAGGATTATGTGGAGCTTGAACGCTTCCAGGAGGCCGTGAGCGGCAACTCTCCGGTGATTCCGGATGGTTGGGTGATGGTGCCAGAAGATCCAACCCATGAAATGCTTGAGGCTGGTGATGAACAATTCGGAACTTACGATGTCTATCGCAGGATGATTGAAGCAGCGCCGAAGTTAGAGTGATTCTTGATAATCATTTTTCAAAAGTGATGTTATAATCATGTCATCGGAGCCTGAACAACTCCGGTGACTTCTGCGCATTTAAGGGGACTTAAATGCGACCACAATCTGAACTCCTCACCTTGTCACAGTTGCAGAAATGCACCTGCGATTTTTTGCATTCTGCGGTTTCCATTAAGGAGGCCGTATGAGCATGAACAAAGACGGCATCCGTCTCCACAAATCCAATTTTTCCGCAATCGGGCAGCAGATACAGCCAATGCTGGAATCTGGCGACTGCTATCGCCTCATCATCAAGCCCTGGAAGGACAAGCGCAGCCTCTCCCAAAATGCCCTTCTCTGGATGTGGAATGGTGACGTTGCATCTGCCGTCAACCGGCACGCTGAAAGCAAGCTAACAGAGGAAGACCTTCATGAATTTATGAAGGATATGTTCTGTCCCGCCAAGCCTGTAACCGTCCTTGGTGAAACCAAGATGGTGAAGTCCACCAAGCTACTCGACACCGAAGAGATGACCTTCTACCTGCGCCGCATTGAAGTCTGGTGCGCTGAGCGCGGTATCAAATTACGGATCCCTGCCAACTCCGAATATCACTCAAAAGGACACGACCATGTTTGAAGAAGAGATTTGGGAAAAAACCTCCATATCAAGCGATTATGAAGTCAGTAATCATGGTCGATTCCGATCCTTAACACGCACCGTTAGCGTGATGAGTGGCTACAAGAAGGTTTTAGAAGGTAAGGATTTAAAGCCGTTTGACGTGCATACCACTGGTTATCTTCAGATAAAGATTCGCGGCAAAAAGTATGCGGCACACAGGCTTGTCGCCATGGCATTTTGCGACGGTTACGCCGACGGATTAGTTGTTAACCATAAAAACGGCAACAAAAAAGATAACCGAGCTGAAAACCTTGAATGGACAACTCCGTCAAACAATCTTCGCCATGCCTATAGCGATCTTGGTGTTATCCCAAATCAGCTCGGAAGATTCGGTGAGGATCACAACTCAAGTAAAGCGGTAATCGCTACATGCCGTGTTACTGGACAAGAGGTCCGCTACGCAGCCGCTATGGATGCGGTTCGTGATGGGTTTGATAGTGGCTGCATTAGCAGGTGCTGCACAGGTCAATCATCTTACCATAAAGGCTATAACTGGCGATTTGATGGTGAGCGCAATGAGTAGCCCACTTTCCCGCGTCATCACAAACGAAATCTTCCGCGTTCCGGCACGCCGCAAGCGTAAGCCAGCGGTTAAGCCGTCCGACATCCCGACTTTCAAGGACTACACCGCCCGCCTGGTAGATCAGAAATGGCTGCGTCTCGCGGCGAGGAGGAAACGTGCGTAAGCCATCCCGCCGTAAGTGCAAAGTATGCGGTGAATACTTCGTGCCGAAATTCCACGACATCCGGATCCGCTGGTGCTGTCCGGAGCACGGCGCAATCCTCGCGATGGAGGAGCGCGAAAAGGAGAAGGTTAAAGCCGCGGCTAAGCGCATCAAGGAGCGCAAAGAGAAAGAGCGCGCGGAACGCCGGGATCTGAAAGCGAGAAAGGTGGCGCTAAAAACGAAACCGCAGTGGAGATCGGAAGCGCAGGCGGCATTCAACCGGTACGTCCGCCTGAGGGATGCTGGTAAGCCGTGCATCAGCTGCGGCAGGATGCCGGAGCAGAAGTTTGGCGGAACCATGGACTGCGGCCACTACCGCACCCGCGGCGCAGCGGCGCACCTGGCTTTCAATCTTCACAATACCGCTGCCCAGTGTGTCTATTGCAACCGGGATCGGGACGGCGCGCAAAAGGCATTTGAACAGGGCCTTATTGAGCGCATCGGTGCCGAAAAAGTTGAAGTGATAAACAACGACAATTCCGTCCGCCGGTTCGACATCCCATACCTGCAGCGCATCAAATCCATTTTCACACGCAAAGCCCGCGCTCTGGAAAAACGCCGTGCCCGCCGACAGGAGGCAGCATGAACCACGCCGATTTCCTGCGGTACCAGGCAGAAAGCGTTAAGCGCGCCAGCCTGCCGCCAGTAGCAAAGCACAGCCAGAATCAGACCAACCAGCCACAGAAGGAAGCCGCATAATGAACCTTGAGAACACGCTGAAGTTCCACTTCGCAAAATCAACCATGATCAGTGATTCTCCTCGCGCTACTGCGTCTGACTCTCTGACTGGTACGGACGTAATGGCAGCCATGGGGATGACTCAGGAACGAGCATCGATGGGATACACCGCTTTCCTGGGGAAAATGGGTATAAGTTCCCTTGACCGTGATAAGGCGGTTGATCTGCTTACTCAGTACGCGCTGAAGAACTGCGACAAGGTGGCCGCCCTACGCAAACTTGAATCTGATGTTAAGCCGAAGGTCATGCAACTGCTCGCAACCTTTGCCTTCGAGGACTACTCCCGCAGCGCTGCCAGCACCCGCACGTGCGACTGCTGCAATGGTGATCGCTTCGTTGAAGCAGAGGTCATGACCATGAAGCACATTGGAAGACCACACCTGAAAGAGAAGCGGGAGACGGTGAATGTTCTTTGCCAAAAATGCAAAGGGAAGGGCGTGGTCAGCAACGCATGCCGCTGCAATGGGAAGGGTGTCGTACTGGACGAAGAGAAGACACGTCAGCAAGGTGGCGTACCGGCCAACAAAACATGTTCACGCTGCAATGGTCGTGGTTATTCGCGTCTGCTTCCAGAAAGCGTCCGCAAATTCATTAGTGAAAACGTTATCGAAATACCGGAGACGACATGGCGCCGATCCTACAAAGACTTCTTCGAAAGCCTGGTTGGCGAGTGCCTCAAGCAGGAGGAATATGCCAACAGCATGCTCAAAAAAGTTACGCAATGAGAAATAGTTCCTACAGGATTAACTTTCTGTAGGAAATCTATTTACAAAGTGGCGATTTTTGGTTAATCTCGATTCTAACGATGGGTTAATGCCTTCGTTGAGGTGATGAAGTGCAAGATGACAGCGCTCATGAATCGGGGACATCGAAAGCCCAAAAGCTGAATTGTGTGGCGACAGCCAAAACGCGACTTGAGCCATCACCAATAATTTAGAGCCACTGGTTAACGCCGGTGGCTTTTTCATTTCTGCATAACGGAAATCGCTTTGAGTATGTGACGGCATCCCGGTGAGACCAGGTACATTTCCCTGGCGCGGCAAAGCGATCCCCGTTGTGGTGAATGTCCTGATGGCGTCGTAAAGCGATAGCCATGAATGCCGGATAGCAGCACCGGTCACCACACCCAAACCCACTGCCTGGGACCCTTCGGCCAGAGAGCCGACATTGCCATACCCTCATCTTCCCGGCCTGTCGCCGGGTTTTTTATTCAGGCCGCAGACAATCAATTCCAGATGCCACGTAGCTATCGTGTCTGACGGCCTTTCCCACTACACGAACAGCACCCGCTAACTACGCGAGGTGAGAGCATGTATCGCATGGAAAAAATAACCACTGGTGCTGCCTATGGCGCTTCAGCCGGGAGCATCCTAAACGGCATGCTTAATGCCTACAGCCCCGAGCAGTGGAACGCTATCGGCGTGCTGGTGGGTATCATCATTGCCGTACTGACGTATCTGACAAATCTCTATTTCAAGATCCGCGAAGACAACCGCCGCAGCAGGAGCCGAGATGAACCCAACGTTGAGGAATAAGCTGGTGGGTGCCATCGTTGGCGGGTCCGGAGCAATCACCATTGCTGCAGTAATGCTGGGCAATGCGGATGGACTGGAAGGGCGGCGCTATTACGCCTATCAGGATGTGGTCGGCGTCTGGACTGTTTGCGATGGGCACACCGGTACCGACATTCGCCGCGGTCACCGCTACACCGACAAAGAGTGCGACAACCTGCTGAAGGCCGATCTGCGAAAGGTGGCAAATGCTATCGACCCGCTGATCAAGGTTCGCATTCCTGAGCCAACCCGCGCCGCGCTTTACTCCTTCACCTATAACGTTGGCTCTGGTGCTTTTGCCAGCTCGACGCTGCTGAAGAAGCTGAACGCCGGAGACGTGCCGGGGGCATGCAAAGAACTGCAACGCTGGACGTATGCCGGTGGCAAGCAGTGGAAGGGTCTGATCACCCGGCGAGAGATTGAGCGTGAAGTTTGCGAGTGGGGCCAGAAATGAGCCGATTAACAGCCATCATCAGGGCTGTCGTTATCTGCCTGCTGGTTTCCATGGCCTGGGCGATTAACCACTACCGCGACAACGCCATCACCTACAAAGACCAGCGCGACAAAGCCACCAAGAACCTCCGTCTGGCTAACGACACCATCAAAGACATGCAAACTCGTCAGCGTGATGTCGCTGCGTTGGATGCCAAATACACGAGGGATTTAGCTGATGCGAAAAAGCAGCTTGATGATCTGCAGCGTTGTGTTCGCGATGGCAAGTGTGGGCTGCACGTCAACGCCAGATGTCCCGCGAGCGGAACGGCCGGCACCGGCGGCCTGGGCGATGCTTCCGGCCCCCGACTTACTGACTCCGCTGAACGGGATTATTTCACCCTCAGAGAGCGAATCGTCACAGTGACGAAACAGGTCGGTTATCTGCAGGACTACATCAAAGAGCAGTGCCTGAAATGATTTGTGTAACCCCGCAAGGATGGTGATCACATCTTGCTGACGGGTAAGCCGTAAGTGGCTAAGCACTTCTGAGAAGCAGGGCAACAGCTGCGACAAGACAACGAGGTAATCATGTCTGACATCTACAACATAAAACTGACGACGAACGACGGCGGCGAGTACACGGGCAAGATGTCACGACGTCAGCCTGAGCTGGTTAACGGCTTTGTACCGCTGGCGACCGAGACTGGGCAGTGGCTGTACTTCGCTCCTGCTGATGTAAAGCGCGTGGAGTTCACTCCAGTACCTGTCGAGGAAGAAACCAATGGCGACGTGCAGACTGTCAGTTGAAATCAAGAGCAGGTGGTGGGTTCCTGTCTATCTCAGGACGCTGACACTGCTCTGCTTGATGATGCGGTGCGAGCCTGATTACCAAAAGGTGGGTAACTTCATCGTTAAGTATGGCATTAGCCAGAAGTTGAAGTATGAGCCTGTAAAGAGATAACGGAGTAACGAATGAGCAAACCGGACTGGGAGGCCATCGAGACGGCGTACCGGGCCGGAGTGATGTCCCTCCGAGAAATAGCATCACAACACGGCATCAGCGAAGGCGCTATTCGTAAGCGCGCCAAGCGTGACGACTGGTCGCGTGACCTGAATGCGAAGGTGAAAGAACGAGCCGACGATCTGGTACGCAAAGCTGAGGTACGCAAACAGGTACGCAGTGAAGTCACTTTTAACGAACGCGTACTCATCGAGGCGACAGCTGAGGTAATAGCCAATGTTCGCATGGAGCACCGCGGCGATATTAAGCGTGCCCGACAGATAACGAATGCCCTGTTTGATGAGTTGGGGGCAGAGTGTGCAGACGTGGCCGCACTGGAGAAGCTCGGAGAGTTGATGTTAGACCCTGACGACAAGGGTCAGGACAAGCTCAATGAGATTTACCACAAGGTCATCAGTATGCCGGAGCGCGTTAAGTCGGTTAAGGCACTGAGCGACGCGCTGAAGAATCTGATCGGGCTTGAGCGTCAGGCCTACGATATCGACGGGCCGGAAGGCGACAACTCTGTTAAGCAACTGTCTGACCTGATGGATTCTCTGTCTCAGGGGGCGTAATGAAACCTGAGCACATCAAGCTGCTGGCCGACAAAGACTGGCGGCTTAACAATCTTTACTGGATCACCGACAAAGAGGGAAAGCCTACGCGGTTCAGGATGACACCTGAGCAGCGGGAATACTTCGAGGGGATCCACACCCGCAACATCATCCTTAAAGCTCGTCAGCTCGGCTTCACAACAGAGGTGTGCATCATCCAGCTCGACGCGGCTCTGTTCGAGTCGGCGAAGTGCGCGCTGATTGCTCACACGTTGAATGACGCAAAGCGCTTGTTCCGCGAAAAGGTGAAGTACGCATACGACAAGCTGCCGGCAGAGATAAAGGCGGCCAACCCGGCGAGCAATGATTCGTCTGGTGAGCTCGTCTTTAAGAAGGGCGGCTCGCTCTACGTCAGCACGTCGTTTCGTGGCGGTACGCTGCGCTATCTGCATGTTTCAGAGTTCGGGAAGATATGCGCCAAGTATCCGGATAAAGCCCGTGAAATCGTCACTGGTGCCTTTGAGGCGGTATCGACCGGATGCTTCGCTACTATCGAGAGCACGGCAGAGGGCCGGGCGGGTTACTTCTTCGATTACTGCCAGACGGCAGAGAAAGCGTTGCTGCAGGGGAAGCCCTTATCCGCGCTGGACTGGAAGTTTTTCTTCTTCTCCTGGTGGAAGAACCCGCAGTATGCAATCGACCCGGTCGAACCTCTGCCGGTGCGCCTGCTTGAGTACTTCGCTGAAATGGAGGCGAAGCACGGCGTAGTTGTCAATGAACGCCAGAAAGCCTGGTACTACGCTAAAGAGAAAACGCTCGGTGATGACATGAAGCGCGAATACCCGACCATTCCGGCCGAGGCATTCCAGCAATCGGTCGAGGGCGCGTACTACGCCAAACAGTTCCGCTGGCTTTACGCCAACAAGCGGATCGGCCAAATCCCTGATAACTCGCACCTGCCGGTGCATACGTTCTGGGATATCGGCGTGGGTGACTCCACGGCGATCTGGTTTGTTCGTGAGGTCGGCGAAGAGTTCCACATTATCGACTACTACGAAAACTCCGGCGAGGGGCTGAGGCATTACATGAAGGTGCTGAAAGACCGCGGCTATGAATACGGCGAACACTGGGGTCCGCACGACATCGAAAACCGCGAGTTCGGCGCTGATGCCAAATCGCGTAAAGAACTTGCGCAGGAAGGCTATGAAATCGACGGACAGGTTTACTCGATGACGTTCAATGTTGTTCCGAAAACGGGTGTCGATACCGGCATTGAGTCGGTGCGTGAAATTCTCCCATCCTGCGTCTTCGATGAGGAGAAATGTGCCGAGGGCATATCTCACCTCGAAGGCTACCGCAAGGAGTGGGACGACAAGCGCGGGTGCTGGAAAGACAAACCGCTTCATGACTTCACATCACACGGTGCTGACGGCTTCCGTTACTTTGCGGTAGCGAAGAACAACCACAAGCAGGTCGGCGCAGTATTCTTCTAAGGAGCTCATCAGTGAGTGAACAACAAAGCGAGGTTTCATTCCTCGTTAATGCCCTTGCTGATGCTATCGGGCGGCAGCGCATGCTGTACGCAGGCCAGCCGGGAAACACCAAACGCACGAAGTTGTGGGATGAGTTCGGCTATCCAAACAGTCTCGAGTTCGACCGCTACTACCGGGCATACGAGCGCAACGCGGTGGCGTTTGCCGCAGTCCATAAGCTTCTTGATTCGTGCTGGGTTGATAACCCGACGATCATAGACGGTGACGACGGCAAGGAGTCAACCGAGACAACGGGCTGGGAGAAATCAGCCACTAAGCTGCTGAAGAAGCACTGGCCGAAAATTAAGGATGCGGATCGCCGTAATCTTGTCGGTCGGTACTCGGCATTGCTCATTCAGTTCCGCGACGGCAGGGAGTGGAGTGAGCCGGTAGACAGGTCAGTGGTAGCGAGGCTGAAAGGCAAGGCCATCGTTAAGCTGATCCCCGCGTGGGAATCGCAGGTCAAGCCGGGCAACTTCGACACAGACACTCTTTCAGAAACCTACGGGCAGCCTGTTTCGTACAACTTCAACGAGCAGCCTGTCGGCGATGATGGTACGTACGGTTCGGTGCGCGGCGTTACCGTACACCCCGAGCGAATCATCATCCTTTGCGAAGGCTCTGAAGACGAAAACATGCTCTCTGGGGTGCCATTCCTGCGCGCAGGCTACAACAAACTGCTCGACCTTGAAAAGGTATCGGGTGGTAGTGCCGAAGGTTTCCTGAAGAATGCCAGTCGCCAACTCGGGATTGCGTTCGATAAAGAGACCAACATTGCGAACCTGACCAAGGCAGCCACGGACGCTGGCTACAAAGACCTTGGCGAGGCGCTTAACGACAAAGTCGCCAAGATGAACCGTGGCACTGATGCTGCCCTGGTAATGCAGGCCGGTACGCCTTCGGTACTCTCCGTTGCAGCGGCAGATCCATCCCCTACATGGACAGTGGCCGCCAACGAGTTTGCATCTTCGATTCAGTGCCCATTCACCATCCTGTTTGGTCAGCAGACGGGGCGACTTGCCTCCGATGAGGACAAAACAGACTGGGCGAAGCGCTGTAACGGCCGCCGCTGGGGATTCCAGTCGATGGTGGTCGAGAGCGTGCTTGAGCGCTTCTGGACGGTTGGTGTCATTGACCCGCCATCATCCGGAGAGGTCACATTGGCATGGTCTGATCTGCTCGCGCCGAGCGAAAAAGAGAAGATAGCCAACATGCAGGCAATGGCTGTCGTGGCGAAGGATACCCAGCAGGCATACGGCACACCGGCGGTGGATGAAAACGAAATTCGCGCAGTTGGTGAACTGGAGCCTCGCAAGGTTGTTCAGCCACCTAACCCTGATAAAAAGCAAACCGATAAGGATCCGCTGACAGATGATGATGACAGCGCAAACCAGAATCGGGACGCCAATCGTACCGCGCAATAAAGCTGACCCGACGCAATCATCGCGGCAGGTCAGCAGGATGTTCAATGATATCGAAGACCGGTATCTGAACATCAAGCGAAGGCTAAAGGCACTGTTTGACCAAAGGCTGACAGGGCAGCAGAGAGAGACTAACGCGCAGCAGTCGTGGATGTTGTGCAACAACGAAGGCGCTGAGCCTTCGCTGTATCAGGTCAATGCTGGTAAGTTCATCTACGACATGACCGCCGCTGAGCTGGCCGACCTGCTGCAGGTAGTTCAGTCGATTCTGGATGATGAGCTTCTTGATGGCGGCAGCCAGAACCTATGGGCGATGGACTATGTCATTGCGGAATATGACCGCGGCACGTTAAACGCCTTCACCAACCTGTCGGTGCAGTCGCAGGTTTACGCCAGTCAGACGACGCTACAGCAGCTTTTAAGCAGCCCCGGCTACCTTAATCAGGTGGCGGCGGCCAGGCTGACAACGTTCAGTGACTGGAAGTTCATCAGCGACACCACCCGCGGCGACCTGACCAACGTCATCACCGACGCAGTGGCGCGGGGCGTTAATCCACGCGAGACGGCCAGCGTCATTAGCAAGCGCCTTGATGCGTCGATGTCGAAGGCGAAGACCATCGCTCAGACTGAGCAGGTTGGCGCGCTGCGGCATGCTCAGTGGAATGAAACGGACTGGGCTGCTGACCGGCTGGGACTGAATACCGGCCTGCTGTGGTTGTCAGCGCTCAAGCCTACGACGCGCACCTGGCACGCCAGCCGTCATGGCAAGGTCTACACCACCGAAGAGGTGCGGGACTTCTACGCTGAGAATGGAAACCGGTATAACTGCTACTGCAGCCAGATTCCGGTACTGCTCAACGACGACGGCAGCATATTCAACGAAGGGCTTGCAGAAAAATTGGCTAAAGAGCGCAAGCAGTGGAATGTAAGTTCATGATATAAAAAACACGAGCATTAACTAATAAGGAGAGCTCATGTTTTTCAATTCTAAGTTACACACAGGACCGGCAAACTGTCAAAAGCCAGACCACGGTATGCTAATTGGCGATCTTCTGCATGTGAGCATGACTAAAGATGGTGCCTTTAATGCTGCTAGATTTACAGCAAAAGCGCATGATGATTTCAAAGAAGCGAACATGATTGTTGATGCTTTAAGGCGTGATCTCCAAAGTAATATCAAAGTTTGGTCCGTTGGGGTGAATGGTGAGACTCTACTGGAAGGTAAGTTGATGAAAGTTGAGACTATTAGTGATATAGCTGCCAACCGTCTCATAGATGAAATCAGCGTTACTATTTACATTCCTATTGTGTAATTAATCAATTAGTTAAAGGCCGCTTCGGCGGCCTTTTTTATTGCCTGTAATCCACCAATGAGGACCCAGCATGAAACGCAACCGCGTTAACGTGCTGACCGTCGTCAACTCCGCTTCAAACATCACCACTGAAACCATCGACGGCAAGCCACATCTCGTGGTTCGCGGCATCACGCCTGTCGTGGACGATATCGTGATGAACCGGAAGTTGTACCCGGCAGCAGAAATCGAAAAAGCCTACAACACGCTTGAGCGTAACCCGATGCCGCTGGGCCACCCGAAAGTGGACGGCAAGCATGTGTCGGCGCGTGATGTCCGGGCGGTGAATGAGTACCACGTCGGAGCCTGGCTACAGAACGTCAGCCATAAAGACGGGAAGGTAACGGGCGACATGTACGTTAACCGCCAGTACGCCGAGTCGAGCGACAAGGGCAAGCGCCTGATCAACCGCCTGGATGAGATGCTGGCCGGTACCAACTCCGACCCGATCCACATATCCACCGGTCTGCTGTATTCCGGCATCGCCGCCAATGGCGAGTCGAAGGGCAAGAAATACAACGAGATCGCCACCAACATGATGTTTGACCATGTGGCGGTTCTGCTTGATGAGCCTGGCGCCGGAACGCCGGAGGAGGGCGTAGGCATCTTCGTTAACTCAGAAGGTGATGAGCAACAGATTGAAGTTGTCCGCCTTGCTGACGGAATCGACTGCACCCGAGATGGCCTGATCAACAAAACCAAATTCTTCTTCACCAATGCCTCCAACTTCTCTTTTGACGACATCTCCCGCGCTATCAGCGACAAGCTGCGCGAAGGTGATGAAGAAGATAAGTGGCTTTGGCCTGAAACGGTGTGGCCGGACAGCTTCATCTACCGCGATGACACCAAATACCTGAAACAGAAGTACCTCATCGATGATGACGGCAAGGCCGTGTTCGTCGGCGAACCTGTAGAAGTCGTGCGCAAACCCACTGAGTACGAGATTAAAACCAACGGAGAGAACGATCCGATGAAAGAACTGATTATCAATGCGCTGCAAGCCGCTGGTAAGCCGACTGAAGGCAAGTCCGACGCCGAGCTGATGGACGCATACAACCAGATGAAGGCCGAAGAAGCCACCGCCAAGAAAAAAGGCGATGAAGAAATCGACCCGGAAACCGGCAAGCCCAAGAAAAAAGAGCAGGCCACCAATAACGAAGAGATGCCAGCGTGGGCGAAAACACTCGCCGATCGCGTGGACGTCGTTTTCAACAGCCTGAACGCGAACGCCGACAAAGAGAAAGGCGAAAAGCGCGCGGCTGTGAAGCTGGCGATGAACATGAGCGATGAAGAAGTCGCAGATCTGGATGGTAAGGCGCTCGACGCCATGTATGCCAAGTGCCAGACATCTTTCGGCCTGAACGGTGCATTCCGCCAGGCAACCAACACCCAATCAGTCAGCGAAATGCCGGAGTAAAAAATGGCTAAAGACGGAAAACACGTAATTCACGCCGGTGGCGTATTCCCTAATCCGCTGCTCAACCGTGAAGGTGCCGCGGCGGCCGCCACTAAGCCAGGTACTGTTGGCTTCTTCTCCGCAGCCAAGTTCACGGCCTCGGTTGATGGCAACGAAGAGGCGATCCTATATGTCGCTGACTTTGACTATCTGCGCTGCCAGACGGTTGACGACTCAATCCCTGTAAATGAGTTGGTGGTAGGCATCCATCCGATGCCTGGCATGTTCCTTAACGTGCGCGCGGCGGCAGGCACCTACAAAAAGGGGCAGCCATTATCCATCGCAAACGGCCAGGTTAAAGCCCATGCCACAGGCGAGTCCATCCGCGCATATGTCGAAGAAGACACGGCGTACACCGTCGCTGCAGGCGATCTGCTGCGCGTCGTTATCAAGTAAGGAGCACATGAATGCTTGTATTTTCTCGCTCTATCGGTGAACGCACCGGTAACCTCGAAGTGAACCAGGCACAGTTCCGTGAACTGGAGATGGCGCGCAACATGAGCGCCCAGGCCGTGGCTGACTTCATTGCCCGAGCTCGTTTTGGTGATAATGGTCACCTGGACGCAGTCAACGCCGTCGACGACATCCGCCGCATGTACCGCGCTTATGATCAGACTGTGTTGGCGCAGTTCGAACCGAACACTGAGTTCACCCTGTTTAACGACCTGATGCCGCTGTCTCGCTCTGTACGACTGGAAGAGTCCGTGTATGAATATGCACGTACTGGCGGTCGTGGCTGGGCGCACACCTCCATGTCTGGCCAGATTGGTGCTGCGCTGGATGCTCGTGCATACAGCTTCGACGGCACGATGGTGCCAGTGCACGATTCAGGTTTCAAATTCCACTGGCGTGACCCGATCTTTAACAAAGGTTCTGCACTGGCCTCCCTGTCTGACGCTCAGCGCGGCTCTGTTGATGATGTGCGCCGTAAAATCGTGGATTACATGTTCAATGGTTTCCGCGACTCGGAAGGCAACTTTGTAACTTTCGACGGAAAAACCTGGAAAGGCCTGAAGAACGATGAGCGCGTCGGTCAGGTTGATTTAGGCGCATCTGGTCTGAACATCGACTTCTCCAGCCGCACTGCAACCGCAGAACAGAACCGAAATGGTGCGATCGCACTGCGCGATACGCTGAAAATCGGTAACAACCAGTACGCACCACAGACCTGGTATGTTTCCAGCGAGATCATGTCCAACTGGGAGCGCTATTACAGCGACAATTACCAGTCTGGCACCATCCTGCAGGAAATCCTGAAACTGTCTGGCATTGCTGCCGTGAAAGAAGATGCAGAACTCACCGGAAACCAGATTCTGGTGGTACCGCTGACTGCAGGCGTTATCGCTCCGATCACCGGCCAGGCCGTAGGTACTGTTGCTGACCCTCGTCAGTTCTATAACAGCGACTACATCTGGCGTACCTGGGGCGCAATGGGCCTGATGGTTAAGCAGGACATCAACCTGAAACACGGTGTGCTCTTCGCGAGCAGCTAAGGAGAAACTGAATGGCACTGGTAGAAATCACATCAGGTAACGTGTTCGCTGGTGCCAACCTCCGCAAGCTGGAGGTTGGTGCGGTATTTGAAGTGGACGATGCAACAGCAGCGCGCTGGAAAGCGAACGGTAAAGCGAAAGATACCGACAAGAAGAAGGGTGAAAAGCTCTTCGGCGAGTCCGTTCCGGCAGCATCACAGCCAAGCGATTTGCTCGAGCAGCTCGCGGCAGTGACGAAGGAGCGTGATGAATCCCTGGAGCGGTTGGCTAAGCTCACTGACCAGGCTGCAGCTGACAAAGTAACTTTCGACGAGCAACTCTCGGCAATGACGAAGCGCGCTGAAGAGGCAGAGGCCGCACTGGCGGAAGCAACCAAGAAGGCGAAATAACCATGGCTGACCAAATCACAGCGGCAGACGTGCAGGCGTTCCTCGGTGAATTGGGTTACTCCATCCCGGGCGCGCTGCTGGATCCAATCCTCTGCGTGGTGAACAAGATTATCCCGTGCCTCGATGGCGCGGGGTATGACGATTGCACCGCGAAGCTGATCCTGATGTACGCCGCCGCGCTCATGGCTACTTCGTCCGGTGCGCGCCGCATCAAATCGCAGGGTGCGCCTTCTGGCGCGTCCCGTTCTTTTGAATATGGCGACGACAGCATCACCTGGTTGCGCGACTCGCTGGCCCATCTCGATACCAGCGGATGCACCGGCGAGCTGCCGATCAGCGCCGGTAACAGCGTCGGCCTGTTCATGGTGGTCGGAGGATGCTGATGACGTACAAATCAGTTAAGCACGGACTGCCGCGCGCATTCACCCGCGTCTGGGTGATGACCGATACCGGGCGGGAGACTACCGGCTACGTGAAATCGGACGGAGAGTGGTTCATCAACTGCCCGCGCATCCGGGCGACTGGCGCTAAGGTGCTGCGCTGGAAGGAGGGCTGATGTCATCGGTAGCGAACTGGTCTTACACCGCGACGGCGACCATCTGGCGAAAGCTGGAAGGCAATGACGAATACGGCGATCCGCTTGGCTATGCCGAACCTGAGCAAATCCTCTGTGATTACGAGGGCGGGCTCAGCAAGAAGTTAGCCAGTTTGGGCGCTGAAATCGTCGTGAAGAACACCGTCTGGACTGAGTTTGCGCTGGCGGCCGCAGGTGATTACCTGCTGGTTGGCGTTTCGACTGAAATCGACCCAGTTGTGGCCGGTGCCGACGAGGTGCGGCAGGTTATTCGCTATGCCGACACGTTCGAGCGCCTGGCGGATGATTACGCCATCCTGACGGGAGTGTAGCCATGGGCATCAAAGCCAGAGGGATTAAGGAGTCAAAGAGAAACCTCGATCGCATCATGAAGGATGTTCAGAGGCGGAAGCTTGTCAGGGGAATGCATGCGGCGTTGATTATCGGAGCAGGCCAGGCTGCGGTTTACACTCCGATAGATACTTCGACCTTAATTAACAGCCAGTATCGAGAGGTCGAGGTTAAAGGCGTTGTCGTGACTGGCAGGGTTGGCTATTCAGCAAACTATGCTGTTTATGTCCACGATCCAGACGTCCCGCAAACATTCCGCAGAGCTACAGCCAAAAAGGAATTTCTTACTCTTGGCATGAATGAGACCCGAAACCAGATGCAAGCGGCGCTACTCAGGGAGCTTTCAAAATGACACCAGCCATGTACGAGCGCGTGCGTAACTATTTTGTTGATGCCGGGCTTACCACTGGCTTCATCGTTCAGCTGCTGGCGTGGGACGACACAAAGAAGCTAACCGACGCATTCATCGTGTTCCGGCCTAACGGCGGTACCGACATCCGAAATGACCTCGGATCTGACCACTACGTGCTGGTGGATGTCATCTCCGCCAAGGACAAGCGCCGCGCAGCAGCAGAGAAGGCTCAGGAAATCATCAATTATATCGAACAGAACGACATTACCGATGAATGCCTTGGCCTTATTCAAAACATCGGCAATATGCCAGCACCTATCCTGACCGAAGAGGGCCGCCTGGTCTTCAGACTCCAGTTTATGTGCGTTTACGGCGAATAACCCCATCACCAACCCATCAGGCTGCCATCCGGCGGCCTTTTTATTTGAGAGGTACACATGCAAGGCTGTGCTAATGATTTTGGCAAGCTGATCGGGAAAGTAGCTGTGCTACGCATGGCCTTTGGCTGCCCCGACGCAGTGCCAGCGCTTTCCGAGTGGAAGCGTCTCGGCGCTATGACGACCAAGGGCATCGACTATTCGATGAACACCATCAACTCCGAGGCGGATGATGCTAAAGGGCTGGTGGAGAACCTGGTCAACAACATGGATCTGACGATCTCCGGCGAAGGGGAGTTTCGCAAGTCTGACAAAGATAACGAGATCGGCGCGTGGCGCCTGTCGAAGTACATCTTTGACGAAGTACAGGCAGGCCGTCAGCCTAACCTGTGGGTGCGTTTCGACTTCGCGGGTGAGAACGCCGGTACTTACATCCAGGGTTACATGAACACAACTTCATGGTCTGGTGATTTCGGTACCAACGATATCTCCACCTTCTCCGGCGAGTGGAAGGTCTACGACGCCGACACCGTTGTGTTTGAAGTCGCTGATTCCATCGCGGCCACTGGCGTTGAAGTAACTCCTGCAACTGCTTCCCTGGTCGTTGGCGCAACTCAACAACTGAACGGCGCGGTTCAGCCAACCGATGCGACCAATAAAGCGATCACCTGGACGACCTCGGCACCATCTATCGCAACCGTCAGCTCAACCGGTCTGGTAACCGCAGTCGCGGCCGGAACCGCGACTATTACGGCTACAACCGCAGACGGCGACTTCACCGACACCTGCGCTGTTACGGTAACTGCCGCACCGTAATCACTACAAAGGGCGGCGTGCTGCCCTTGATACTGGTTATGGAGAACGATATGACACCTTTGAAAGAGATTGGCGAGTGCCTGATTGGTGCTGGCGAGCGGGAATACTTCTTCCGGCCATCGTTCCGTAACATGACGCGGATCGGCGAGCCAGACCATATCGTCAGAACGTTCTATGCGCTGTTTAATGACGATGTGGCGAAGATGCTTGATGCTGCCAGGGAGATTCACAGTGCGATACCAGAGCATCAGCGCAAATTCTACGCCCACTATTTCGGTGACGTTTCGCTGCCACGCTGGGCACTTGAAGCAGCAGGATCTGCCGCGTTTGTGCGTGAGGCGCTTCTCTCGGCTATTAATGTCATCCAGTCCTGCTGTGAAGAGGACGTTTCTGAACTGACAGGATGGCATGAGCCTTCCCGTACTGGCAGGCGTACGTTTGTATGGCACCGCGGCTCTCTCCCGCCTGAGAACCTGGTTCTGATAGGTCAGTCACTGATTATGCACGGCGTTATCGGCCGGGCGAAGGTTCGTAAGTTGCAGAAGCACGAAAGCAAGGAAACGACGCCGGAGTTTCATGCGACTGAATACATCATGGCGGCGAGAAACCATTTCGGAATCAGCAGGGAAGAGGCTGAAAACCTCACAATGACCGAATTTGCCATGATGCTTAACGCTAAATACCCTGACCAGAAAGGCTTCACCAGGGAAGAGTACGACGCGGTTATGGACGATGACGATCGTCGCTGGCAGGAAATGGTTGAGCGAGAAAAATCAGCAAAGAAAGCAGCCTGAGTTAATAATGAATGTACCGTATAGCCTGACCGGGCGTAATATGGCTCGACAATAAAACTCAGGGGTTAAGAGTGAAGAAAATACTTTTGGCTTTGGCTATTCCGCTGGTTCTGGCTGGCTGCAAGCCGGGTGAGGAAAAGGCAATTTCTTTGGCGCAATCAGAAGTTTCAGCAAACCTGCTTGATCCAAGCAGTGCGCAATTTCGCAACGTGAAAGTTGCAAAAATGATGGATGCTGACGAGGGCCGGGTCTTTGCTATAGTTTGCGGGGAAATTAACGGCAAGAACGGTTTTGGGGCCTATGCAGGGTTTCACCCATTCTTCGTTGAGTTGAAAATGAAATCGAAAGGTATGTTCTCGAAAGGCGTCGATTACACGCTTGGCGAACATTTCCTGAGTTCGCGCGACACACCGCCACCGCCAGCCTACACCGAACGATGCCAATAAACGACACGAATAACTAACCCACCTCTCGGTGGGTTTTTTATGCCCGGAGAAAAGTGATGTCTGAAAAAGCAGGCGAGATTTATTACGACATCGAGGCCGATGTTTCTGGCTTGCTGAAGGCGCAGGGAAAGGCCAATAAGTCGCTCGACTCTATCGGCAACTCTGCAACTACCGCAGCCAAAAAGATGGATGAGCTGCAGACAAATATTAACCGCGTTGCCGGTGCTATTGCGGCGTCACTCGTTGTTGACTGGGGCAAGGCTTTCCTCGTTGCTGCAGACAATATGAGTCAGCTCAACGCGCGCATTGAGCGACTGACAGGAAGTGCTGCGACTGCATCAGAGACAATACAGAGCCTGATGCGTATAAGTTCGTCGACGGGCGGTTCGCTGCAGGACACCGCGAAGCTGTGGGAAACACTCAGCACGGCGTTGCGCGATACCGGCGCGACGAACGGTCAGATTATTCAGCTCACCGAGACACTTCAGAAAATCGGGCGCATCGGCGGTTCCTCATCCGAAGAAATGGCGAATGCTTTGCGCCAGTTCGGCCAGTCGATCTCCTCTGGCACTATCCGGGCTGAGGAATTCAACTCCATTCTGGAGCAAATGCCTGAACTGGCGCGCCAGATTGCCGCCGGGATGGGCGTAAGTATCGGAGAGCTTCGTCAGCTTATGCTGGACGGGAAACTGACGGCAGAAGATGCGCTGAACGCCATTCAGAAGCAAACCGGCTCAGTGAATGCAGAATTCGAGAAACTCCCGCGCACGCTTTCACAGGCTAATACCGCGCTGACCAACTCATTCCTGTCGATGATCGACTCTGTTAACCAGGCTACTGGTGCAAGCTCTGGCATGGTCGCCGTGATTGACTCGCTGACGGCAGCTCTCGACAGGCTGGCCGGGAAGGCGATATCTGCCGATGCACAGATATCTGATCTGAACAGCACTGCAGAAATGTTTACGCGCCGGGCCCGCACCTGGTCATGGCTTGGGCTCGACGGTTGGGAGGCGCAAAACAAAGCGCTGGCCGGGCTGAGTAATAAAGCCGCCATGCTGGTTGGCGACCTGGCCGCTGTTTCCAAAGCATCGCAGACCGCGGCTAACACAAAGCCGATCGAGATTAAAACGACCGTCTCAGCTACTGGCAGCAAAGCGAAAGGAGGAAAGTCTGCGGCACAGAAAGAAGCTGAGCAATACGCTAAAGCGCAGGACTCGATAAACGAAAAATTGGAAGCCCTGAGACAAGAATCTATTCTTGCAGCAGGTTCAACCAGCGAATTAACCCGTGAGCAGCAACTACTAAGGGCAGAGATGTCTCTTGGTGCCGATGCAACGGATGAACAGCGACAGAAGGCAAGAGAGTACAAAGCACAGGCTTTGGATACTGCTGAAGCATTGAAAAAGCAAGCCCAGGCAGAAAGAGATAAGCAAGCTGCGCAGTCCAACTTCAGCAGCCTACAAAGCCAAGCTTCTCCTGTGGCTAGCGTTGAAAGCCAGTTTCAGCAGCAGATTGAGCAACTCAACCAGTACGCTGCGCTCTATCCTCAGAAAATAGCTGAGGTAGAGGCTGTAAGGGCTAGCATTGAGGAGCAATATCGCCAAAAAAGACTGGATGCTCAGTGGCAAGAATTAAGCCAAATGAATATCGGCTTCGGCATGCTAACGAGTGCCGTGGATGCCTTTGGCGGAAACGCATCAAACGTCATAACTGGACTGATCACAGGAACGATGTCAGCTCAGGATGCTATGCGCTCACTCGGTAACACGATGCTGAATAGCGTGGTAAATGCGCTAGTCCAGGTTGGGGTTGAGGCTCTCAAAAACTTCATTATCGGTCAGACATTGGGCGCAGCTTCTACCGCTGCTTCTGTCGGTATGGCTACCACGACGGCGGCCGCATGGGCTCCAGCCGCAGCGCTGGCCAGCCTGGCATCCTTTGGCGCAAACTCAGCGCCTGCGATGGCTGGTATTGCATCTACAGTTGGGCTTGCTCAAGGGCTGGCTTTGGCTGGGGCCAGATACAATGGCGGACCTGTGTCAGCGGGAAGCATGTATCAGGTCGGTGAGCGAGGGAAGCCGGAGATTTACCAGGCCAGTACCGGTAAGCAGTACATGATACCGGGCGACAACGGCAGGGTGATCAGCAACAAGGATATGCAGAGCGGAAGTGGTATTCAGGTTAGTGTCATATTCAATGATATGTCATCAGGGCAGCACATGTATGACGCTAGAGCCACGCAAACTGGAAATACGCTGACTGTCGAGGCGTTCGTTGCCGATATGAACAATGGTGGTGTTATGAGCCAAGCAATCATAGGAAATACTACCGCCAAACGCACGCCAAGGGGGCAGGGCTGATGCCAATTATCGACTATCCCGACTGGCTGCCGCTGGCTCAGAAGGCCAGCAAAAACATGACGCTCGATACCGGGTTCCAGACCGATCAGCCAGCGGTCGGCCCGGCCATCTTCGAGAATCAAACCGACGATTTGAAAGTAACCTGGTCGCTGACGTGGATCTTCACCCTGGCGCAGGAGCGTGCTTTCCAGCAGTGGCTGCGCAGCCCGAACTATCTCAACCGGGGCTTGAACTGGTTCCGGATGAATATCAACCTGGGCGGCAGTGGCCTGCAGCTGCAGGAACTTCACTTCACGCAGATGCCGGTGCAAACCAGCATCGATGGCGGAATTGTGACATGGACGGGTACCGTTATTGCGAACCACCTCTACAACGCCGACGACGAGTTCGACGACATCATTGTTGAGCTGCCGCCGCCGTGGGATTCGTGGCTGGATATCGTTGTTACTGGTTATCCAGACGGGCGCGACCCGGAATCTTTACCGAGGGTGCCGTAATGCCAAGCTTCAGGGAATATAAGCAGCAGCGCCCGACGCGCGGTCTGTACGACACCATCACGTTCTACCATCCATCCTTTGGCTATGTGCGCCTCGTCGATAAGCAGTTCTTCCCCAAGACGCTCGGCGGCCAGAAGTACACGCCAGCGCGCTTTGAAATCGAAGAGAGTCAGCAGAGCGGCACGCCGGTGATAGACGCGACGGTGAAGCTTGGGCGGCTGTCGTCGGATATCAAAGCGCTGATGAAACAGTGGAAGGGTGCGGCTCGGCTGACAGCTATCACGGCCACGCGGCAGATATTCGACAGCGGCGATGTCTCTGTGGCGATTAAGTCCTGGCAGTTATATGTCAAGACAGTGGACATCGACGCTGATGCCGCATCGGTAACCCTTTCTGTCACCAATCCTCTGAACAACAATATCGGTCGCCTTTATGATCCAGTCGAATATACAGGACTTCAGTACCTCTGATTTTGTTCGGAAGGTGATCGGCGTACCGTGGGCTAACCGGGCCTGTTCGTTCGAGAAGGTGGATTGCTGGGGGCTGGTGGTGCTGTATTACCGCCATGTCCTCGGCATAGAACTGCACCAGACGCCGGACTACGAAGCCGGTGAGGACTTCTTCACCTGCTATCAGGGTGACGTCGTTTTCTGGCGCCAGGTAGATAAGCCCGTCGATGGCGGGATATTTGTCGGATACCGCGGCTCGCAACCGGCGCACGTTGGCCTGGTGCTGAACAGGATGGCGCTGCACTCGCGCGGCGAGAATGGAAGCGTGCGCATGGACTCGTTGCTGGTCATTCAGCGGGCATTCACCAAAGTGGAGTATTTTTCTTATGGCGCTGGTTGAGATATCGAATTTTCCAGGAACGCCTAAGCTGCGTTGCAGGGTGCCAAACGGCACCCTTTTTTATGACTGGCTGGCGGCCAATGACGCTACATTTCATCGTGATCTGCTTATCGTCCGCAACGGCGTAAGGCTGGGTGATGAAGACGAACTGGCGTTTGAGCTGAGTGAGCTGGACCACATCCAGATTTTCGACCAGCCAAAGGGCATAGTCGGCGACATCCTCAGCCCGATTTTTAAAGTGGTTGGTCAGGTATTTTCGTTCCTGGCACCGAAACCAGCCATCGCAAACACCGGTGGAAATTCTGTCGACTCGCCTAACAATAGCCTGACCGGTCAGACAAACACAGCCCGCGTTTACAAGGCCAAGCCGGACATTTACGGGCAGATTCGTTCGTTCCCGGATCTGATTCAGGAGTCGGTGTTCGAATACGTGCACCAGACGTCCACCGACGGCGGCCTGAAGTACGTTACAGAGTGGATGTGCATCGGGATCGGCAAATACGATTACGAGTCAGTGCGCTACTCAGAGTCGAGCCTGGGTTCTCTGGCTGGTGCTGAATTCCAGTTCTATCAGCCGGGCGAAGTTATACCGCAGATCGTTGAGGGTTACGGATTCGATGACGTCGACGGGCAGGAGGTTCCCGGGCAGAACGAAGCCAGCGATTTCCCGGTAGAGAGCGCAACCGCAACGACTGTGGTTAGTGGCACGTATTCCGGCGGACAGATAGCGATGAAAATCGTTAAGCAGGCCGAGTTTGACTATTTCATGGGGCTGGTGCTGCCGCACGCGGTGACCTTCACCATCAATGTGACGTACAGCACGGCCTCCGGCACCGTTACTACCGATGCTACATTCTCCGGCACGCTGATTTCTGCGGTTGAAACAAACGACGGCGCTGTGGTTAACCCGGTGCGCTGGTACACGTTTACGATGAACCAGCTGGAGGGTCCGCAGGACATCCCGGCGAACGCAACGATCAACACCACGAAGTTCATCCTTAACGATAACGAGGCGCTGGTAGTCGGGCCGTTCTTCTCCCCGGTCGAGTCAACGCAGCTGTGGCTGCATACGCAGTCCAGCCTGGGCGGAAAGAAGGAAACCAACTGGAAGGTAGTCATCTGGAAAATCGACGATGATTACAACCAGGTTCCGGGCACGCAGCAGACTTTCACGTACAGGCAGACGACCCCGCACCAGTCGACCAGTGAGGTTTTCTACCGTACTGACAAAATCACGCCAACCGGCGGCTTCGGGAAATACGCTGTCAGCCTCCAGCGCACGGATAACTCCGGCGACTCGTCACTGCTGAAGGTCGAAGAGATCCACAGCATCAACATCCGGACGAATGTCGTTCACCCGACAGATACCCTTGTAAGGGTGAAGGTGAGGGCGACAGAGAACGCGCTGGGCAGCCGCGAGCGAAAATATAACGCGCTGGTGACGCGCTACACCATCACGTACGACCTGGACACGCAGACGGTAGATTACACGCTGCGGCCGTCGCGCTCGTTCGCTGATGCAGTGGCGCATACTTGGCTCATTATGGGCGAGCAGCCGGTAAGCAGCATTGACCTATACGGACTGTACTCGATTGCCGAAAGCCTGCCTGATGAACGTCTGGGTTACTTCGACTATACGTTTGACGATGAGAATGACTCTCTCGGTGACCGCGTGCAGGCGATCTGCAATGCGGCTTCAGTGGTGGCTTACTGGGATGACGGCGTGCTGACGTTTACCCGTGATCAGAAAGTTGATTATCCTGCTGCCGTATTCAACCGGGCCAACATGAAGACGGACGAGTACAAAATGACGTACGAAGCCACGTTGCCAGGCGGTTACGACGGTGTGCAGGTATCCTACGTTCACCCGACGACCAATAACAAGACGTACATCAACTATCGCGTGCTGAACGGTGCCATCGTCGAGCAGGAAGCGGAGAACCCGAACAAACTGGAGATCGTCGGCTTCCGTAACGAGTATCAGGCCCGTGAGCGCGCGCTGCGCGAAACTAAACGTCTGATCTACTCCCGGGTGAAGATGAACGCCAAAGTATTTGAGGATGGAATCATTCAGGTTGGCAGCGTCATTCAGATGCCGGACATCTACGACAGCAACCAACAGCATGGGTACATCACCGGCCGTGCCGGGAATAACTTCGATACCAGCGAGCCGATCACGTTTACCGGCTCGATGTATGTGCTGGTGACCGACAGCCTGGGTAATCCGACACTGCGCTATCCGGCCACCGCCCGTAGCGATACGAAGTACGGATTCACCGCTGCAATACCCAACATTCAGCTCAATATCTGGAACGGAGACACTGTACAGCTTCCCTCGCGCTATCTCATAGCAACAGTGGAAGAACTGGACAGTCAGCTATGGACAGTAAACAGCATCAAACCTAACACCGATAACACGGTATCTCTGACCGTCGCGGAATACAGCGACGCCATCTATCAATAAGAACCGTCCCCAACCAACCTAACCCGGCCACAGCGCCGGGTTTTTTATGGAATCAATATGGCTACGCAACCGACCAATCTCCCAGTACCAAGTGAATCTCCTCGCGACCTGAAATTTAACGCGGGGAAAATTGATGAATTCGTGACATCAATCGGGTGGACCTACACTGATCGCTTTGGCGTGAAGCACTACACCATCGAGGGAATGAACTATCTTTCTCAGCAGGCAATGGCGGCGTACGGTTACGTAATCCTGACCGGGAAGACATTTAATACCGGCGCGACCCTCAAAAACCCTAATGAAGTACTACTCAACACTGCCGACGGCGAATACTACAAATGGACCGGTTCGTTTGCTTCTGGTGGGAAGGTCGTGCCAGCGAACTCAACACCAGAAAGTTCTGGCGGCATAGGTCCGGGTGCATGGATAGGTGTTGGTGACGCTTCAATCCGTGCATACTTTTTGACATCTTCTGGTGCTTCATCTGTTGGGTATAAATATAAAAACGCGGCTAATGCAAGCAATAGAAAAGTAGCCGAGGTGCTAGATGAAAGAGTAAGTCTCTGGGATTTCCACTGCGACTCTTCTGGAAACGTAATTCAACCCGGCCCGACCGTAGACAGCCGTCAGTTCATTCAGAATGCTATTGATGCTCTTTATGACTCGGGTGGTGGAACGCTTGTCATTCCGGCTGGCACTACCTTCTATCTGGCATCTTATGGTGTATCCGATAAAATTGCGAACTACGGTGGCATCATTCACTGGCGGTCTCGTGTCAATATTCACTTTGAAGCTGGAGCTACTCTAAAACTCACTGATTATTTCAATGAGAAGGGCTATTGCGTTATATGTGGGTTCGATGGTAACGACCCACTGACTGCAGGCGATCTAAGAGACGCAAATATCACAGGAAACGGAGTTATTGATTGTGGTGCAAATATTCAACCTATTGGCTCAGCCCTTTGTTACGCATTTGCTACCGGAAAATCCTACAATGTAAATGTCAGGGATATCCATATTACTGGGGGCGATCTTACATGGGCTGGCACTGTTGGATGGAACGGTTTTGGCTCCAATTGTGATGTGTGCCGCGTCACTGTGACCGAAATAAAGAAAACGGACACAGACCGTAACGTTGACCAGACCTTATTCTACATTGGGTGCCCGTATTCTGGCGTTCGTCACTGCTTCATGAGCCCCGCCCAATCTGGCTTGGCTCAACGAATCACTTGTGCGGTAGAGCTGCATCAAAGTTTCACCTATTGTGAATACAACTACATTGAGGGCTGCGTTCGAGGACTGTTTGTAGTAATGCATAGTAGTGAGATCGCCGGGCATGGTCCACTGATGAGCAACGTCCGTGTAATTGGAAACACTGCGGTAATCACTGGACAGTTTTGTACTATTGGCGCAGAGAAAATATATGCCGATACATCTATAACAGACGTTGTTATTGCTAATAACCAATGCACCATCGTCGACTTTAATCCAATTTCTGGAGTAGCGCCTATAACACAAATTATTAGAACATTTGTTGCCAGCGATGTGTGGACTACGGCACCCCAGGATTCAGAGACATCACGTATCCTAATAACAGATAATACGTTCTTCTGCCCTAACAACCTAACTGGTAGCATGTTCTTTTTCTTCAGAATATCTACTCGCGGATGGGTTTTCTCAGGTAATCACATGGATTGCTGTCAGGCAGTTTCAGGGGATGGAGCAGGAACCACCACAGTAGAGTTACGAGATATTTTATGGGATAACACAAATACATTTGGCACTCATTGGTTGGCTAAACGCGCCGGTGCCCCAAACCTGTTTGAGTTTTACGTGGCCGCAATGATTAGATGTAAGTTTGATGTCAAGCTGTCTTATGAGGATGCAACCATTGCTAACGTGATTTACGTACAACCTGCCTGCTCTGTATCCTACAGCGCACTCCGTGTCGCACCGGATTTCGTGAAATTGCCTACGAATGGGCTTGGTATCGGTAACGCCGCTAAAACTATTGGGACAAACCACATAAGTTATCCTGCAAGTGTCAGCATGTCTTGCTACAACACTACGGGCGCAGTAACGTGCTTCAGTACAGATACCAGCTATGCGTGGGTCACTCATGCTAAGTCACTATCCCGTGGAACGGATGATGCTACATTTTCTCCTCCCGCTTCACTGGCATCTAAAGTTAATGGACAACTAATAGGTGTTGGAGTAGCAGAAAGCGGGTCAGCACGTACATGGACCCAGCGCTTCCTGCTCGAAGGAGGGAGAGCGTAATTGTGGAGAAGGGCCCCGTCGCGACGGGGGCTTCTCACTGACTTGTAACGTAATTATTTCATGCAGTCTTTTTTGCTAAAGTCTACAACTAAATTTATACCTTCATGATAAAGGTTATAATCTTGAGCTCTACTTATCTGCTTGTAATTGCAAAAATCCCTGATTGATGTATTTACTATCTCGCTGTTAAACCCAGGATCTCGCTGTTTAAGTCCGTTCATTGACATATAATTATACGCCCACATCCAGTTACCAAAATAACTTACAACTAATGTATCTAGTAGCGGGAAGTTTCTCTGGGAGTTTAAAAGAATACTGGATCTTGGTGGTGCACCATTGAAAATTATATAGTTTGTGTTGTAGTCGATTTCCTTTGTGTCACCTTTTATAGAATCAATAACTTGCTTGTCAACAGAAGCCTGATGCTTACTGGCATTCGCATACGCGCATGTAAAAACAATCATGTACAAGTATAAAGGAAGAACAAATAAAGATGGCACTTTGCTTTCTTTGCATGCCAGCGTAGCAAGGAATAAAACAAAAAGTACATAAGCTCCAAAGCCTATGTAAATTCTTGCGAATCTTACCATTGGGTTGTCAAGCACCAAAAGCGATCCTATCGCGGCAACCGGAGTAATAAATATTATAACGAAAGAAGCGGCAAATATTAACCACGCAAACTTTCCTTTATTTACTTTTAAATAACGATAAGAAACAATCAAAGCAGAAATAAGTGATATGATGATAAGGGTTGGCAAAATATAACTACCCATTCCATAAGGTAGTATCACCTCTTGCACGTAAGAGTAGTAAGCATTAAGGTTATCGATTACTGTGGTAATCAGATTATCTGATACTCTCGGATGGTTGTCGCTATGCTCTGACATTAATGTTAAAGGCAATATTATCTTCATGTAAAATGCCAGCCCTGCCAGCGTACTTGCAACCCGCAAAGCTGACATTTTTATTATTTCAAATGGTTTTTTTAATTTGTAAACATCAAAGAAAAATGAAAGCGAGATAAATATAAGAACAATGTTGACCGATGCCTGATATAAGCACATCACGCCAACAACTAAAGCCGTGTTAATCAATGCATTGGTGTAATTATTTCTGGAAAAATTAAATAAAAAAGCAAAAGAAAGTACTGCCGAAAAAATTATCGTCAAGCTATCAAATCTGTAACTGAAAATCTCAACGAAAAACGGGTTTATCAAAAATGACAAAGGGATTAAAAACAGTCCTTTTTTGTTGTTGAAGAACTCTTTGCCAAATCTGTAAAACGCCCATGACAGCATAATGCATGCAGCAAGAAGAGGCACAGGGGCGATGTCGGCCATGGTTCCGCTAAACATAATAACAGACATCAATAGATCAGAAAGTGGGCGGCCATCCTCCCACCAGAACCTGTATCCTAGTGTTGACCGGCCTATGTCATCTATGTAATAAATGTTTGCTAAAATTATTGGTGCAACCAATACAAGAATAATGATGAAATATTCCTTTATCTGCTTCATGCATTATCTCCGGTCTTTAAAATATATCTAGGCCTTTTTTTTGATTCATTATAGGTCCTTCCGATGTACTCACCCAGAACACCGATACCAATGAGTTGCACTCCGCCAAGGAACAGAATGGAAACCAGTAATGACGGGTAACCACTTACCGGGTTCCCAAACGCCATGGTATCAACAATCACCCATGCGCCATAAATAAAAGACAATCCTGCGACTAACAAGCCGATGTAAGTCCACATGCGCAGAGGGAAGGTAGAGAAGCTGGTTATTCCCTCAATTGCAAGATTCCATAGCTTCCAGCCATTGAATTTTGAGTCACCAGCTACCCTTTCAGCCCTAGTATACTCAACAACAACAGTATCTCCTCCTACCCAGCTAAGGATACCTTTCATAAAGAGATTTCGCTCTGGAAGGAGTTTAATGTTTTCCACAACATCCCTCGACATCAGGCGAAAATCCCCGACGTTTTCCTCAATTTTGGGGTTGCTGATTTTGTTGTGCAGCTTATAGAACCACTCAGCAGTCTTACGCTTAAGTCGTCCATCGGTTGATCTGTCTGCGCGCTTAGCCAAAACCACATCAGCGCCTTGTTGCCACTTCTCAATTAGATGAGGAATAACTTCAATCGGATCCTGTAGGTCCACATCGATTGGAATAATTGCTTCACCAGTAGCATGATCAAGACCAGCAAAGAGAGCTGGCTCTTTGCCGAAGTTACGAGTGAACGATAGCGGCTTGACGAGAGGATCTGATATAGCAATCGAATTTATGATCGCTTCTGTTGCGTCCTTACTTCCGTCATTGATGAAGACAATCTCGACTTCATGCTGCTGAAGCCCTTCAAATTCCCGAACCGCTTTATAAAAAATAGGTATCGCGTCTTCTTCGTTGAAGACTGGAACGACCAAAGAAATTTTCATTTCGCATCCCTAAAGACAATGAACTTTGAATAGATGAAACCGCAAACCAGACTGATTGCGGAGAATACGATTAACGTGATGACTGGTGCCATTCCAGTTTTATCAGCAGCCCAGCCAACCGCAGCGCTTAGCGTGCCCATAAATCCAACATACAGCATGTAGCGTAGGGTCGTGGTTGATGACTTAAACGTGAATCTGGCATTTGCGAAGAAGCTGAATGACACAGCGACAACAAACCCGGCAAAGTTGCCAAGCGCCTGACCAGTATGGAATGCGTAGATGCATATGGCGAACACAATCCAATGGATGAGTGTGTTGATGATGCCTATTGATGTGTACTTGGCGAATAACTTTAACATTATAGAAATCAGTGAATTCGGAAAGGTCTGAAGTGTAGCACTATAAACGCTATTGATCGATACCGCCGATCGATAATACTGTATGCATATACAGTAACTATCGGAGGTGCATCATGGGATTCCCGAGTCCTGCAGCAGCCATACACGCCGCCTTTGTTGCGGTCACTGAGCCATTCCTTCCTTCTTCTGCCAGCATTGTCGAAACGCAGGAAGGCTATGATGTCATTGAAAACGCATCGGCATTTAATCGTGGAGACACGTTGCTCATCTGGTTTTGCGGCCGCCAGCAGCATGCGTACTGGGCAGGTGACGTGCTCATTACCGATGATGGCGAAGCCATAGAGGGCGAAGCTCTTGATGATGTTCGCCTGGTTGGTGTGGTAACCCATACCATTAGCCCTGTATGGGTCGACGATAATCCGGTGATGTGATGTTTGCGCTGGTGGATGTGAACTCATTTTATGCGAGTTGCGAGACGGTATTCCGCCCGGATCTGTGGGGAAAGCCTGTCGTCGTCCTTTCGAATAATGACGGCTGCGTGATAGCCCGTTCGGCGGAGGCCAAAAAGCTCGGCATTAAAATGGGCGATCCGTACTTCAAGTGTAAGGACTACTTCCGCCTGCATGGAGTGGTTTGCTTCAGCTCCAATTACGAGCTTTACGCAGACATGAGCAACCGGGTGATGACCACACTGGAGGAGATGAGCCCTCGCGTCGAAATTTATTCAATAGACGAAGCCTTTTGTGACCTGACTGGCGTGCGTAACTGCCGCGTGCTGGAAGAGTTCGGTCGCGAGCTGAAAGATGCCGTGCGCAGGAATACCGGTCTGGCAGTCGGCGTAGGGATTGCTCAGACAAAGACGCTGGCAAAGCTCGCCAATCACGCTGCAAAGACATGGAAGGCTACTGGCGGCGTAGTGGACCTGTCGAATGTCGACCGCCAGCGAAAGCTCATGGCATTGTTACCAGTTGATGAAGTGTGGGGAGTGGGGCGCCGTATCAGTAAAAAGCTGGAAGCAATGGGCATTAAGACCGTCCTCGACCTGGCTGACACCCATATTGCCGTTATCCGCAAACACTTCAACGTTGTGCTGGAGAGAACGGTGCGCGAGCTGCGCGGGGAGCCTTGTCTTGAGCTTGAAGAATTCGCGCCGGTGAAACAGGAAATCGTCTGCAGCCGGTCATTCGGCGAACGCGTGACCGAATACGAGCAGATGCGTCAGGCAATCTGCAGCTATGCCGCCCGCGGCGCCGAGAAGCTACGTGTAGAGCATCAATACTGCCGGTACATATCGGCGTTCGTGAAAACCTCACCATTCGCGCTTAATGAGCCGTATTACGGTAACAGCGCTTCAATGAAGCTTCTCACCCCAACTCAAGATTCCCGCGACATCATTAACGCCGCGGTAAGGTGCTTGGACAAAATCTGGAAGGATGGGCACCGGTACCAGAAAGCGGGGATCATGCTCGGCGACTTCTTTAGTCAGGGCGTGGCTCAGCTAAACCTCTTTGATGAGAACGCACCGCGCGAAGATAGCGCGCAGCTGATGCAGATCCTTGACCATCTCAATGCCAAAGGCGGCAAGGGTACACTTTATTTTGCCGGGCAGGGCATACAGCAGCAGTGGCAGATGAAGCGTGAAATGCTGTCGCCGCGGTATACGACCAGATATTCGGATCTGCTCGTTGTTAAGTGACCGGTTCGATTAACTCTGGTCCCTGATTTTTCACATTACCCACGGCGCGCGTCACGGCGTGCCAGATAAACTTGTCGGCTGGCACGGCACCGTCTGCTGCTATCTCTTCAGCTTCTTTCCCGCCTATGTCCTGGCGCATCCATTCGCGCGCCGCTTCAGGTGACAGAACCAGTGGCCGTCGGTCGTGAATATCGACCAGGCCCTTATCAGCTGCAGACGTCACTATCAGGAAACCTTCTGCTTCATCGCCTCGTTCGAACGGCGTGCTTCCGATCGCCGCCATGAATATGGGCCTGCCGTCGGCTCGGTGTATGAAGTAGGGCTGTTTCATGTCGCCTTCCTTCTTCCATTCGAACCAGCCATCAGCGAAGCAGATCGCCCGGCCATGCTGCCAGAGAGGTTTAAACATTCGGCTGGTGGCTGCCGTCTCGACGCGCGCGTTTATCAATGGTGCTTTATCCCACCACCCAGGCGAGTAAGACCACAGGACCGGGTCAAGATGCAACTGTTCGTCGCGTTCGCTCAGCAGCAGAACTTTTGTTCCGGGAGCAACGTTATACCGGCCAATGGGTTCAGGGTCATAGGCAATGTCGCGATCGGCTTCGTCGGCAAGGTAAGCAAGATATTCTTCACGGGTTTGTGCTTGTGCAAAACGTCCACACATAGAAACCTCCAGTCAGTCAGACTGAAAGTATAGGGCAGGGAGAAAAAACAGGTGCGCACCGAAACGTTATGATTTTGAAACAGGGACATGATGATGGAAGCCGGCGAGGCGGTAAAGCGGGGTTTTGCGAAACTGGAAGGAGCTACGCATAGTTGGGGATTTTGGGGGCGGATTTGGGG